>CAZNYC010000080.1:0-18562 GCA_964577175.1 uncultured Anaerolineales bacterium
CGATTCGGATGGCTCCCCCGATAACGTTCTCAGGATGGTCCTTGACTTCCTTCATGGCCTTCCTGAATGCTTCCTTGATTCTCTTAGCCAGGTCCCCTTTGGGGTCCAGGAATTGCTCATCATATGCGCGACGGCGAAGTAGGTACGCGATCCCACCGCTCGCATAGCGGAATACATGCATGTAGTTCCCTGCGGCCTGGTGCTTCTGAAAGGTCTGCAGCAGGCACTGAGCGATTGTCACACAGTCCTCGGAGGCGATCTCCCGAGTTGCCTCGGGCCGATATCTGAGAATCTCCCAGAAGGCCTTACACCAGTCGCGGGTTCCAGTCAGCCTTGAGCCGAAACGCGCTATCAGCGCACGTGCAAACTCCGCGATATCCTCTGGCTTACGAAGGCACCAACCACACGCCGGTAATTGGTAGTCTTCCAAGTTCGAGCCTGAAGAGCAGATCCAGTCGGAAAGATGCTGTTGCACTGCTTTGTTGGGCGTCGATGTGTAACCTAGGGTACGGACAACTAAGCTACGATCACCGGACTTCGTTTCAAGCCAATCGAGTAGGAGTTCAACTAACTCCTGCAACAGGCGGTAGTCTCCCGGTTCGTCACCTGGGGGTATGCCGTCTGAGTCAAGGGCTCGATACTCCCAGCCATCCTCGTTTCGCCGATCCGGTCTGAGCAGTTCCTGCTTCACGTCAAGGAGGTTATTCTGCGTGGGACGATCCAAGAACCTCTCAATTGCACCTGCGGCCCCAATGATTTCGCGGAAGAGGTAACCGCCCGTCCAGCAAACGGGACTGCTTCGCCGAGGGAAATGAGAAGGGAAGGCCCTTGGTAGTTTGGCAAGCCACTCGGAGGGCGTCAGTCCTGTGTCCTCCATTCGCTGAAGGTCTACGTAGAGTCGGCCATAGGGCAGAAGCCCAGCGGGATCCGAAACTACCTTGAGCCGAGCATTGCCCCTTGCAGGCTCCATCGAAGCCTCAAGCTGCACAGGAATACGCTCTTTGGCAGGCTCCCGAAGTCTTGCCTCGGCCACGCGGACGGTCGTTTCGTTCTGGTGATCGAGTGCAACTTTCAGTTCGTGCGTTCCTTGAGCAATGGAGAGAGGCTTGACAGGCTCGCTACGCCGCCACTCTTTGCCTCCTTCCACAAACCTGTCATCGTCGGGCAGGAGAGGCACCCAAGCAGGCTCGCCGCGTCTGCTCAATGCCATGCTTAGACGCGGAAGCGTATCGAGGAAGGTCGGAAGCCCGGCCCCGCGGTACGCGTCGAAGCGCGCGGCAACGGCCGCAAGATCAGAGGCCCGGAAGTGCTCTCCCTCCAGCATGATCTGCTGATTACCGGCAACCCCGCACTGCTTAAGCAGATTCTCCCCCAAGCCTCCGGAGGCTCCCCACCTGACCCGCGCCAGCGGCCCGGTCACTATCGCACCGAGGATTGGCTGATCAAGTTCCGAAAGCCGCGTGCGGGTCGCATCCAGCCATTTGTTGATTTCCGCTCGGGTCGGCGAACCGCCCAGCGTCCCGTGGGGCACGCCTTGGCGGGGAGACTTCGCATCGGTCTTCCCTACCTGTTGGCAGATTTCCCTCCACCGCTCGGAAATCCTTCGCCACGTAGCGGTGTCAAGACCTTTGCCAGAGAAAACTCCATCAGAGCCCTGACCACCGCCCTCTGTTTGCCGTTCACCCGAGACCACTGAAAGCGCGTTGCGCACAAAGGGCGTGGCCCAGAGCAGGTTCCATACGTGGGACGGACTCGCCTCTGCTCCAGAGTTCTCGGCAACCTTTGAGGCGAGCAAGGATACTGCCTCAAGCCCGATGCTCGGTAACGCGGATGCCGGCCCTGGGCGGCGGCGGGCCGGGAGAAACCAGCATTGCCCCTCACGTTTGCGGAAAACAATCTGGACTTCCGTTGCCTCCCACAGGTCGAGCCCCAGGTGCAGGTTGACAACTGTGCCGAGTTCAATGTCACCCTCGGCGACTCCGTCAGGATGTGTTTGTTCAGCAAGGCTCCGTAAGGACTCACGATAACGGTCACACCAGTGCCAGACGGCAGCAATCGGGCGCCAAAGCAGCCGCAGGTTCGTGGGATCGCAGGCCGTTCCTGCCTGGCGAAGCAATTCATCCTGCTGGTTTTCCGTCAACGTGTTTGGCACGATCAAGACGCCAGGGACGGCAGCGCTGCGGGTGGATTCGTCACCTCCGCCGAACACGTTCTGTACAACGGAGGTCCACCCTGTTGCGACAGCCTGTGCGGGCGATATACGGACTTCAGAGGAGGCCCCGGAAATATTCGGTCGCCACCTCCAGAGCGTGTCACGGTCTCGCAGGAAATGACGCCACGCCAGGGCCAGCGGGTAACGGCCGGCGTTATCCGCCTTCTCGCCCACCTGCGCTTCAGGCGGCCACTTGTGGCCGGTCCCCCGTGGATGCGGAGGAAACGCGGCGTCGAATCGAGGACGCTCTTGCGCATGTAGCGGTAGGATAACGGCCGGAGGGATGGTTCCTTCGCTTGCGTGTTCGCCCAGGAAAGGCCGTAGCGGAACAGAACGCCCCTTCTCTCCCTCTCCCATCCAGCCCGCGACGAAGGCACCTTCGGGCCGCAGGTCAATGCCTACAGAAGTCACAGCCTCTTTCGGTTCCGCTTGCGTTGCCAATTGCCTTGCCTCACTGGCGTCTACTTCTTCACGTTGGATGCCTGGCCCGTCAGGGGGCGCTTCCCGTTGAGAATCGCCTTTAGGACATCAGCCACGTGGTCCAGATGCTGTGTTGCGGGGACTGTGTAGCGAATGGCAGTGGCCGGGCCTGCCTCGTGCACGTCAAGAGTCTTCCCCCCGTCGCTCTCGGCGCCGTGTGCCTTGGGTAAGAGGAGCAGCCCCTTCAGCGATTCGCGGTCGCCCGATTCGAGCGCATGCCGGAGTTCCGCCGCCCGTTCTTCAAGCGAAACTCCCTGGATCTCGAATTCGGAAAGCGCCCACACGCCAACAAGAGAGGACCGGCCGTGACTTTCCATAGAGGCGAGGACCCCGTCGGGACACAGTTGAGCCAGAGGGCCCGCGGGCAGACCCATGCAACCCGCGAATCGGTACCATTGCGAGCCCTCTACAAACCACGTTTCCTTCAGGCCCGCGGCCGAGGGAAGCAACCACCGGTCTACGGCTGTACTCACATCGAGAAACCTACCCTCGACAGGTTCGCCGTGCAGGTACACGTCACTCCGAAGAGCGGGGCTCATCCGTAAGGGCGCTCCACGCTCATGATCGCCGGCCAACCGCTGCAGGGCTGCAAGCAGCAAAAGGGAGCAATCTTCCCACCAGATCCGGTGCCGCCACCTCCAAACCTGGTCCTCCAGTTTCTGTTGCTTCAGCAACCGGACGTAATACCGCCAGAGAGGCCTGTAACGGTGGTCGTGCTGAAGAACATAGTTCGGCTGTGGCATGCCAACAAGGCCTGCCACTGCGGCGATTGGGGAGGCCAACTGCAAGCGCCCAATCATCCTGGCCAGTTGCCTTACAGCATTCAGGTACTGGTGGCCGCGGTAGTGCCTGTACTCGCTGATGTACTTGCGACACGCAGCCATCGAGCGCACGAGCAGGTCTTTGACGACTCGATTCTCAGGCGTGTCGCAATCCTCGAATCGGGTGACGGCCAGTACCTGCTGCCGATTCCCTGCTTTCTCGGTGACCGTGCGACCAGGCTGGCGAACCAGCCATCGCAAACATGCCGCATCCATTTCCTGGGCTCGAGCGACGGGCTGCAGTTCACGTCGCCTTGAGAGTACCCTTCGAGGCCGCATGCACACGTCCTCGATCCTGTTCTTGGCGTGCCGGGCGATTTCAACAATCACGGAGCGAGCGGGGTTGTCCGATGTGTTCCAGGGAACCCACGAGCGAAGGATTGCCGCAACCGGTGCCCTCTGAACACCCTGTCGGCGGTTGCCCGAGGTCGGTCCGTCTTCCGAAGGCCTCTCGGCGCTGGTAGCCGGCCGCCAAGTAACAGCTTCGCGGCGAGGAGGTGACATCTGCTGAAAGAACCCCGTGTGACGGGTAACCACGTCGGATACGGAACCGGATGCCAGCGACCAGGGATTCACTGGTCCGTCGGTCGACTCTTCATTCGCAGCGTCATCTGTGGTCTTCCGGCCTGAAAGCGCAGGGATCCCTTCTTTCAGCGTTATGTATAGCCGGCAGAGGGGATGGGCTGGAACTCGGACGAGGATTTGCAGCGTTTCAGTCACGGCTTTCGGGTCGACATCAGGCTCAACGTTGGCCGCGGGCAAATCGAGTGCTTTCCATCCATTGCCCTGCTCATCTCGCCATCGGCCAAGTTCAGGCAAACCGATGTGGCCCGGCTCGACTGACGCCGCAGCTTCAGCAGGCAGAACGATGCATGGCCGCCCAGCCGTTGCTTTATTGACATCTTCGGGGCGATGCGAGTGTGCACTGGCAGCCCACGGCCTGATGGAAACAGGCAGGTTCTCCTGCTCCTGGGGTGTCAACTTTCTTCTTCCTCTGCCAGCCGGTCAATACCGGGATAGAGAAACGGTTCATCTGTTCGGGCCGCCGCCTGCTGAACGGCTCTGAGCAACGTCTCGTCCTCCAGTTCCTGGAGCACGCCGGTCACCGTATTCAACGCTTGTCCCACTTCCGAATCACCGGGGTCGAGCCCTCTGAACTTCGGGAGGATTTTCTGTTCAATCTGGTCCGCCATGGCCCAATTCCGGCCCTGCTCGTCGTACCGCGGGTAATTGGCCACGTAGAGGCGGACGGCCCGCTGTACGCGGAACCCGAAAGGTCGGTGTATTCGTGAAAGGGCGTCATTCAGTTGATTCAACCACCCGTCGACTTTCTCCGCGTACTCGGGCGGAAGGGCGTCTTCGCCTCTAACCCATTCTTGCCACGTTTCCCATGGCATGACGACGTTGGGGGTCTCCCCATCGGCATCTGCCCTGGGCTCCAGGAGCGTCTGGGGACGGCCGAAACGCAGCACGTTTGAACGGTCGACCACCTTATCAGATAGCGTCTGTGTCGTCTCGTCTTCGTTCATTGTGCCCGCGAACAAGATGTTCCCTCCAGGGAAAACGTGCAGGCCGGACGCCCCGTCGCCGTGCGATCCGACCTCCAGCACAATCTCTGCTTGGCGACGCTGGGCAGGGTCTTCCTCATCTATGTCGCGCCGAATCTCAAGTCGGCTCAGGAACTCGCTGAAGTAGTACTCCACGCGCGCCAAGTTCATCTCATCCAGCAAGACCAAAAGCATGTTGTCCCAACTCCAGGCCTGGTCCCACCATTGCTCGGGAGCCGGCCAGTCACGGTCATCTTCGTCCGCGTAGTAATCCATCTGGACAAGGGCCCGAGCTAATTCCGTGGCTCTGAACCGGTGCTCCAAGTAGTTGTAGAAGCCGAACAGGTCCTGCGGACTGTCCCAGCGAGGCTGCACTGCCACATTTAGAAAATGCATGCCCATGCCACTTGCATAGAGTCTTGGCAAAGCGCTCTTACCTGTTCCGCTGATTCCGGCAAGGACCGCCAACGGTGAGATTTCGGCGATCTTAAGAGCGGTGTGCAGTGCGTGAATCTGCCGGCCTGCGAAGCGATACCCTGTATCTCTGATGTAAGCCTCAGCCTGCGCAAGGCACTCCTGCTCATCCTTCGGGACTCGCTCCGAGTGGCGCATATCCGAAAGCACTGGTTGCCACAGGTCCGTCAATCGCTCCTCGTCGGCTCTTTCCTCGTACTTCTGTTTCAGACCTTCAAGTCGAGCGACCTTCTGTTCAAGAGCTGGGAGATCAACTTCTATCTCAGCTCTTCGCTGCACGGCCGCCTCAAGTTTCTGCTCATTTTGTTCCCGCTGTTCCTTGAGCCGTTCAATCTCCGATTTCAGTTCGTTTAACTCGGAACGACACCCCTCGATTTGGGAGCGCAACGTTTCAAGTTCGCCTTGCAGCGATTCCTTCTCGGCACGGAGCGAGGGAACCTCCTCTTTGAGCCGGGACTCCGTTGCTTCAAGCTGTTCCACACGTTCGCTGTAATGCTTTTCCGCTTCCTGCAGCCGCTCTAGCCTGAATTCCGCGGCTTCCACTTGTTGCCTGAGTTCCCTGCTGTTCTCGAAGTCCTGAGCGTGGCGGCGCTGGAGTTCCTCCAATTCCGCACGGAGTTTCTCTTGCTGCTCTCTCTCGGCCTCGACCCGACGCAGTTCCTCCTTGTTCGTTTTAAGCCAACTCTCCGCTTCCTCCTTTGCGCCTACGACTTGCTTCGCCTCGGCGAGCCTGTCGCTCAGTGCGTCGAGTTCCTCTTGCGTATCTTCGATTCGATCCTGCAAATCCTCGTAGCGACACGCCTCCGGCAGCCGTTGCTCCAGCCGATCCACTTCGAGCGCCCGCCGCCGGTGGTACACATAGGCCCATATGGCCGTCAGCACCGCGACGACCGTCACGAGGGAAGCAAGCAGGTACGGCAATACGAGTTCAAGCATTTCACGAGCCTCCGGTGGTGTCTTGCTCGTTCGTGGCCGGCGCCGTCTCTTCACTTACCGAGGACTCGGCGGTGCCCTCGGCCGAAGGGGCCCGGCCGCCTTGCCGCGTCGTCGCGCTGCCTTCCTTCAAAGCGGCCAGTTCCCGCTTCTTCGCGGCGATGTCTGCTTGGAGTTGACGGCGCTGTTCTTCGAGCGGCTTCAGTTCGGCTTTCAGTTGCGCAATGGAGTCCTTGAGAGAGGTCTCCTCCTCCGACGCCGCCTGAAGGCGCTCCTGCACGGCCGCCAGTTCCCCCCGCTTCGCCGCAAGATCCTTATTGAGGGCGGCCAGTTGCGCCTCGGCTGTCGCCGCGTCGGTGGTCGCGTTCTTCTTCTCCGCGGACAGCTGATTGACACGTTTCTGATACGTATCGATGCTGGACGACAGCGACTCGTACTGCTCGCGGACCTTCTTGAGTTGCTCGTTCTGCCTGAGAATCTCGTCCTGCAACACCAAGAGCCTCGCCTCGTGTGCCTCCCGCTTCTCGACGGCGGTAGCCTTGTTCGCCAGGACGCCCTCCAGGTTTCTCGTTGCCTTCTGAAGGGCGTCCAGGACTTCGCCGTGGTCCGTCTGGATCTCGTCGATCTGGCCCTGGAGGGATTTCAGTTGTGTCAAGCGCTGTTGCAGCGTGGCCTCGGAAGTTGTTGCTGCCTGTTTGGCCTGGTCGCGAGCCTCCTGCAGCGTGGTGATCTCGGCCTTCAGGCTATCACGGGTCTTATGGGCCTCGCTGAGGCGTGCTTCAATGGTATCGCGCTCCGCCTTAGCCGCCGCGAGGGACTTGTTCGCCTGCTCCTGGGCTTTGATCGTTTCGTTCAGCGTCTCGCGGGCGGTCTCCAGCCGGCTGTTCAAGCCTTCCAGATCGGCCTGCAGTTTGCCCTGCTTGCTCTTGGCCGCTTCCGTTTCCGACTGCGCCCGTGCCAAGGCGAGATGGTTGGCATCGACATCTTCTTTCAGTTCATTGTTGAGTTCTTCCCATTTCTCTCGCAGCGATTGCCGCTGGGCCTGTGTGGCCTTCCATTCCTCCTTCTGGCCACCGAACAGTACCAGGCTTCGCAACCCGAAGCCTTGAGCAACCAGCGCGCCCAGGCCCAGGACAATGAGGATCGCGATCCAGAATCTGCCCGGCGCCCGCGAGGGGGGTGCCTGCGCACCCGCAGAGTCCCCAAGCGTTCGCTCATGTGATTCAGGTTCGGGCTGAACCGTCGGATCGTTCGCGTCTTGCGTCATGGTTTTCCCCGTTCCTTCCCAGTAGATTCGCCAAGCCAAATCCGCTTGACTTCCTCCACGCACGCATCCATGTCCTCTCGCAACTCGTATACCCAGAAGCGAAGAATCTTCCAGCCGTTCGCGACCAGCACCAGGTCGCGCTCCAAGTCCTCGATCTTTCTCCGGCCGGACGCATCCCGATGGTATGCTTCCCCGTCGACTTCTACGTCCAGTTTGAGGCCGTCACGGACGAGGGCAAAATCCAGGTATCGGCCACAGGCCGGGTACTGCTGCTCAAACGGGAGGTCTGCCTCGCGGAGGGCCTCAGCCAAACGCGGTTCCCACACGGGACCGATGAGGTCGCTCCGCGTCACCTCTTCCGTCCTCTGGTTCTGTTCCTGAACGGCGCGCCAGAGCGCCTCTACGTGCGAAATCCCACACGCCTTGGCCCACTCCTCATCTCCGAATACGTGCAGCGCTGCCCTCGCCCGGCTCACCGCTACGTTGAATCGGTTGGGGCTCGTCGAGAGAAACCATTTCGCGCCCCTGGGCATTTCGGGGCCGCCCACAAGGCTCAGGAGCATCACGTCCCGTTCGTCCCCCTGGTACCCGTCCGCCGGTTCAACCAGGAACCGCCAACCTTGCGGCAACTGACCCGAGAGTTCTCTTTCCACCCGATCTTGTATGCGATTCTTCTGGGCCTTGAAAAGCGTCACAACGCCAACCGTCCCGGAAAACCTGTCTTCCAAGAGCCGCCGCAGTTCCTCGAGGATAGCTTCGATTTGTCGTTGGCTTACATGCCCGCTGCCGGAAACCTGCTCTGCGTCGGCGGGAACGTGCGTCCACCGCAGGCCGCCGCGGTGCGCATCGAATCCCGGGGGCACGCTGAGTGCCTCCGTTTGCGTCATGATGCGCAGGGTGTCGGTGTAGAAGGCGTTGTTGCAGTACCCGGCAATGAGCGGGTGACTTCTGTGGTGATCCAGCAGCCGGACGCGGTGCTCGCCGGGCACAGCGGCTGAGCCGTCCACCAGCCGCAGGAACGAGTTGTTCGAGTACGTGTATCGTTCCCATCGCGTTTCGTTCAGGCCGAAACGGCGGCGCAAACGGGACTCCGTATCTCGCTTCAACGTCGAGACGTGCTTCAGCTGCATCGGGTCGCCGACGACCATTGCCCTGCGCGCCCGGTAAAGCAGCGGGACCACGGAAGCAATGTCACACTGCGTTGCCTCGTCGATGATCAGCAGGTCGAACCCGCCGGGCACGCTGGGCAGATATCGGGCCCGCAGGTTGGTGGTCGCCCATGCCGGCATGTACTTCAAGAGGATGCTATGTGCCTGCCTCACCGCCTTCCGGAACTCCTTGGACTGGTCCGTCTCCAGACGCCCGTAGTTCTCCAAGCCGGCCCTCACTTCCGCGAGTTTCTGCCGGTCCTCCCCCTCCAACTTCGAGGACGCCACCCACGTCCTCTGCCTGAGACATGCCTGCGTTTCCTCGGGGATTCGGGCAATGAGTTCCTCGAACCGCTCGTAGCACTGGGCCAGTTTCGGCATGCTGCCGAGCGTGCGGTGAAGTCCGGCGATCCGGCCCGCCGTTTCGCGCGCCAGCGCCAAGGTTTTCCAGCGATGGAGCCTCTCTGCGAGTTCCCTTGTGTTTTCGGTTCCCGGTTCCGCACGGGCTCCAAAAACCGCCGCGAACGCTTCCGCATATTGGCCGTCAACCTCACGGGCTTGCGGCAGCACCTTGCGCAATCGCCACCACCTGACCAGTCGAGCCAGGAATCGAAGCAGCCAGTTCGGTTCGTCGCCTGTCCTGTCGTCCAACACCCGGAGGAGGCTGTCAATCTCCTCAGATCCCGGCAGGGCTTTCGGCTCCCAGACCAGGGACTCGCATTCCTCCGGAAACTCCCGGAGCAGGTCGCCCAGATCCTGTTCTGCCGTCTCCATCTCCGCGTGAAGATCGTGGATGCGGCTCACGCGGTCACGATTGTCGGCAAACTGTTGTAGGAGCCGCGTCAGCCGCTCCAGGCCAGCCGTGAATTCCGCTTCTGCCGCGTCCGGCGCCGGCTGGTCGAACAGGGTCTCCAGCATCCTGGCTAGAGGGTCAGCGCCTGTATCGCCGGGCGGGTGGCTCATGCGAACCATGGCCATGTTCGGCTCCGTGACGGCATTCAGCCGAGGGACCACAGCCTCCAGCGCCTGATGGTTGCGGCTTGAAAACAGAACGGACTTGCCCTGAATGACGGCGTCGGCCACCGTCGCTGCGACGACCCGCGACTTCCCCGTACCCGGCGGGCCGATCACCAGCGAGCACGGCGCTTCCCGAGCAACCTCGCACGCGTGGCGTTGATTGTCATTGAGGTGATGCAGCTCCGCGACGCGCTCACTCTCTGCCGCCGTGTCTTCCTCTGTCTCTGGCTCTTGCGCTTCTGCGGGCTGCTTGGGAGGTTCGTGCGGGAACAGGACCGTCAGCGCCGACTTGTCCAGTTCCTCGTCCTCCGTTTCCCTCGCAAGGTGCAGGAGTTCCTGGTAGAGCCCCTCCGTGTACTTCAGGCCTTGCTGGGACATCAGCACGGCCCGATTGTAGATGCCCGATATCTCCACCGACTCGAGCGCGGGCTCGGCTTGCAGCCGCTTCAGGTCGGCGGGCTCCTGCCACAGGTTCCGGTAGTGCCGCCACAGGCCCGACACGAGTTCGTCGAAACCGGGCGAACACGCTTCGCTTGCCTCCTGTTCGTCGTATTTGTCGGAGACCTCCACACCGCACAGTTCGAGGAAGGCATTGCGGTCGTCATGCCTCGGCCAGCGGCGCTGCAGCCAGCCATGGTTGATCTCGACAGGGCTGACGGCATTGAGGTGCAGCATCCCGTCTTCCATCAGGTGATCCACTTGGACCACAAAGATCGGCGACACAAACCGGACCTGTTCGCCGCTCTTGGAGTCCCGCCAGATGAACAGGTCGACCGGCAACCCGACGAACAGCCGAGGTGTCCGACGGCGGTGCTTGAGCCGGCGAACGAAATCGCCCCAGTCTTTCGGCGGTTGAAGGGCCAGTTGGCCGCCGGCCGAGATTCCCCGCCAGTCGTACTCCCCGCGGAGGCTGATGAACTTCGAGCCCTCGTCCTCGGCGTACGCCTTCACGTCGGCCCGGCTTTCGAGGCGGATACACTCGGCATAGTACAGGCAGAGGTTGCGGAAATCCTTCCACCGCGAGGCGCCGGTGTAACGGGAAAGCGACGATTCGGTGGACGGAGTATCGGCACGGCCCCGCCCGGGAGCCCTCTGGTCAGCAGCCCCGAGTGCTTCCTCCGGTAGTCGTCCTGCGCCGCCTGCAGGGTCCACCACGGGGGCGTTGGCATACCAACGGGTGCCGCCGCGCAGCGTCACCTTTCCGTCCTTCTGGAGCCCAAGCAACGTCTTCTGGACGACGTACGCGGGAGCGCCTGCCTTTCGCCCAAGACGCCTCGCCGTCATGCCTCGGGGGGAGCGGCTCAACGTGCGCAGAATCCTCCCGCGAAGGTCATCGGACCCGCCATCGGGTTGTCGGCTGTCTTCTCTGATCATCGTTTACCAGGGCTTGCCACGCCGACCAACTACATCATGTAACTTGACACCATCGACGGCCTTCTGGGTGATGCGAGTCAATCGTAGAAAGCGATGCTCCCCAGGCCCAATCGTAAACGGGCCAACTCACCGCACACCTAGCAGCGAGCGGAAGGCGATGTGGGCTTCGAGCACCGTGTATCAACCATTCGTCACCACCTCGAAGCAAATCAGGCGCAGCTCATCGCGTGTAATTCCGGCCGGCCCGGTCGTTGGCTTCTCATCGCTCTCGGCGGGTTCGCCGTCATACTCTTCGCGAAGCGACATGATTCTTTGAAGGAGTTGCTGGATGTCACCGTCTTCCTGGAACTGGCCGTACGCCGAGCGGACGGCCTTGACCTGTACCCCCATCATGGGCTGGTTCAAGAAGCGGATGGCGTCAAGCGCAACACGCCGGTCAACGTCCGGGTGGTTGATGTATCCCTGGATGGCCGTCGCCACAGTCTGCTGCACCGGATCAACCGTTCGCGGGGCGGCCTCCAGTGCCTGCTGCTCCTGAAAGGTCTTGATGATGGCCTCTATTGCGCGTTCCTGGAGATCGAAGATCTGACCGGAGATATCGCTGTCGACCACGCGCGGCGTATCCCGGTCGCAGGCGATCAGGTTGGCAATGAGATAACGGTTGTCCAGAACACACCCGTCCTTCAGGTCCACGAACTTCCAGAAGTGGTGCTTCTGGCCCTCGGCAGGTTCCGCCTGGAAGTAGAAGAAAGCACCACGTGCCCCCTGCCGGACCAGCCCGGAGTGAATGCCGTCGGGCAGCGAGTCCAGCATTTCCTGGCCGCCCGCGTCCAGCAGTCCCCGCAACTGTTGGAGCAAGAACTCGCTGCTGGCCAGTTCGGTGAACTCCTCTTCCTCTTCGACGACGGAGCCGTCCTCGTCCCGGATACGGCGCAGGGTGTTGAAGTTCCTCGGGTGGACCGCCTCGCCAAGGACGCTCGCGTCCAGGAAGCCCGCGCTGTCGATGTCCGAAATCTTGCGGCTCAGGCTTTCGACCAGGCGAAGGAGCCGTTCCAGCCCCTCGTCCGGGAACATGTTCCGAATCCACAGCGTGTCGAAGTCCGTCCCGATCCGGTCGATCCGGCCCGCTCGCTGGACCATCCGCGTGGGGTTCCAGTGGAGGTCATAGTTGACCAGCTGCCCGCAGTCCTGCAGGTTCTGCCCTTCCGACAGCACGTCCGTGGAGATCAGGATGTCGATCTCCTCATCCGTACCGACCCGGTCCTCCCGGCCGTTGGATCGGGGTGCGAACCGCTGGACGGTCCGGGTTCGCTGTCGCGGGCTGGCCCCGCTGTCCATCCGGCGGATGGTCACGCCGCCCAATTCTTCCCGGAACTGCGTCGCGTCCTCCGCGTCGGGATGACCCAGGTTCCGATACAGATAGCGGGCCGTGTCCTTGTAATAACTGAAGATCAGGACCTTCTTGCCGCGAAGGTCTGTGCGCAGCAGGTCCTTCAGGCGCTGGAGTTTGGCGTCGTTCTCCGGGTCGATGTCCTTGATACGCTCCCAGATCGAGGTGAGCACGTCCACGTCGTGCTGGACCGCCTCGTGGAGCCGCCGCAGTTCGTACCGGGAGGTATCGACCGTCTCCATGCCCTCCAGAATGCGCTGGGCCTCCTCGTTCTCATCCATCTCCTCCGCCACCGAGCGGGGCGTCGCATCGTCCTCCTCGTCTTCGCGTTCGAGATATCGCAGGGCCTTGTGAAAATCACTGCTGCGGAGCAGCCGGCCGTCCAGGATGTAGGATTCGAAGGTCTTCAAGAACGCAAGGGCCCGGCGGATGCTGATCCGCAGCGCCTCGATGCTCGACTCAAACCGCTTCAGGTAGCGGCTCTTGAAGATACCCACCAGGGCCTGCTCGCGGCCGGCCTCGAACTCGTCCACCTCCACATCCTGCTTCTTGTATGCTTCGAGGTTGTAGGGGGCCAGCGTCAGACTCTCGATGCCCGACACCACCGCGTCGTAGATGCCCTCGTAGGTGGCCTCCAGGTCGTAGCGCACCGTTCGCAGTTTCCGGTCAGGGAACGTGATCCGCTTGCCGCGGATGGTGGCCTCCGGGTATGCCCGGCGGATGAACGGCCGCGTCCGCCGGATGACCGCTTCTTCCAGCAGGTTAAAGAGGGCGAACACTTCGTCCCCATCCTGACCACCCCGCGACGCCCGGCGGGCCCGCAAGAAGTACCGGTACAGGTCCCCGATGCCGGCCGCTGCGAAGTAACTGCGGTCCCCCATCGTCACGAGGTTCAACTGGTTGTACAGGTCGAACAGGTCGTTGTTGATCGGCGTGGCCGTCAGCAGAATGACCTTCTTCCGCGCCCCGTCGCGGCCGCGCTTTCCGTTCGCGCCGAGGATGCGCTCGATGCTGGCGTACCGCTGGGCGTTGCGGTTGCGGAAGTTGTGCGACTCGTCGATCAGGACCACGTCGGCGTCGCCCCACGGCTCCGGCTCGAACTCCTCCCGCCCGAGTTCCTCCTGCGAGAGGATCGTGGCCGAGATCGTCGCCTCCCGCAGTTCGTGCTCCCACATGTCCCGCAGGCTGGCCGGGCAGATCACCAGCGCCTTCTGCCGCATGTGGTACGCGAAATCCTCCAGCAGTTTCTTGCCGATCCAGGTCTTCCCCAGGCCGACCGAATCGGCCACCATCACCCCGTTGTAACGCCCCAGGATGCGGCGGGCCTTCTTGACCGCGTCCTCCTGGAACTCCGCCAGGTCCACGGCCGACCGCGTCGCCGCCGGCACCTCGGTGTCCAGATCGTCGCGGAAGTACTCGTAGAGCGCCTTCATGTAGACCTGGTACGGCGTGTATTCCACGCGGCCGAACTTCGACTCATCGAGCAGCCGGACGAGGTCGTCCTTGAAATCCCGCGCATCGTCCCACTGGCGCTCGTACCACCGCTCCAGGTCGATGATGGCCCGGGCGCCGACCTCGCTCTTGATGAGTTGCCGGTTCTCGGGCGTGATGCGTTCGCTCGGCCGCGTGTCGGTGACCCACTTGACGGACGTGGCCGCCTGCGGGTCGTCCACTTCGCCGGGATCGAGAAGCACCTTGTGCGACAGGTTTAACTCGCGGTTTGACGTGAGGCCCGGCACCGTGAAGTTCGACGAGCCCACGATGGCCAGGACGGGCTGGAAGCGGTCGAAGAGCATCTGGCCGCCCGGCTTGTCGGCGTAGAACAGCCAGCACTTCGCGTGCAGGAACCCCTTATCGTGGAGCCGGACCCGAACGGCATCGCGCCGGAGGTAGGCAATGAGGTCCTCGACGGTGCGGAGCGTCTCTTCGTCGAACGGTGCCGCCTCCAGGTCGCGGCGGATCAGCCCTTTGACCACGTCCGGGTCCGGCCGCAGGCCCACCTGTTCGCCGGTCGTCGGCTCGGCCCCCAGGAGCAGCCGCATGCTGCCGAGATGCTCAAGACCCGCGCGCACGAGGCCGTAACCGCCCACCGTGAAGTACGCCGTCGCCACGTCCAGCGACCGCTCGCCGTGCCGGCCGAGGATGGAACTCAGCACGTCGGCAAGGCGGTGTTCCTGGTTGTCGATGACATAGGGGATTCGCATTGCGCCACGCTGCTGCGTTAGATTACTTGAGGTCCCCTCCCAACAGCCACGCGCCGGCCGGATGGACGGTCACGGACGGCGGCCAGTCGGCTCCGACGGGCACGTCGAGCCCGACAAGGTGCAATGTTGCCCGAGGATGTTCGCTGCTGGCCTCCAGAAGTGCCCGCACCTCGCGGTCGCGTGCTTCGGGGGTCGTCAGATCGGCACACACCTGGATTAACCCCTGCCTGCCCTGCGGGTAGCGGGCCAGGAAGTCCACCTCCAAGCCGCCGGCCGTTCGCACATACGCAACGTCGGCACCGCGGCGTTCCAATTCGAGCATCACGCACGTCTCCAGAGCGTGGCCGAGATTGGCCCGCCCTGAGGCGTCAAACACCGGTATCAGCCCCGGATCCACCGGGTACACCTTTCGCGGGTTCACCATCCTTCGGCGCTCGGACCCGCCGGCGATGAACAGCGTGCGGATCAGAAAGGCGTCCTGGAGGTATCCCAGGTAGTCGTGCAGTGTCTCCTTCGACACGTGTAGCCCCTGCGACCGCAGGTCACCGTAGAACTTGTTCACGCTGAATGTCCCGGCGGCGTTGCCCAACAGGTGCCGCGTCATCCAACGCAGCGCCACCGGCTGCGACACGTCGTACCGCTCCACCACGTCGCGCAGCAGAACCACGTCCACGTAACCGCCGAGCAAGTCGAAGCGGTCCCGCTCGGCCACATCCAATGCCTCGGGGAACCCGCCGCGGGCCAGGTACTCCCGCAAGTCCTTCTCGACCGCCGAGCGCGCAGCCTTCGTCAGGCGGTCGGGCGGACCCTCAGGTTCGCGCCCGAAGTGCCGCAAGTACTCCCGGAAACTGAACGGATGCACCAGGGCCTCCATCGCCCGCCCGCGCATGCTGCTGGCCACCTCGCGCGACAACAGCCGCGCCGACGATCCGGAAAGGAACAACTCGACGCGCTCCGTGTCCAGAATGCGGCGAACGAACGCTTCCCACCCCGGCACCACCTGGATTTCGTCCAGGAAGAGCACGGCTCGCTGCGCATCGCGCCGCTCGGGGTGCAGACGGTAATACGCCTCAACCATCAGGTGCAGGTCTGCGGCAGTCAAGTCGGCCAGGCGCTCGTCCTCGAAGCCGAAGTAGAGAAGCCCCTCCCGCGGGACACCCGCTGCCAGACGGTCGCTGAGCACCTGCCACAGAAACGTCGTCTTACCCGTGCGGCGCATCCCGATGACGGCTATGGCTTTGCCGGCAACCTCGGGGACCCGCACGTCGCGGCGTGTAAGCGGGGGCGGCGCCATGGCCAAGCCGTCCACGACCTTCTGCCTGATGATTTCGCGCATTTGTCCTCCTCAGGCGGACAAGTTGCCGGCTATTTGTCCGTCTGGCAAGGATAAAGTTCCGCCTCCGGTCTGTCCGGAGGATACCCCACCTCCGTACCCGCTCCGTACCCGCTCCGCTCCTTCGGCCGCTTCCGACCCGATTACAGCCCCAGCGCCTGCTTGACCGTTTCGGTGGCGACTTTGGTGAGGACGCTCATCATCAGGTTGCCGGCAGTCTGCCCGACCTGGGTGGCCGCCTTCTTGAAGCGGAGGGCGGCCGTCTCGGACCGGGGCGTGTCGGCGATGATGTCCGGGATGCTTTGCTTGAGCCTGGCCCGCTCTTCGTCGGAGAGGTCGTCCAACTCGTCAATCATCTCCTCCATCGCCTCGGCCTTCCGCTCCGTCCACGGATACGGTTTGCCGCAGGCGTGGCAGTGACTAGGGATGTGCCTGAAGCCGATCTTGGTTGGTGTACGAGTCCACGTTTCAGATCGTCCATCGTACTCGTCGCCGCGGATTGGCTCCTGGCAGTGGCGGCATGCGTCAAGAGTCGCCTTGCCGCATTTCGGGCAGAACTCGCTGTTCCTGCCCGGATTGCTCTCAGCGGCGGAGTTGATGAGATGCCCGTTGGCGCAGATCAAAGCACGGTCGTAAGACGCCATGAGTCCGCTCCTCCATCAGCCGCTCTTTTTGCTTTTGGGGAGGCTCCCGTCCGGATTCAGGCCCACCAATTGCCAGACAACCCGGTCAATGGCGGCGTCCAGGGCAGCAAATCGGGCCCGGTTTGCACCGAGTTGCCCTGAGACCTTCCGGTACCGCTTCTCCACCTTTCGGGCGGCCTTGTCGATGTCTGCAGAGCAGACTCTGCGATTGCGGTCGATCAGGCGGAGAAACTCGTCCCAGCCCATCTGGTCGAAGTCCGCCTGGCCCCCACGAAGCCGAGTCACGCCGGTGAAGCGCTCGCCGTCGATACCAAGTTCCTCGATCAGCCAGACGGAGAACTCGTTCGTGAGTCGCTGACGCTCTTCGCCCAAGCGGCTCATTTCCTTGCCGGCCGAGGCAAGGGCATCGTGAATCGTATCAGGCCACACATCGTTGTCCTCAGGGGTTTGGTGTATCTCATCTATAACAGCGGCCTCCCAACTGTCCACCCCATGCGGCGAAGCAGAGTTCCACAGGCTGTCCCATCGCTCCCAATCGACCTCTGGCACATCCACTGCCGAATTGCATAAGCGATGGAAAGCTGGGATGGGCAGGGCATTCACCTCGTATGCGTTAATGTGGTTGTTGGTGCTCGTTAGGCCAAAGCGCCACTCGCATACGGAAGAAGCGAAACACGCTAAAAGCGCGTATAGGTCGTACTTCGAGTCGGTAGTAAAGTAACGAAGCGTGTGACCGCAGATGTTGTCCGCAGGCATGAAGGCGGGTATAAGCCTTCGCCAATTGTCAATCGGAGAGGCCTCTTGGAAGGCGACCCGCGGTTTCTTGTGATGGTCTATGCGGGAATCGTTCTCGTAACGACGCAGGAACTTCTTGTACTTCAAGTACACAACGTCCCCCTGCTTGGCTTCTTGAAGGAGGTAGTATCGGTTGACGTTTCCACCGCGCATGATCTGTGGCCCAACCGCTCTATCTGATATCAGATCCCGCGTTGCAGCATTAAACATAATCTCCCCAAGATAACAGGGGGCTACGGCTCCAAAGCGTTCTGTTCGTGGGAAAGCTATAACAGTACGCCACCTCCTCACGATTTTCTCTTCGACACATGGCAGACTTAGCGTGTCAGGATCAAGCAATTGCAGGTCAGCAAGCTGGACGCAGCATCGTTTAGGCTCATCGCTGAAGGTGTTGCCGGGATACGTGGTCACGGTGATGTTTGCCGCGGAATTCCCGGGCCGTTCGGCAACGTAGACGCAGGTGCTCAATTTCGCGTCAAAGAAGATTCGTCTGTGCGGGTCGTCCTTTTGCGGAAACGCGACGACCGTCCGCAGCAAACCGTCCTCTAGCAGGCGCCGTCGCAACGACGCCGTGAAACTGTCGGCAAGAAGCGACATGGGCACAATAAAACTCTGGTGGCCCTGAGCAGAAAGGACCGAAAGCGCCCGGATTACAAACAGCCGAAAGACGTTCAGCCGGCCGCCGAGTGCGTCCTGGTACATGGGATGCTGCTTGAAGTATTCCTTCTCCGGCAATTCGCGCCCGGCCGCGTACTCGCTGAGTTCGTCATACGGCGGATTGCCGACGACGGCATCGAACCCCGCGTCTTCCTGGCGTTCGATCTTCTGGCTGGAGCCCTCCGCCTTGGCGTAAAAGACCTCGGGGAACTCCAGTTCCCAGTGAAAGAAGCGGTTCTCCTGTACGGCCGCGAGGGTGCGCTGGA
>CAZNYC010000081.1:0-18530 GCA_964577175.1 uncultured Anaerolineales bacterium
CGGACGACCCGCCGGACGAGCGGTTGGATGACCGGTTGGACGACCGGCCGGACGACCCGCCGGACGAGCGGTTGGATGACCGGCCGGATGACCTGCTGTCGGCCCTCAAGGCACGGGCGGCTTCCTGGGCAGTCTCGGTTTGCTGATGAATCCGCACCACGGTCTTGCAGTGGGGGCACCGGACCTCGCGCTCCATCTGGTCGGGGCGCAGACGGAACCGCTTCCGGCAGTAGCCGCATTGTGCCTCCGGCGTGTCGGCCATTCGGCCCGCCCTCCTTCTGCTGAACGGCTGCTTCGTTCCCAGCCTCTCCCTTGACGGGAGGGGCGCGAAACAGCCACTATTGCATACGACCGAGACGGCCGTTTGTCGGCCGCCGCCGGCGCCGCCCGCCCGTTGTGCCGCTCACCCCCCGTAGAAGACGCGGTTGTCGTAGGTCCGTTTGTCCCGGCGTTTTTCCTGATGGTCTTCCAAGTCGCCGTGGAACTCGGCATGGAAGAACCGGTTGTCGTACGCCGGGGCGGGCATGGCGTCGCGCTTGCCGACGATCGCGGCCGCCAGGTGTGCCAGGGCAAGCGGCACTTCGTCACCCGTGCGAGCCCACTTGCGGTCGCCCCGCGGGAAGAGGCCCGTCGGCGCCTGCGTCCCGAGAAGATTGTCGCCGATGCGGGCGGCCAGGTCCAGAAACGCCTTGTCGCCGGTGCCCTCGGCCAGTTCAAGCAGCGTGTAGATGCTCTTCCAGTCCCGTGAGCCCGTATCGCGGTCCAGTCGGCGGCCGTCGCCGTCGGGAAAACCGACGTCGCCTAGACCCCGCCGCTTCGCGATCCGCCGGACCATCGTCCAATGGACCTCGTCCCCGGTCAGCCGCCATGCCAGCGCATAGCCCCACAGCAGGAACCCGTCGGCCCGGCGGGGACGAAACGACTCCGGCACGTAGTACCCGCTGCGGGCCTTCTTCCACGCCAGCGGCGTCCCGTCGATCATGCACGCGACGAAGGTGCCGCTCTCGACGTCGTAGCATTCGCGCGCATAGATGGCGAGGTCCTCGGCGGCGCCGCGGATGAGGTCGCGTCCGGCGTCCGCCCGCTCGCCGCCCGCGGCGACCAGGGCCAGCCCGTCCTGCATCTGGGCGAGCGGCAGGCGGTGGTACCGGCACGTCTGGTGGTACGAGGCGACGATCTTCGCCTCGTTGATGTCCGGGTGCACGTGGCCGAGGGCGTCCTGGGCCCGGTCGTGCTCGCGGTAACTGAGTTGCCCGCCGCAGAGACCCGTCTTCGGATGGCGCCCTTGCCGCCATCGTTTGACGAGCCGGCGGGTCCACCGCAGGGCGCCCGCGTCGTCCCCGAGCACGGCTGCCATCACGCTGCTGTGCAGCAGCGGCGGCGTGACGTTGACGAACGAGAGGTTCCCGCCCTTGGCGGGGAACGGGACCTCCAGGTCCTCCGTGAACGGATGGCCCCATCCCGCGGCGTAGTCTTTCTGCGTGTCGGCGTGGCGGTTGTAGTCGAGCCGCTTCCAGTCGAGCACGTGGCTCGCCCAGACCATGTTCATGAGTTGAGCCGCCCGCTCGGCATCGACCCGCCAGAAGAGGCGGTAGTACGGGCGGTGCCCCTTGACCTCGTGGATGCGAAAGCCGTACTGCCCGACGGGTTTCTCGCCCGCCAGGTCCCATGCGGCGTGCCCGCCCCAGTAGAGGAGGCCGTTCGGGGTCCGGAGGCGCACGAGCGCAGCACGGGCGGCGGCCTCGGCCGCCTTGCGGTATCGCGCCTCGCCCGTGATGGCCGTCAGGCCGTCCAGGAGACGCAGCAGCGGCTGCTGGCTCGCCACGTTCGAGAGGACCCAGGACTCGCCGTCCTTCTGCCAGCGGACGGGCTCCAGCGTCTCGGCGTGGAGGCCGTCGACGAACAGCGGCGTCCGCTCCGGGCCGTAGACGTCCCGGCCGTGTTCCAGGACGGCATCGGCGAAGATGCGGGCGGCCTTCAGGTAGGGCTCGGCCCGGTCCGCCTCGGCCGGGAGGGCCGGGACGGCGATCAAGACCGCCACCGCCCCGGTCCATGCGACACGAAGAAACGGCCTCATAGGATATGCCTCCACCGGAGGTGCTTCGGGTCCGCGCCCGATCTTACCGCGCCCGCCGGGCGATACAAGCGGAACTCGCGTGCTCGCCAGCCGAGTGGCGTTCGAGCCCGCCGCGGAAGCGGCGGGTCACCCTCATCCGACGTGGCCCACGCCACCGCCGGTGAAGAGGTCCGGCTGCTCCCGCCGCCGGCTCGAACGGCGGCAGGCTCGAACAGGAGGCACGGATTGACAAGCAATCCGTGGCACCCGGCGGCGTGGCACCTGCGGGGCTCGGTTTTTCCTTGACCCTCCGCACCGCCTGGCCGATAGTACCCGCCGATGAGGCGGCGCGACACCCATCCGGTTCCGGGCAACGACTCCTAGCGCCCGGGGCCTGCGCGCCGACCGCAGCCGACGGCCTCGGGACACCGCTCCCGGGGCCGATTCTATTAGGATAGCCATCCCAGGGAGACCGTGATGCAGACGACGTACCGAACGCACACGTGCGGCGAGTTGACCGCCGACGACGCCGGCGCCTCGGTGCGCCTCGCCGGCTGGACCGATTCCGCCCGCGACCACGGCGGCGTCATCTTCATCGATCTCCGCGACCGGTACGGCCGGACCCAGTGCGTCTTCAACCCGGAGAACAACCCCGAGGCCCATGCCCTGGCCGAGCGGCTCGGCAGCCAGGACGTCCTCGCCGTCGCCGGCACCGTGCGGCCGCGGCCGGAGGATGCCGTCAACCCCAAGATCGCCACGGGGGCGATCGAGGTCCACGTCGCGTCGGCCGAGGTCCTCTCGGCCAGCGAGACCCCGCCCTTCGAAATCGCCGACGACGTCGACGTGGGCGAGGACGTCCGCCTCCGGCACCGGTACGTGGACCTCCGGCGGCCGGCCATGCAGCGGAACATGCTGGCCCGCGCGCAGATCGTCCGGACGATGCGCCGCACCCTGGAGGACGAGGGCTTCATCGACGTCGAGACGCCGCTCCTGACGAAGTCCACCCCGGAGGGCGCCCGCGACTTCCTCGTCCCCAGCCGGGTGAACCCCGGCCGGTTCTACGCCCTGCCCCAGTCGCCGCAACTCTTCAAGCAGATCCTGATGATCGCCGGCTACGACCGGTATTATCAGATCGCTAAATGTCTGCGCGACGAGGACCTGCGGGCCGACCGCCAGCCCGAGTTCACCCAGCTGGACGTCGAGATGGCGTTCGTCGCCGAGGACGACGTGATGGCCGCCACCGAACGCGTCGTCGCCGCCGTCATCCGCGAGGTCCTGGACCGGGAGGTGGAGGTGCCGTTCCCCCGCCTCTCCTACGCCGACGCGATGCGCGACTACGGCTCCGACAAGCCCGACCGGCGGTTCGAGATGCACCTGAAGGATGTGAGCGACCTGGCCCGCGCGTGCGAGTTCCGCGTCTTCCGCGGGGCCGTGGAGGCGGGCGGCGAGGTGCGCGGCCTGGCGGTGCCGGGGGCCGGCGAACAGTTCAGCCGCAAGGAGATTGACGACCTCGCCCCGTTCGCGGCGGACTTCGGCGCCAAGGGCGTGGCATGGCTGAAGTGCGGGGCCGACGGCCTCGCCGGCCCCATCGCCAAGTTCTTTTCCGACGAGCAGTTAGGGCAGTTGCGCGAGACGATGGGCGCCGGCGCCGGCGACCTGCTCCTCTTCGTCGCGGACGCCCCGCACGTCGTCGCCGCCAGCCTCGGGGCCCTGCGGCTGCACCTGGGCCGGCGGCTGGGCCTGGTGCCCGAGGACGACCTGGACCTCTGCTGGATCACCGAGTTCCCCCTCCTGGAATGGGACACGGAAACGAATCGCCATTACGCCATGCATCACCCGTTCACGAGTCCCCTGCCGGCGGACCTGGACCGGCTGGAGTCGGACCCCGGCTCCGTGCGGGCCCGGGCGTACGACCTCGTCCTCAACGGCGTGGAACTGGGCGGCGGCAGCATCCGTATCCATCGGCCCGAGGTGCAGGAGCGGTGCTTCCGGGTGCTGGGCATCGACGAGGCGGAGGCGCGGGAGAAGTTCGGGTTCCTGCTCGACGCCCTCCGTTACGGCGCCCCGCCGCACGGCGGCATCGCGCTCGGGCTCGACCGGTTCGTCCGCCTCATGATCGGGGCGGACAGTATCCGCGAGACGATCGCCTTCCCGAAGACCCAGCGGGCCCAGTGCCTGATGTCCGGCGCCCCGGGGCCGGTGGACGAGCGGCAACTGGCGGACCTGCACATCCGCCTCCGGCCGGAAGCGATGCAGGAGGAATAGCACGATTTCGGATTGCGGATTGCGGATTCCAGATTTCGGATTGACACGCACTCGAAGGCGAGAGGTTCCAGGAGTCTTTTTCCGTGATCTCCCTTGATGGGAGAGGGGCGGGGTGAGGGTGAGGATATCGCGCGGTGGCCAGTCTTGGGCACCGCGCGGCGGGCAAGACTGCCCGCCGCGCCAACCGCATGGCCACGCAAGCGTGGCCATGCCACCCCCTCACCCTACCCCCTCCCGCCGGGGGAGAGGGAAAAGCGACTCTCCCCTGGAGGCCGGTCCGCTATGAGGCGACATAGCCCGCTCGCCCTGCTCGCCGTTCTCCTGGCCGCGGCGGCGCTCCAGGCAACGCCGACGACGACGGCCGCGCCCGCGCCGTCGTCCGCGGCCGCGCCATCCACCGAACCCGCCGGCGTTCTGGCCGAGGGCACGCGCTGGGCCACGCCGTATTTTCTTCTCGACTCCGGCAAGGACGGGCCGACCGTGATGGTCGTCGGGGGCGTCCACGGCAACGAGCCCGCCGGGGCGGCCGCCGCCGATGCCATTCGCCGCCAAGCCATCGCGCGGGGCAAACTGGTGGTCCTCCCGCGGGCGAACCTGCCCGGCCTGAAGGCCCGCCGGCGCCGCCTGCCGGGCGTCGACCGCGACGCGAGCGATCTGAACCGCAACTTCCCCAAGGCCGACGGGGCGGCTCCTCGCGGCCAACCGGCCGAGGCCATCTGGCACCTCGTCCGCACGATCCGCCCCGACTGGCTCGTCGACCTGCACGAGAGCGCGGGCTTCCGGAAGGCGAACCCGAAGCGCGTCGGCAACACCGTCATCCACGCCGTCGCCGACGAGACCCGGCGCCGGGCCCTGGCGATGATTGCGGCCGTCAACGCCGGCATCGACGACGAGACGAAACAGTTCATCCTGCTGAGAAACCCCGCCAAAGGGAGCCTCGCGCGCTCCGCGGCCGACAGGCTGGGCCTGCGCGCGATGATCGTCGAGACGACCCGCCGCGACCAACCGCCGGCGCTGCGCATGCGGCAGCACCGGCTCATGGTGGAGCGGCTGCTCGCGGACCTCGGCATGATCGAGGACCGTGAAGATTCTGCCCGCCCGGACGTCGAAGTGAAGGCCGTCCCGTGACCCGACAGACCCTTGCACGCCGGCCCCGCCGCGGGTAACGTAACGGGGTACCCGCCGGCGCGGGCGTTGCGAGCGAAGAGCGCGGCGGGTGCGGAGACTCGCCGCGCTTCTCCGGAATCGGGCCCCGCAAGCCCCCTGGCAGCCTCGGCGCCGAGGCTGAGGCACTCATCCCGGTAATGAGAGTTGAATCAACGAAAGGCATGCCATGACACGCACCGTTCTTTCCGCCGTCGCCGTCGTCCTCGCCGCCGTGGCCGCAACGGCCGCCGAGAAACCCGAGGGCATCCCGGACGATTACGAATGCGTTTACAAGCAGGACTTCAAGGACGCGAAGGCGATCGAGGACTTCGTCTTCACGGACCCGCGGGCCTGGAAACCGGGCGAGGCGGCCGGCAAGAAGGGCCTCGCCTACAACAACTCCGCCAAGTACAGCCCCAAGGTCCGCTCGCCCCGCATCATCGCCCTCATCAAGGGCATCCAGGTCAAGGATTTCGTCCTGGAGGCCGACATCTGCCAGACGGGCAAGGAGTACGGCCACCGCGACGCCTGCCTGTTCTACGGTTTCACGAACCCGTCGAACTTCTATTACACGCACATCGCCACGAAGGCCGACCCGCACGCGCACAACATCTTTCTCGTCAAGGACAAGCCGCGCACCGCCATCGCCACCAAGACCACCAAGGGCATCGACTGGGGCGCCAGCGAGTACCATCACGTGCGGCTGGTGCGCCGCGGTTCGGACGGCACCATCCTGGTATACTACGATGATATGTCCAAGCCGCTGATGGAGGCGAAGGACACGAACTTCGGCTGGGGATGGGTGGGCTTCGGCACGTTCGACGATCAGGGCATCGTGACGAACGTCCGCCTGTGGGCGAAGGACGTGAAGAAGAAGGCGTGCCCGTTCTTCAAAGGCAAGTAGCACTACAACGCTACGTCGGCCATTTGCGCGGTGGGTCTCCGCACCCACCGCGCTCGAAACGCCCTTTCCAGGGCTGCGCGGCGGGTGCGGAGACCCGCCGCGCACGAGTTAGCGTTGTAGTGGTAGGCCGCGGCACGCCGCGGCCATGAGCAACGCGAATGGCCGGGAAGCACCGGCGGGCAAGCCGCCGGTGGCACCCGGCACGAGTGTCATTCCGATCGAGGCCCACAAGGGCCGGGCGAAGGAATCTCGCCGTGCGGAAGACGAAACAACAACGGCCAAGGCGCGATTCTTCGGCCGCGTGCGGGACCTGAGAATGACAACCGCGCGCGGCCTGCGGCGGGCGCCATTATACCGCCCTGCCCGGCGCATCGCGAAAAAGACTCCCGGAACCTCTTTGCGGCTGCCGAAAAACAGTTGAGGCGCCTCCCTATCGCGGATACCTTGCTCCGCCATGGACGAACACCTGCTCCTGGGATTCGACATCGGCGGCACGAAGTCGGCCGCCATCATCGGCGACACGGCCGGTAACGCCCTGGCGCGCGAGGAGTTCCACACCGCCGGGCCGGACGAGACCCTCCGCACGCTGATCGACCTCGGCCAGGCCCTCTCCGGCGGCGAAGCGGTGGCGTGCGGCATCTCGTGCGGCGGGCCGCTCGACAGCCGCGAAGGACTCATCCTCTCGCCACCGAACCTGACCGGGTGGGACCGCGTGCCCGTGGTCCGCATCATCCGCGACGCCCTCGGCATTCCCGCCGCCCTGGAGAACAACGCCAACGCCGCCGCCGTCGCCGAGTGGCGGTGGGGCCTCGCGTGCGAAATCGACGACCTCGTCTACCTGACGTGCACCACCGGGATGGGGGCCGGCATCATCCTGGGGGGTCGGCTGATTCGCGGCAAGCAGGACCTGGCGGGCGAGATCGGCCACGTCCGCCTCGCCGACGCGGGACCCGTCGGCTACTGGAAGGCCGGCAGCGTCGAAGGCCTGACCTCCGGCCGGGCCCTCTCGGAACTCGCCAAGCGGCGCCTCGCCGAACCGCACGAGCATTCGCACCTCGACCGCTTCGGCCCGGAGGAACTCACCGGCCGGGCCGTCACGGGAGCGGCGATCGACGGCGACGCGCTGGCGGTCGAGGTCGTGCGCGAACAGGGCGACTACATCGGCCGCACCTGCGCCGTGCTGATCGACATTCTCAACCCGCAGCGGATCAGCCTGGGGGCGGCCGCCCGGCGCCTGGGCGACCTCCTCATCGGACCCTGCCGGGCCGCCGCCAAGCGCGAGGCCCTGCCCGCCGCCTGGGAGGCATGCACGATCGACCAAGCGGCCCTCGGGCCGGCCATCTCGGACCTCTCGGCCCTGGCCATCGCCCATGACGTCCTGGAGCGGGAGGAGTAGCCGCCGCACGCCGCGGCTGACAGGCACGCGGCCCGCAAGCGGGCCGGCGAACATCGGCCGCTCGAGCCGGCCGCGGAAGCGGCCGGACATCGGCATCCGCCGTGTCGGCACCGCCACAGACGTACGCGAGTGACCCGCCGCTCCCGCGGCGGGCTCGTCCAATCCGAAATCCGCAATCCGAAATCCCAAATCCGACATTGCCTTCCTTGACGCCGCCCCTGCCGCGGGGTATCCTTACGGTTTCGTATCCTGGAGATATTCCGCCCCATGGGCCGCACCATTCACGTACAAGGCGCCCGGACGCACAACCTCAAGGGCATCACCGTCGCGGTGCCCCACCGCACCCTGACCGTCGTGACGGGCGTGTCGGGCTCCGGCAAATCGAGCCTGGCGTTCGACACGCTGTACGCCGAGGGGCAGATGCGGTACGTCGAGAGCCTCTCGGCGTACTCCCGGCAGTTCCTGGAACAGATGGAGCGGCCGCCGGTCGACGCCATCACCGGCCTGCCGCCCGCCATCGCCCTGGAACAGAAGAACACCGTCAAGAACGCCCGCAGCACGGTGGGCACGGCCACGGAGGTGGCGGACTACCTGCGGCTGCTCTTCGCCAGCGTCGGCGAGACGACCTGCCCGGCGTGCGGCGTGCGGGTGGAGAAGCACACCGTGGAGGGGGCGGTGGACGAGGTGCTCGCCCTCCCGCCGCGCACGCGGCTGCTGGTCCTGGCCCCCGTGCCGCGCGACGGTCGGCCGTGGGAGAGCCTGCGGCGGGAACTCCAGCGGCAGGGCTTCCGCCGCCTCTGGCTCGAAGGCCGCATGGCCGACGTGGCCGAGGTGGACAAGTCCGCTGTCGGCGAGACGCTGGAGGTCATCATCGACCGGCTGGCCCTGGCCGCCGACCCCGCCGACAGCCGCAGCCGCGTGGCCGAGGCGCTGGAGTCGGCCTTCAAGGCCGGCCACGGACGGGCGGCCGTGGCGGTGGTCGAGCGGGCCGACGCCGCGGCGGGCGAGGCGGGTCAGTCTCACGTGGCAGGCGAAACGGACGAAGGCGAATCGGACGTGACCCGCCGCTCCCGCGGCGGGCTCGAGGCAGCGGGCTCGAACGGCAGGGGCATGGTCGAGACGAACCGCCTGGTCTTCAACATCCGCTTCAACTGCCCGTCCTGCGGGCGGGAGTTCCCCGAGCCGGACCCCCAACTCTTCTCGTTCAACAGCGCCGTCGGGGCGTGCCCGGAGTGCGAGGGCTTCGGGCGCATCAGCGGCCTGGACCCGCAGAAGGTCGTGCCCGACCCGCGGAAGAGCATCGACCAGGGGGCGATCACCTGCTGGCAGACCCCCGCCTACAAGCACCTGCACCGGGCATGTCGGCGGGCGTGCCACGCGCGCGGCATCCGCACCGACGTGCCGTACATGGACCTCTCCGACGCCGCCCGCCAGACCATCTGGGAGGGCGACGAGCACGACGAGGAGGACTGGCCGGGCATCCGCGGCTTCTTCGACTGGCTCGAGACGAAGCGGTACAAGGTGCACGTGCGGGTCATGATCGCCCGGTACCGCGGGTACTACACGTGCCCGGCCTGCGAGGGCAGACGCCTCAAGCCCGAGGCCTTGAACGTCCGGGTGGGCGGCCGGACGATTGCGGACTTGTGCTTCATGGCGGTGGCGGACCTCAGGGCGTGGTTCGACGCCCTCGCCCTGCCGCCCGAGGACGAGGAGAAGGTGGCCGTCGTCCTGCGCGAGATCCGGGCGCGCCTGGCCTACCTCGACGACGTGGGCCTGGAGTACCTGACGCTCGACCGCCAGACCCGCACCCTCTCGGGCGGGGAGGCGCAGCGGATCAACCTGGCCTCCGCCCTCGGCTCCAGCCTCACGAACACGCTGTACGTGCTGGACGAGCCGACCGTCGGCCTGCACGCACGCGACACGCACCGCCTCATCGGCATCCTGCGGAGCCTCATCGCCAAGGGCAACACCGTCGTCGTTGTGGAGCACGACCCGGAGGTGATCGAGGCGGCGGACCACGTCATCGACCTCGGCCCGGGGGCCGGCACGGCGGGCGGCGAGGTCATCTACCAGGGACCCGCCGAGGGGCTCGCCGGCTGCGAGGCGAGCCTGACGGCCCGCTGGATGGCCACCCACGCCGACCGGGCCGTCTCGCCCTACGGCCGCTCGCCGAAGGACTGGATCGTCCTGAAGGGCGCCCGCGAGCACAACCTGAAACGCCTGGACGTGCGGGTGCCGCTGGGCGTCCTCTGCTGCGTGACGGGCGTCTCGGGCTCCGGCAAGACGACGCTCGTCCACGACTGCCTGTACGGCAACTTCAAGCAGGAGATCGGTGAGGCCGTGGACGAGGTCGGCGAGTGCGACGCCGTCGAGGGCCTCGACGCCATCGACGACATCGTCCTGGTGGACGCCTCGCCCATCGGCCGGAGCACGCGGTCGAACCCGGTAACGTATGTCAAGGCGTACGGTCCGATTAGGAACCTCCTGGCCGAGGCGCCGCGGGCCCGCGTGGCCGGCATCACCCCCGCCGACTTCTCGTTCAACGTCTCCGGCGGACGCTGCGAGGAGTGCAAGGGCGTCGGCACCGTGACCTACGACATGTACTTCATGGCCGACGTCACCGTCCCCTGCCAGGCGTGCGGCGGCAAACGGTTCAAGAAGAAGGTGCTGGACGTGCGCACCGGCGGCAAGAACGTTGACGACATCCTCGACATGACCGTCGACGAGGCGATGGCCCACTTCGCCGGCCATGAGGCGATTACCCGCCGCCTCCAGCCGCTCGTGGACGTGGGGCTCGGGTACATCCGGCTGGGGCAGAACACGGCGAGTTTGTCGGGCGGGGAGGCGCAGCGGCTGAAACTCGCCTCCTACCTTGCCGCCCCGAAGAAAGGCCAGCAGTACCTCTTCATCTTCGACGAACCGACCACCGGCCTGCACATGGCCGACGTGCAGGTCCTGCTGAAGACGTTCCACCGCCTCGTCCACGCGGGGCACTCGCTGCTGGTGGTGGAACACAACCTGGACTTCATCAGCCAGGCGGACTGGATTCTGGACCTGGGGCCGGAAGGCGGGGCCGGCGGCGGCCGCATCGTCGCCGAGGGGGCCGTGGAGGACGTCGCCGCCGTCGAGGCGTCCTACACCGGCCGCTTCCTCGCCGCCCGCGTCGCGGCGGCGGAAGCCTGAAAAAGGTTCCAGGAGCCTTTTCCCCCTCTCCCTCGACGGGAGAGGGATGAAAACGGACCGTTGAGCCAACGGCCGCAGGCCGCCGGTCATTCGCCGTTGTGTGGCCCGGCCGGCTTGCCCGGCCGGGGTCGTTGATCCGTTTTCCGGGCCGGGCAAGCCGGCCCGGCCACACGCGCCTCTCTCGCTTGCGGTTTGCGGCCTGTCGCTCGTGGCTTGTGGCTCGCAGCCTGCCGTCACCCCGCCCCGCGGACGGCCATCTTCAATCCGTACACCCCCTTCGACGCCGTGATGAAGAGCAGGCGCCGGTCCTTCCCGCCGAAGGTGATGTTCGCCGTCCACCGCTCGGGCACGTCGATGTGGTGGATCTTCTCGCCCTTCGGGCTAAAGACCGTCACGCCGCGGCCCGTCAGGTACACGTTCCCCCGCTGGTCCACGGTCATGCCGTCGGAGCCCATCTCGCAGAGGAGGTGCGGGTCGCCGAGGTCGCCGCTCGGCTGGACGGCGTATCGATACGTCTTCTTGTCGCGGATGTCCGCCACGTACACCGCCTTGCCGCCGGGCGCCCCGATGATGCCGTTCGGCTGCACCAGGTCGTCCACCACGCGGACGAGGCGCTTGCGGTCGGGCGAGAGGTAATAGACGCCCTGGCATGGCTGCTCGCTCGGGCCGCGGTCCCAGTACGGCCGCTTGTAGAACGGGTCCGTGAAGTACAGGCCGCCGTCGGGGCGGAGCCACACGTCGTTCGGGCCGTTCAGAAGTTTCCCCTCGTACTCCTTGACGAGAACGGTGACCTGCTTGTCCGGGCCGATGGCCCAGAGTTGGTTCTTCGCATCGGCACAGGCGTACAGGGTGCCGTCCGGGCCGAAGGTGAGGCCGTTGGACCGCCCGCACGGCTTCATCCACGTCTCGCAGGTGCCGTCGACGGACCACCTGACGATGCGGTCGTTGGGCTGATCGGTGAAGTAGACGTTGCCGCCAGAGTCGGCCGCGGGCCCCTCGGTGAACTTGAAGCCGTCGGCGAGTTGCTCCAGTTCCGCCCCGGGGGCGACCAGGGCGTCGCCGGCCTCCCCGGCGGGGGCCCGCCTCGCTTCGCTGCACGAGGCGGCCAGGAGCACCCCGCCGGTGGCTGCGGCCCGTTTCAGAAATGCGCGTCGGTTTACGGCCATGGTGGACCTCCTTGGTTTGGTTCTCGTGCAACACTGTCTCGTGCGCGGCGGCCCGGGTGACCCGCCGCGCGGGAAGCCGTCCTTCGCACCCCCATCGTCACGGCAGCGACTCCCGGGCGGGCGGCTCGGTCAGCGGGTCATACGTCTCCGGCATGCGGTGGCGCGGCCCGATGGACCGCCAGTGGCCGACCCATGGCAGCCGCTCGCGCTCGGCCAGGTCCACCGTCACCACGTACACGCCCTCCGTCTTGCCGCCGGCCAGGATGCGGCCCATGGGATCGACGATCATGCTCCGCCCGTCGTAGACCGCCGGCACGAGGTACAGGCCGGCGTCGCGGGCGCGGACGCGGAAGACGGTCTCGCCCTCGGCCCGGCCGTCGTCGGGATCCGGCCAGGTGTTGCCCCAGGTGGGGGCGAAGAGGATTTCCGCCCCGCGCAGGGCGAACGCCTCCGCCGCCTCCGGGAAAAACCAGTCGTAGCAGATCATCATCGCGACGCGGCCGAAGTCCGTGTCGAAGACGGGGTACGCCCCGCCCGGCGTCACGCCCCGCACCCATTCCTCGCGCGGCAGATGGATCTTGCGGTACGTGCCGGCCAGGCGGCCCTTCCGGTCGAGGAGGACGGCCGTGTTGTAGACCCGCCGGCCGACCCGTTCCGCCAGGCCCGCCACGACCCACAGGTTGTTCCGCCGGGCGGCGTCGCCCAGCCGCTCCGTGTGCGGGCCGGGGATCGGGGCCGCCGTGTCGTCGAGGCCGGCGTTCGTGCCGACCTTCAGGATCGCCTCGCCAAGGCCGACGATGTCGCAGCCGCGGCGGCCGGCCTCGTCGATCTTGGCGCACCAGAGGTCCAGGTTCTTTGCCACGGTCGACTTGCGCGGCCGGAAGAAGACCGTGCCGATGGTCACCTTGCGCGGCTCGGGCGGGTCCGTCGGAACGAGGCTCGCCCGCTGCCAGACCACGTTCCCCATGCCCGGCCACTTGACCTCGAGGGTGAGGCGGGCGGCGTCGGCGCCGTCCGGGGCGACGAACACGTCGCGGAACCGGACACGGACCAGGGCGTCGGCCATCTGGATGCGAACGCGCTCCGGGCCGCGGACGAGCCACCCCGCCGGGTGCAGCCGCCGGCCGGCCTTCAGCCACCTCACCCGCACCAGGACCGACCGCACCGGCGAGGCGATGCCGTCGCAGGCGCACTCGGCCTCGACGGCGTAGGCCCGGCCGGGTGCGATGCCGTTCACCGTCTGCTCGACGCCGCCGACCGCGAACGATTCCTCGGGCGCATCGACCCGGACGCCGCCGTCGGTCCGCCGGACGCGGCAGGCCGCCGGGGTCCATTCGGGGGAGATGGCGGACCACGCCGCGGCCGGCGCGCCCTCGGCGCCCGCCTCGGCGAACGTCGGGTTGCGAATGAGGTTCGCCTGCGCCGGCCCCGCCCCCAGCGCCGGCACGGCAGCGCACGCGAGCAGACCGACGGCAACGAGGACGGCAACCCGCAGCGCCTCCATGCGTTCCCCTTTCAATACGTATGTGACGTGCGCCCGACCTTCGCAAGTGCCACCGATTGCTTGTCAATCGGTGCTTCCCGCTCGTGGCGCACGGTTTGGCAAGCAAACCGTGGCACCCGCACGTTCACCCTCACCCCTTCCCTCTCCCATCAAGGGAGAGGGGGGAACAGCCGCTACACGTGCAACTCGATGACGTCGGTGTCCGAGAGGACGTGGTCCTGCTGGACCGGCTGGCCATCGTACATCCCCTCGCCCCAGATGCGGGCCCGTTTCAGGTCGCGGGCGAAGTCGCGGTGCACCGCGGCCGCCATATCGAGCACCGTGCTGCCGCGCGGCAGGACGAACGGCTTCTCCATGTCCGCGGGCTTGCCGGGTTCCTTGCTGTAGACGCGGACCACGTCGAGCAATTCGAAGCATCGGCGACCGAGCGCGTCGAGGCCTTCGCGGGTCTCGGCGCTGGTGGGAAGGATGGGCGGCAGGTCCGGCCGCAGGTCCCGCAGGGCCTCCAGGTTCTCCCGGGCCGGGTCCACGTCCACCTTCGTACCCACCAGGAGCACCGGCATGGCCTGGCCGCCTTCGGGCGGCTCGGCGGGGGCCGGCACGACGCCACGGGCCGCCAGCACCTCCAGGACCGTGTCGATCTGCTCCAGCAGGTCGGTGGCCGAGAGGTCCGCCACCAGCAGCAGACCGTCCGCCGCACGGACCGTGCCGAGCATCCCCGGCACCAGGCCGTCGCGGGTAACGGGCGGCAGGTCGATGAGTTGAATCTGGACGTCCTCCAGCGGCATCATGCCCGGCACGGGCCCGTGCGTCGAGAACGGGTACGGCGCCACCTTGACGTGGGCCCCGGACACGGCGTAGACGAGGGCGCTCTTGCCGGCGTTGGGGGCGCCGACGAGGGCAAGTTGGCCGGCCCCGTGCCGGTCCACGTGGAACGGGTCGACGCCCCCCTTGCCGCGGGCCTGCCGGGCCGCCTGCCGAAACTTCGACAGGCGCCGGCGGATGTCGGCCCGCATCTTTTCGGTCCCCTTGTGCTTGGGGATCGTGGCGTACATCTCTTCGAGGGCGGCGATCTTCTCGGCGGGCGTGGCGGCCTGCCGGAAGGCCTTCTCGGCGTTCAGGTAGTCGGGCGTCAGGTTTGCGGGCATGGTCGGTTGGAACCCTCGTCCGTCACGGTGAGGCCGCTATTGTACGCCCCCGCCCGATCTTTGCAAGACGGCGCGATGCAGCGCAGCGATGGCAGGCGGGCCGTCGGCCGGGACGCAGGCGGCCGTTTCGTTTCGCCCTTGTCGCGTGCGGAACCGCCGGCCTATAATCGTCGCTGACCGGCAACCGGTGCCGGCAGTCGTGGCCGGGGCGGGGGACACCCGGCTGCGTCATCCGTTTCGGTATTCCCTCACCTGCACCCCCTGAGCGTAAAGGAAGCATCTCCATGGCCACCAGCGACAACCTGAAGGACGCCTTCGCCGGCGAGAGCCAGGCCAACCGCAAGTACCTCGCGTTCGCCAGGAAGGCCGAGCAGGACGGGTACCCGCAGATCGCCAGGTTGTTCCGGGCGGCGGCGGCGGCCGAGACCGTCCACGCCCACGCCCACCTCCGGGTCATGGGCGGCATCCAGGACACCGCCGACAACCTCGAGGCGGCCGTCGAGGGCGAGGGCTACGAGTTCCGACAGATGTACCCCACGTTCGTCGAGGAGGCCGAGCAGGAAGGCAACCAGCCCGCCGTCACCACTTTCCGCTACGCCATGGAGGTCGAGAAGGTCCACCACCAACTCTACACCGAGGCCCTCGATGCGCTGAAGGCCGGCAACGACGTGCCCGCCGCCCCCATCCACGTGTGCGACGTGTGCGGCAACACGTTCGTCGGCGACGTGCCGGAGACGTGCCCGGTGTGCGGCGCGACGAAGGACCGGTTCTCGGAAATCCAGTAGGACAACGCTCCTTTTCGTGCGGCGAGCGTACTGCCCTGCCGCGCGGAATGCGTAAGAGTCCGGTGCGTCGCGGCGGGTGCCGAGATGCGCCGCGCGCCTTCTTCTTGCCGGATAGAACGCTTGCAGAGTCCCTCCCGCTCAGTCATAATGCTCCCGCTGCGCCGTGACAGCGCGGTCCGTGAAGGCCGCGTGGCGGGCGGCCTTCGGAAACCAGCAAGGAGATAGTCGGATGAAACACGCGAAGACGGCGGCAACGATCCTGGCCCTCGTTTGGATCCTGCCGGCGGCGACGGCCGCCAAGGCCGGCGAGGTGACCGGCTTCACGCTCGTCAACGCCCGCACCAACGAGCCGATCGGCGCCCTGAAGGACGGCGCCACGGTCGACCGGGCCAAGGTGGGAGGCGACATCAGCGTCCGGGCCGACGTCGCCGGCGACGTGGGCAGCGTCCGCTTCGAGGTCGACGGCCGGACGGTCCAGACCGAGAGCACGCCCCCCTTCGCCCTGGCCGGCGACAACGACGGCGATTACAACCCGTGGTCCGTCGGCCCGGGCCGGCACACCCTGAAGGCCACGCCGTACGCCAAGGGCGGCGCCAAGGGCGAGGCCGGCAAGGCCCTCCAAATCACCATCACCGTCAAGGGCGGGGGCGGCGGCCGGAAGGCCCGCGGCAAATCGCCCGAACTCCAGAACGTCCCACCCGCCGAGACCATGGAGGCCGGCACGGTCAAGACCAGCGGCGAGATGAAGAAATGGCACAAGGTGACCCTCGCCTTCGGCGGACCCGCCGCCAGCGAGACCGCCGACCCGAACCCGTTCACCGATTACCGCCTGCTCGTCGCCTTCGAGAACGGGAAGGCGAAGCACGTGGTGCCGGGATACTACGCGGCCGACGGCAGCGCGGCCGAGACGGGCGCCGCGGCCGGCAACGTCTGGATGGTCCACTTCGCCCCGCCAAAGACCGGCCGATGGACGTGGAAGGCCTCCTTCCGCGCGGGCAGGCACGTGGCCGTCAGCGACGACCCGGACGCCGGCACGCCGGTGGCGTCGATCGACGGAAAGAGCGGCACGCTTCAGATCGGCCCGACCGACAAGACGGGCCGCGACTTCCGCGGGCGCGGCCTGCTCCAGTACGTCGGCCACCGGTACCTGCGGTTCGCCGAGACGGGCGAGTGGTTCCTGAAGTGCGGCGCCGACGCCCCGGAAAACCTCCTGGCCTACGAGGATTTCGACAACACGACGGACCGCGGCGGCCGGAGAAAATCCTGGAAGGCCCACGTCCGCGACTGGAAGCCCGGCGACCCGACGTGGCGCGACGGCAAGGGCAAGGGCCTCATCGGGGCCCTCAACTACCTGGCCTCCGAGGGCATGAATGTTTTCTCGTTCATCCCCGTCACGATTCACGGCGACGACAAGAACGTCTTCCCGTACGTGACGCCGGACGGCCCGTACACGCGGCTGGACTGCTCGAAACTCGCCCAGTGGGAGATCGTCTTCGCGCACGCCGACCGCCTGGGCCTGTACCTCCACTTCAAGACGCTCGAGACCGAGAACGAACTGCTCCTGGACGGCGGCGACCTGGGCCTGGAGCGGAAGATGTATTACCGGGAACTCATCGCCCGCTACGCCCACCACCTGGCGCTGAACTGGAACCTGGGCGAGGAGATCAACAACGCCTCCACCGCCCAGAAGAAGGCCTGGGCCGCCTACCTCTGGGACCACGACCCGTATCACCATCATATCGTGATTCATAATGGGGCGAACCACTACGACCTGCTCGGCCCCGGGTCGAAACTGACCGGTTTCTCGCTCCAGACGAACAAGCCGAACTTCGCGAACGTCCACCGGCGGACCCGCGACTACATCGAGCGATCGAAAAAGGCCGGCAAGCCGTGGGTCGTGGCCTGCGACGAACCGGGCGACGCCAGCCACGCCCTCCGGCCGGACGCCGACGCCGGCGACTCGCACGAGGACGGCCGCCGCAACGGCCTGTGGGGCAACGTCATGGCCGGCGGGGCGGGGCTGGAGTGGTACTTCGGCTACAAGCACGCCCAGTCGGACCTGACGTGCGAGGACTTCCGCAGCCGCGACCGGTGGTGGGATTATTGCCGCTACATGCTCGAGTTCTTCGACAAGAACGAAATCCCGTTCTGGGAGATGGACTGCGACAACGACCTCAGCACCGCCGACGACGATTACTGCTTCGCCAAACCCGGCGAGGTGTACGTCGTGTACCTGAAGCACGGCGGGAAGACGGCGCTGGACCTCTCGGGCGTCCGCGGCACGCTGGCCGTCGGCTGGTACGACCCGCGTAAGGGCGGGGACCTGAAGCCGGGGTCCGTGCGAAGCGTGGCCGGTGGCGGCAAGCGGGACCTCGGCGCCCCACCGAACGCCGCCGGCGAGGACTGGGTCATCCTGGTCCGCAAAGCGGGCCGCTGAGATAACCTGAAAGCCCGCACCGATTTGCCCGTTGAGCCGGCGGCGGTACGCCGCCGGCCGTTCGAACGACCGTCGACCTCCGGTCGACGGCTCAACGCGAAGGACACACCCATGAACCCCCTCCGTCTCGCCCTCATCGTCTGCTGCCTGTCCTTTTTCGCGATCGGCGTCACGGCCGCCGAAGCGCCCGATTCGCCGTGGTGGCTCCGGCAGCATCGGATGCTCCAGACGAACCTCCGCGAGATCGACGCGACGATGGACATCGACCACTACGTCCGCGACGTCAAGGCCTTCGGTGCCGACGTCGTCCTCTTCAACGTGGGCGGCATCGTCGCGAATTACCCGACGGACCTCGAATGCCACTGGCAGAACACCCACATGAAGGGCGACCTGGTGGGTACGGTGCTCGAGCGCCTCCACGCCGAGGGCATCCGCATGATCGGCCGGTTCGACTTCTCGAAGATCAACGAGACGTTCGCCGCCGAGCACCCCGAGTGGCTCTACGTCAGCGAGAAGGGCAAGCACGTCAACTACAACGGC
>CAZNYC010000082.1:0-18484 GCA_964577175.1 uncultured Anaerolineales bacterium
GGGCAATTGCCGTGACGGTGTCATTCTGAGGGAGCGAAGCGACCGAAGAATCTCGCCGTGAACGCCTTTCGTAAAGTCCGAAACAACAACGACCACGGCGAGATTCTTCGGCCCGCAAGCGGGCCTCAGAATGACAACGCTAAACAGATACGGCCCGGGAGGGCCACCGCGCGGAACGAAATGATGGACACCCACGACCAACTCGACCGCATGGTCCGGACGCAACTGGAGGCGCGGGACATCCGCGACCCGCGCGTCCTGGAGGCGTTTCGTACCATCGACCGGGCCCGGTTCGTCCCGCCCGAACGCCGGCGGGAGGCATACACGGACCACCCGCTCCCCATCGGCCACGAACAGACGATCAGCCAGCCGTACATCGTGGCCCTGATGACCCAGGCGCTGGACCTGGCGGGCGCGGAGCGCGTCCTGGAAATCGGCACCGGCTCGGGGTACCAGACGGCGGTGCTCGCCCGCCTCGCCGGCGAGGTCTACACCGTGGAGGTCCACGCCGCCCTCCAGGCGCGGGCCCGACGCATCCTGGACGACCTCGGCCTCGCGAACGTCCGCTACCGCGTGGGCGACGGGCGCGGCGGCTGGCCGGAGGAGGCCCCGTTCGACCGCCTCCTCTGCGCCGCCGCCGCCGAGGAGGTGCCGCCGGCCTGGATCGACCAGTTGGCCGACGGCGGCATCCTGGTGACGCCCATCGGCGGGGGCTTCTCGCAGACGCTGACGCGCATCGAGAAGCGCGACGGCGAGGTCCGCCGCCACGACTTCTGCCCGTGCCGCTTCGTCCCGCTGACGGGCGGGGAGGAGGAGATATGACGATTACCGCAATGCGGCGGCGAACGTTCCTCAGGCAGGTCCTCGGCGCCGCGGCCGCGATGGCCGGAGGCGCCGGCTGCCTGGCCCGCGCGGCACGGTCCGCAGACGGTGATGCGGCCGGGGCCTCAGACCGCCCCAACGTCATCCTCGCCATGACCGACGACCATGGATGGGGCGATACCGGCTACAACGGCCACCCCCACCTGAAGACGCCCACGCTCGACGCCATGGCCCGGGCCGGCCTCCGCTTCGACCGCTTCTACGCCGGGGCCCCCGTCTGCTCGCCCACGCGCGGCAGCGCGATCACCGGCCGGCACCCGTACCGCTGCGGCATCACGTTTGCCAACGTCGGGCACCTGCCGCCGGAGGAAATCACGCTCGCCGAGGCCCTCAAGACCCAGGGGTACACGACCGGCCATTTCGGCAAGTGGCACCTGGGCACGCTGACGCGGACGGAGAAGGACTCGAACCGCGGCGGGCCGCGCGGCGCGGGGCACTACGCACCCCCGTGGGAGCACGGCTTCGACGTCTGCTTCTCCACCGAGGCCAAGGTCCCCACCTGGGACCCGATGCGGAAGCCCGGCACGGACCGGCCGTACGGCACGGCCTACTGGACGGGCCCGGAGACGAAGGCCGCCGAGAACCTGGCCGGCGACGATTCCCGCGTCATCATGGACCGGGCGATCCCCTTCATCCGCGACGCCGCGGACAAGAAGGCGCCCTTTCTGGCGGTCATCTGGTTCCACACGCCACACGAGCCCGTCCTGACCGGCCAGAAGTATCTCAAGATGTACGATGGTGCCGGCAGCGAGAAGGAGCGGCACTACTGGGGATGCCTGACGGCCATGGACGAGCAGATGGGCCGCCTCCGCGACGAACTCCGCCGCCTCGGCGTCGCCCGGAACACCATGCTCTGGTTCTGCGCCGACAACGGGCCGGAGCACCGGCGCGGCCCCGGGTCCGCGGGCGGCCTCCGCGGGCGCAAGCGCGACCTCTTCGAGGGCGGCATCCGGGTGCCCGGCCTCCTCGAGTGGCCGGCCCGCGTCCCCCGGCCGCGGGCGACCGGCGTGCCCTGCTCCACGTCCGATTACTTCCCCACGGTGCTGGCGGCCCTCGGCTTCCGGATGAAGGGGCAGCCGGAACCGCTGGACGGCGTCGACCTCGTGCCGCTCATCGACGGCCGGATGGACGAACGGCCGCGGCCGATCGCGTTCGAGTCGCGCGGGCAGATCGCCCTCGTCGACAACCGCTGGAAACTCATCACGCGCGACAAGGGCAAGTCGTGGATGCTCTTCGACCTCGCCGCCGACCCGGCCGAGAAGGAAGACGTGGCGGCCGACCACCCGGACGTGGTCGCGCGGATGAAGGAAACGGTGGAAGCCTGGCGGGCCTCGTGCCGGGACAGCCTGGCGGGCGAAGACTACATGTAACGAGGCACAAACCCCAAGGAACCGCCATGACCGACGGCATCGTCTACCTCGTCGGCGCGGGGCCGGGCGACCCCGGCCTGCTGACGCTCCGCGGCCGGGCGGTCCTGGCGTCGGCCGACGTCGTCGTCTACGACGCCCTCCTGTCGCCGCGCCTCCTCCGGCACGCCCCCGCCGACGCCGAGCGCGTCTACGTCGGCAAACGGTCCGACCGTCACACCTTGCCGCAGGACGAAATCAACGCCCTGCTCGTGGCGCGCGCACGGGCCGGCCAGACGGTCGTCCGCCTGAAGGGGGGCGACCCGTTCGTCTTCGGCCGCGGCGGCGAGGAGGCCGTCGCCCTCGCCGACGCCGGCGTGCGGTTCGAGGTCGTGCCGGGCGTGACGGCGGGCGTCGCGGCCCTGGCCTACGCCGGCATCCCCGCCACGCACCGCGACCACGCCAGCGCCCTCGGCCTGGTCACCGGGCACGCGGCCGCCGACAAGGCGGACGACCCCCTCGACTGGCCGGCCCTCGCCCGCTGGCCCGGCACGCTCGTCTTCTTCATGGGCGTGGCGAACCTGCCGCGCATCTGCGCGAGCCTCATCGACGCCGGCATGGACGCCGGCACCCCCGCCGCCGCCGTCCGCTGGGGCACGACGCCGCGGCAGACGACCGTCGCCGGCACGCTGGCCACGCTGCCCGACCGTGCGGCGGAGGCAGGGCTCAAGCCGCCGGCCGTCATCGTCGTGGGCGGCGTCGTGGGCCTCAGGGATCGCCTGGCGTGGTTCGAGACGCGGCCGCTGCTCGGCCGGCGGATTCTCGTCACGCGCGCCCGGGCCCAGGCCTCGCGGCTGGTCGAAGCACTCGAGGCCCTCGGGGCCGAGGCCGTCGAGGCCCCCGCCATCCGCATCGAACCGCCCGAGGACCGGGCCCCCCTGCTCGCCGCCGCCCGCGACGCGGCCTCTTACGATTGGATCGTTTTCACGAGCGTGAACGGCGTCGATGCGTTCTTCGCCGCGCTCGCGGAGGCCGGCGGCGACGCCCGCGCGCTCGCCGGGGTGCGTCTGGCGACCATCGGCCCCGCCACCACCGAGCGGTTGGCGAGCCATGGGCTCCGCGCCGACCTCCAGCCGGCCACGTATACGGGCGCGGCCGTGGCCGAGGCGCTGACCGCGGCGGCCGCCCTCGACGGGGCGGCCGTCCTCCTGCCGCGGGCCGACATCGCCCCGCCGGACCTCGCCGATGCCCTCGCCGCCGCCGGCGCCCGCGTCACCGAGGTCGCCGCCTACCGCACCGTGCCCGACGCAGCCGGCGCCGAAGCCGCCGCCGGCGACCTGCGCGAGCGGCGGGCCGACTGGATCACCTTCACGAGTTCCTCCACGGTGCGGAACCTCGTGGAGGCCGTCGGCGCGGAGACCGTCCGCGCCTCGGGGGCTCGCCTTGCGAGCATCGGCCCGACGACCTCCGCCACGCTGCGCGAGGTGGGCCTCGCGCCGACCGTCGAAGCGGCCGAGCATACGATCCCCGGTCTCGTGGCAGCAATCCTGGAATATGAAAGGGCGGTCTGAACGGTGGACGCCCTCGACAAACGCATCCTGACCGCCATGCAGGCGGACCTGCCGGTCGTCGCCCGGCCGTTCGATGCCTTGGCCGCGCGGCTCGACGTCGACCCGGACAACCTCCTGGCCCGCGTCCGCCGGATGGCGGAGGCCGGCCTCATCCGCCGCATCGGCCCCGTCTTCGACTCCGGGCGGCTCGGCTACCAATCCACGCTCGTCGCCGCCCGCGTGCCGCCGCAAAAGTTGGAGCAAGCGGCCGAACGCGTCGGCCGGCTGCCCGGCGTCACGCACAACTACGAGCGCGAAGGGCCGTACAACCTGTGGTTCACGCTGACGGTCCCGCCCACGGAGGACCTGGATCGAGTGCTCGACCGCCTGCGGGCCGAGACGGGCGCCGAGGCGATGCACCGCCTGCCGGCCCTCGCGCGCTACAAGATCCGGGCGACGTTCGACCTGGACGGCTCGCGGGCGGCGGCGGCGAAGACCCTCTCCCCTGGCGGGAGAGGGCCGGATGAGGGGGAGCGTGCCATCAACTCACGGCATTCACCCTCACCCTGCTACTCTGCGAAGCAGCGCTTCGCTGCGAAGCACGAGCCGCCCTCTCCCGTCAAGGGAGAGGGAGACACAAGCCGGCCTCTCAGCGAGCCCCAGAAAGCCCTCGTCCGGGCCGTCCAGGACGGCCTGCCCGTGGAAGCCGAGCCGTTCGTCCCCGTCGCCGAGGCGGCCGGCGGGAGCGTGCCGGCCGTCCTCGACCAGATCCGCGCGTGGGTCGAGGAGGGCGTCGTCCGCCGCGTCGGGGCCGTCGTCCGGCATCGGGCCGCGGGCGTGCGGGCCAATGCGATGGCGGTGTTCGCGGTGGACCCGCCGCGCATCGATGCGGCCGGGCGGGCCCTGGCCTCGCACCCGGACGTCACGCACTGCTACCGCCGGCCGCCGCTGCCCGACTTTCCGTACACGCTGTACGCGATGGTGCACGGCGGCTCGGAGGAGGCCGTCCGCGGCCGGGTCGAGGCGATGGCCGGCGAGATCGACGCCCCGGCCTGGGACGCCCTCTTCTCCGTCCGCGAGTTCAAGAAGACGTCGATGCGGTACTTTCCGGACGAATAGCGAGACGGGCCGACGATTCGCTGCGCCGCTTGCATGCCCGTGCGCGCCACCGCTAGAATCGGCGTGTGCCTTCCACACCGCGCCAATCCGATGGCAAGGCGACTGGCCGCCCGTCCCACCTGCCCGGCCGATGGCGCCTGGCGGCGGTCGCGCTGCTGGGCACCGCCGCCGGACTGGCGGTGGTCACGGCCCGGCTCGCCAACGCCACGTCGTACCTGTCGAACGCGCCCGCCGCGTGCATCAACTGCCACGTGATGACCGACGCCTACGCCTCGTGGCAGCGGGGCAGCCACGGGCACGTGGCCGTCTGCACCGACTGCCACGTGCCGCACCGCAACCCCGTGGCCGAGTACGCCTACAAGGCGACCGACGGCGGCAAGCATGCGTTCATGTTCACCTTTGACCTGGCGCCGCAGGTCCTCCGCCTGAGCGAGCGGGCCGAGCCCGTCGTCCAGACGAACTGCATCCGCTGCCACGCCGACCACGTGGCGATGGTGCGGCTGGCGACGTCGGCCGAGCGGCCGTGCTGGGCGTGCCACACGGGCGTCCACGGCGAGGTGCACAGCCTGTCGGCGTCGCCGGCGGAACTGCGACCGCCCCTGCCGCCCGCCGGCCTCAAGACGATTCGCGAGAGAAAACGCCCATGACCCCTTCCGAGACGGATGTCCCACGCCCCCGCGCGGCTCGGCGCCGCTGGGTCGGCCCGGTCGTGTTCGTGCTGGCGGCCGCAGTCGTGGCCCTGTTGGGGCTGCTGGCGGTCTCGATCCTGGAACACCGGTGGGAGGCCCGCCGCGTGGCCGTGGCGATCGTCCCCCTGCCGCAGTGGGAGGCGGACCCCGCCGCCTGGGGCCTCAACTATCCCCGCGAGTACCAGACGTACCTCGAGGCGACGCAGAGCGACACGCGGACGCGCTACGGCGGGTCCTTCCCGCGCGACTACCTCGACGCCGATCCGAACCTCGTCGTACTGTGGGCGCGGTACGGCTTCGCGAAGGACTACAAGCAGGCCCGCGGGCATCCGCATTCAGTCGAGGACATCCTCGCCACGAAGCGCATCACGCCCAAGACCGTCGGCACGTGCTGGACGTGCAAGAGCGCCGACGTGCCGCGCCTCCTCCACGAGATGGGCCCGGCGGATTTCTACGCCGCGGATTTCCACGAGTTGCGCGACGAGATCACCCACCCCATCGCCTGCCGCGACTGCCACGACCCCGAAACGCTGGAACTGGTCATCACGCGGCCGGCGCTGCGCGAGGGGCTGACGGCCCTCGGGCGCGACCCCGACGCCCTGTCGCACCAGGAGATGCGGTCCATGGTCTGCGCCCAGTGCCACTCGGAGTACTACTTCAAGGGCGGCTCGTACCTCGTGTTCCCGTGGGCGAAGGGCACGCGGCCGGAGGAGATGCTCGCCTACTACGACGGGCACGACTTCGCCGACTTCACGCACGCCGTCTCCGGCACCCGCGTCGTCAAGGCCCAGCACCCGGACTGGGAACTGTGGCGCACGGGCATCCACGCCTACCGCGGCGTCTCGTGCGCCGACTGCCACATGCCGTACGTCAGCGAGGGCGGGGCGAAGTACACGGATCATCATATCCAGAGTCCCCTGCTGACGATCAACCGCAGTTGCGCGGTGTGCCACCGGTGGACGGAGAAGGAGATCCGGACCCGCGTGGAAGCAACCCAGGACAAGGTGCACGCGGCCCTCGTGCGGGCGGAGTCGGCCCTGGTGAAAGCCCACTTCGACGTGGCCGCCGCCGGCCAGGCCGGCGCCGACGAGACAGCCCTGGCCGAGGTGCGCCGCCTCGTCCGCCACGCCCAGTTCCGGTGGGACTACGTCCGTTCGAGCAACGGCACGGGCATCCACTCGCCGCAGGAGGCCACCCGTATCCTCGGGGAGGCGGCCGACCTAGCCCAGCAGGCCCGCGTCCTGACCGCCCGGGTGCTGGCAGCCGAGGGCGTAACGGCCGAACCGGCGTACCCGGACGTCTCGACCCGCGAAAAAGCGGACGCCGTCATGCAGGCGTTTGTGGACGGCGAGGCGCCGGAGTTGATGCCGTAGAACAGCACCCCGACACGCGTCAGCCTGCGTGGTCGTTGGAACCCGCCGCGGGGGCGGCGGGTCATCCCCATCGGCCGTGGCCGGCCCACACCGCCGATCGCAAATGACCGGCCGCTTCCGTGGCCGGCTCGAACACCGGCGCATCCCGCGCAGCCCCTACCACTACAACGCCAAGTCGGCCATTCGCGCCGTGGGCAGTCTTGCCCACCGCGCGGTGCCCACGACTGGGCACCGCGCGTCACACGCTTTCTCGAAACGGCCTTTCCAGGGCTGCGCGGCGCCTGCGGGGACCCGCCGCGCACGAGTTAGCATTGTGGTGCTACCCTCCCGGCACGAACACCGGCCGGGCCTCGATCTGCGGGGGCAGCGAGTATTCCCACGCGAAGATCGACGGGTCCGGTTCCGCCACGCCCTTCAGTTCCATCCGCGCCCCCGGCTTCAAGGCGCCGTCGAAAGTCACCTTGCCCTGGTACCGATGCCGCGCGTCATTCGCACCCGCGCACCATGTGACGCTCACGTCGAGATGTTTGAGCGCCCACCGGCTGCGGTTCGTCACCGCCAGGGTGAAGTCCTGCGGCGACCCGGGGGTGCCGGAGGTCTCCGCCAGTTCGATGGGCAGGAGGTGGTTCAGGATGCCGCTCTTGACGCCCTCGGGGGTGGCCAGGTTCCGCGCCACGCGGCGATACTGGGCCCGCTCGTCAACCGAGGCGTCGGCGGGCATCGGCAGGAAGTGCTCCGTCGCGAACGTGCTGTTCCACTGGTCCACGGTGGGATAGGCGGTGCCGTCCCACCGGCCGAGGCGGAAGCGGATCCGTCCCTTCTGGCGGGTGATCCACTGCCGCGCGTCCTCGCCGGCCGCCTCGCCGACCAACTCGGCCGGGGCCGCCATGGCGTCGACCTCCACCTTGCCCCGATGCTCGATGAAGAGGCGGTACCTCGCCGCCCCCGCCGCCGGGGGCGAACCGGCGGGGTGGGGCTCCTCCGGCACCAGGCCGCCCACGCACTGCCGCGCGTACTCGAGCATCGTCTCCAGGTACGACTGCCGGTGCTCGGCGGGGGTCAGGAGGCCGGTCTCGACGACCACGTCGAGTTCGGCCTTCGGGGACGCCGGCGCCGGGGACGCGGGCGCCGGCGACTCGGCGCGCGCAGGCGCCGCCGCGCACACCACCGCCGCAGCGGCAGACAGGATGCAGGGTAAGATCGCCATCGCCGGTCCCCGTCGGCACGGGTTCGCCCGTCACTCTACCGGCGAAGGTGGGAGGAGGTCAAGCGGCGAGGCGTCCCTGTCCTGCGCAGCAACGAAGGCTCCAGGAGTCCTTTTTCCCCACCCCCTGCTCTCCACGGAAGAGCCGCGCACCCCCACGCGCCGGCGCGCCTGCGAAAAAGACTCGTGGAACCTTCGTCGTCGCCCCCGAGGCACGGGGACGCCTCCGTGCGACAACGCTAACTCGTGCGCGGCGGGTCGGAGCCTGTCCCGACCGGGGCGGAGGGGCACCCGCCACACCGCCCGTCACATGGCGTTTCGAGCGCGGTCGGTGCACAGGCCCACCGCACAAATGGCCGACTTAGCGTTGTCGTCTCAGGCGGCCTCCCATTTGTAGAAGTCTTCGAGGATGTCGAGCGGCGCATCGACGGCGACCCGCGAGGCGCCCGCCTCCAGCAGCGCCAGGACCTTCTTGAAGCGCGTCACGCCGCCGGCGGCCTCGATCTCGGCGTCGCCGGCGGCGGCCCGCTTCAGCAGCCGCACGTCGTGCACCCGCACGTTGCCCTCGCCGAACCCGGTGTGCGTCTTCACGACATCGGCCCCGGCGTCGATGGCCAGGCGCGCCGCACGCACCTCCTCGGTGTCCGTCAGGTAACAGCACTCGAGCGTCACCTTCAGGGTGATGCCCGAGGCCAGGCGCCGGACGGCGGCGATCTCGGATTCCACGTCGCCGTACCGGCTGCTCTTCATGGCCACCAGGTTGATGATCATGTCGACCTCGCCGGCGCCGGCCTCGATGGAGGCGGCCGCCTCGTCGCACTTGGCCCGGCACCCGGAATGGCCGAACGGCATGCCAACCGCCCCGCACACGGTGACGCCCGAGCCTTTCAGGACGCGGGTCGCCATCGGCACCGCGTACGGCGGGAGGCAGACGGCGGCGAGGTCGTAGTCGGCCGCCTCCCGGCAGGTCTGCTCGATGCCCTCGAACGTCTGGTCCGGCGAGAGAACGAGATGCTCCAGCGCCCCCGTCACCGTTTCGACCGTTACGTCCGCCACGCTCCGTGTCTGTGTCATCGTGTCGCCTCCTGTTGTGCTGGTCGCGTCCGGCGTTACCGGCCGGCAGCGCGATCCGAAGGACGCGGGCACCGACCGCCAAACGTGCCCACTTGTCACCACAAGTAGACACGGACGGGGGGTTTCGAGCAATCCGGGGGGACCCGCTTCGGGCATACAGAAAACGCCAATTCAGGCGTGGGGGAATCCCCTATATGGCCAGGCAGCAGGGAAAATGGGGCAAAAGAATGAGCATGATGCAAAGAGACTATTCAAAAAGCGCTGCGTCCGCCAGCAAAAGCGGCCAATCGACCAGCGGCAGGGAGGGAACCTCCCAGGCCCCGTCCTGGCGGGCGGCCCTGTCGAGACGGTATACGCGCCCGGTCAGCGGGTCCGCCAGCACCGGCCGCTCCAGTGCCAGCCCTTCCGCGGTGGGGATGCGGGCCCGCACGGTCCGCCGGCCGAAACCCTCGAACAGGTCCATCGGGTGCCAGTAGGCCAGGAGCAGGCGGCCGCGGCGGCGGAAGGCAGCGGCGACGGTCCGGCCGTCGTCGTCGCCCTCGAAGACCGTCTCGACCTCGATCCGTTCGGAGGCGGCGTCCAGCAGCGCCCCCAACCGCCGGTACGCGAAGTACGCCGCCTTGGGCGTGTAATCGCCGCGCAGCAGGCCCTTGTCGTTCCGTTTGCCGCGGTAGCCCACGAGGTCGACGATGACGAAGTACGAGGTCATCTCCACGTCGAGGAGCAGGTCCGTGAGGATCCGCCGCAGCAGCCACTTGGCCTGGAGCGTTTCGGTCCACGGCAGGTTGGAGAGGGCCCCGCTGCCGCCCCGGCGCGACGGGCACCCGTTCTCGCCCTGCCATATCTCGATGCCCTTCTTGTGGGCGGCGAGCGCCTCGCGCAGCGCCGTCACCTGGCCCCGGTACCCCGCCTCGGGGCGCCGCCGGTACGGATGGTACGTGACCTTGTCGACGTGCGCCGCCAGGCCGTGCTCCAGGCATCCGCGGACGAACGCGGTGTCGATGCCGGCCGTCGCGCACCCGATGATGACGGCGTCCGGCACGCGGCGGCGGACCTCCGGGGCGGTCATCTTTACCAGGTCCACGTAATCGGCGGGGTCGGACGTCTTCGGCTTCCAGAAGTGCGAGATGTTCGGCTCGTTCCAGATCTCCCAGTGCCGCACGCGGCCCGCAAAGTGTTCGGCGATGGCCCGCGTGTACCGGACCCACGCCTGCCGGGCCGCCTCGTCGAACACCGGCGCCCAGCCGACGGCGGCCGCGTCCGCCCCCGGACTGTACAGCGGGTTGCCGTACCCCAGGTTGAACCACGGCTGGACGCCGACGGCGAGCAGGCCGTCGACCACATCGTCGAGCCAGCCGAAGTCGTACGTGCCCTTCGTGGTCTCGGTGCGGGCCCAGCCCGTCTGGCACCGCGCCCACTTGACGCCCAGTTTGCCGACCCACGGCGTGGCGCGATGGGGGTTGAAGATCTTGCGGTCGAGGACCTCGAAGCCGACGCCGAGGGGCGAGGCCTCGATCTCGCGGGACGGGCGCACCGGCATCGCCCCCACGGCCGGGAGGCCCAGGTCGGGCACGTCCGCGCCGGGCGCCCACGTGCCGGCCGCTCGCCGTCCGGCCAGGCCCATTGCGGCGGCGCCGAGGCCGGCCCGCAACCAGGCGCGTCGGGTGATGCCGTTCACGCGGAATCCCTTCCCTGTTTCGCTGGAATCAGTCGCCGCCCTGCTGCTCGCGCCGGACGGCCCGGCGCATCTCGTCCATCGCCTCGACGGTAGCGGTGCCGGTCGTGCCGACCTGCTTGACGACGACGCCGCCGGCGAGGTTCGCCAGTTCGGCGGCCTCCGCCGCCGACGCCCCGGCCGCCAGCGCCATCGCCACGTTCGCCAGGACCGTATCGCCGGCGCCGACTTCGTCGATGGGCGGGTCCGCCGGCACGCCGCGCACGTGCGTGGCGCGGTCGCCGTCGGCCACGAGGAGGCCCTCCTGGCCGAGCGTCACGAACACGGGCCGGCCCAGGTCGCCGGACCATCGGGCGGCCAGGGCCTCCGGGTCGAGGTCCTCGTCCGAGGCGCTGAAGTGATCGGCCAGTTCCCGCAGGTTCACCTTGACGGAGACGCCGGAGAAATCGCCGGCGGCCGTCCGGCTGTCGGCCACGATGGTCTTGTCCGGGTACGCCTCGGCCAGGTCGGTCAGGGCCTCCTTGGCGCGGGGCGTCAGCACGCCGCACCCCGGCTCCGGCACCTGGTCCATCGCGACGACGGCATCGGCGCGGGCGATGGTCTCGGTCAGGCCGGCGATGATCGCGTCCTCCAGGTCGCGCGGCGTGGGGGTCCGGCTCCGCAGGTCCAGCCGGTTGCGTTCCTCCGGGGGCGACTCTGCGTTCCACATCAGCGGCTTGAGGTACGCGAACGTCGTCCGGTCGGACCGGGTGTGGAAGTGCGCCAGGTCAACGCCCAGGGCCTCCAGGGCGCGGCGGAGTTCGAAGCCCTCGCCGTCGTCGCCGCGGCAGCCCACCGCCGACAGGTGCTTCGGCGCAAGGGCCGCCAGGTTCGCCAGCACGTTCCCCCCGGCGCCCGGCTGCGGCCGGACGCGGACCACGTTCCAGACCGGCAGGCCCGTCTCGATGGAGGTCTCCTCGATGGCCGGGTCGATCTCCAGGTACCGGTCGAGCGCCACGTCGCCGACGAGGGCGGCCCGCAGCGACGGGTACCGCGAGGTGATTTCGCGAAAACGGTCCTCGGTCATGGCCGGTCCTCTCTGCGTTCGCCGTGTACGGCACATTGAGCCTACCGCGCGGTGGGCCTCCGTATCCACCGCGCATGAACGACGCTTCCCGCCCACGCAACGGGTGCGGAGACCCGCCGCGCACCATTTCGAAGCGTGGCACAGGCCATTGGCCGGCCCGGGCTCTACACCTCCGGCAGTTCGTACCCCTTCCGATACGGCGCCTTGATGAGGGCGTTGGCGGCGTCGTTGTCGAAGCGGCCCGTCTTCGGATCGTAGTTCAGCGCCACGTTGCCGACGCGGTGGGCGATGTTGCCCATGTGCATGGCGCAGCAGGTGTCGTTGGCGAGGGCCATGTCGGCCGCGGGTTGCTTGCGGCTCTTGATGCACTCGAGGAAATCGCGGTAGTGCGGCTCGTCGCACGGACGGCCGTACACCTTCTCGACCTCTCGCCCGCCGGACTGGACGACGACCCATCCGCCGCCGTGCCGGCCCACGATCATCATCAGGTCGGATCCATAAATCTCGATGCGCGTGGCGTTCTGCGTCCAGTACGGCTGCTCGTCGTTGCGGCGGATCGTGCCGGTCGTCTTCCGCATGTAGCGCGGGTAGGCGGTGAGTTCGAACGTCATGGCGAAGTCGCCGAAGTCGAACGAGGCCAACTGGACGTCCGGCACCTCGGCCTCGTCGTCGGGGTGGGCGTACCGGCCGCCCAGGGTGCGGACGCTCTTCGGCATGCCGGGGTCGCCCATCAGCATGAGGGCCAGGTCGATCTGGTGGATGCCGTCGTTGCCCATGTCGCCATTGCAGAAGTCCCAGAAGTAGAGCCACCCGTGGCTGACGAGCCCCTTGTGATACGGCCGCTGGGCCGCCCGGCCGAGCCAGCGGTCCCAGTCGAAGCCCTCGGGCTTCGTGCCGCGCTCGCCCAGGTGGACCGGGCCGCCGGGTTTCATGTTGAAGACCCGGACGAGCGGAATCGTCCCGAGTTTGCCCGACTTGATGTATTCCCGGGCCTTCAGGACGTACGGCCCGCTGCGGTTCTGCGTGCCGATGGTCACGACCCGCTTGTACTTGCGAGCGGCCTCGAGCATCTTGCGGCTCTCGAAGATGCTGTGGGCGGCGGGCTTCTCGCAGTAGACGTCCTTGCCGGCCTTGCACGCCATGATCGTGGCGGGGGCGTGCCAGTGGTCCGGCGTGGCGATGACGATGGCGTCGCAGTCCTTGGCGTCGAACAGGCGCTCCATCTTCTGCACGCATTTCGGTTTATCGTCCTGGGCCTTGGCGACGAACTCGGCCGACGCCGCGAGGCGGGCCGGGTTCACGTCGCACAGGTACGTCACGCGGGCGCCCAGTTGGGCCATGCCGTACCCGTTGTAGCGTCCCCGGCCGCCGCAGCCGATCACGCCGATGTTGATGCGTTCGTTGGCGCCGAGGACGCGGCGCGGCTTGCCGGCGGCGACGGCGAAGGTGCCCACGGCCGCCCCCGTGGCGGCCAGCGACGACGTGCTCAGAAACGTTCGGCGGGACATGCGGGACATGATCGTGCCTCCTTCAGGGTTCGGCGCGGCATCCAGCGATCGTTACGTGCTAAGCCCCGACAGGATGTCATTCTGAGGCCCCGCTTGCGGGGCAGAAGAATCTCGCCGTGCGAATGGCAGAACGGCAACGACCCAGGCGAGATTCTTCGTCGCCCATACGGGCTCCTCAGAATGACAATCTGCACTCGCCCGTGCTCTGTTACGGCGTCTCGAGCAGATTCGCCCACTCCCGGCGCAGGGCCAGGAGCCGGCGTTCCTGTTCGTCGCTGAACGCCCCGCGGCGCTGGGCGTAGGTGTCCATCCAGACGATGAGCCGCGCCAGGTCCTCCGCGCCCAGACGGACGTCGTGATGGCCCTTCTCGCTCGTCAGCATGGCGAGCAGCGGGCTCTCGCGCGCGGCGCAGGCGCCGGCGACGGACCGGCCGCCGCGCCACCGCCCTTCGACGTGCTTCGCCAGGCCCTTCTCCCCGCCGTAGCCGACGAGCGACCCGTACGCCTTCCCCGGCGCGAGGTCGAGCCGGGCGACGGCCTCCTTCTTGCCGTCCGGCCCGTGGCACCGGACGCAGTGCGCATCGAGGACCGGCCGGACGAGCCGGTCGAACCGCAGCGGCCACGTCCCTTCCGGCCCGGGACGAAGGCGCGACGCCGGCCGGCGTTGGGCCAGGAGCGGCTCGACGGCCGGGGCGGCGTCGCGCGGTTCGTGGCACCCGATGCACCCGAGCGTCTGCCCCGGTTGGACGTACGTGATGGTCCGCATGGTCTGCAGGGCCCGGCCTCGCGCGTCCAGCGCCTGGAAGAAGACCGACACGCCCGCCGGCACGCGGAAGTACGCCGACCCGTCCGCCTCCACCGGCACGGTGCCGAGGACGCACTTGCCGGGGTCCTCGCGCGTGACGCCCAGCACGGGCCGGTTCATCTGCGGCTGGACCTTGGCGGGCACCGCCACGACGCGGAGGCGCTTGACCTCGCCGCGCGCCACGCCCGGCAGCCGAGCGTAAACGTTCTGGAGCAGGAAGCGGCCCTCGCGCGCCCCGCCGCCGTCGCCGCCGTCTTCGTCAGCCGTGCGCGCCACGCGCGGGGCCAGGACCGCCGGCTTCGGCCGCGGGCGGACCGGAATCGGGTACTGGCACGAGATGTCCGGGTCGCGGTACAGCGGCTCCAGGTTGCCGAACGCATCGTAGACGTAGAGGCCCATGGCGTCGACGGGGTTTCGCTTATCATGGACATACGTGTGCGGCGGGAGGCGCGCCGCGCTCCACGCCACGAGGTAGTACGCCTCCGAGAGCGGCCAGGGGTTGGCGTAGTACGTGTCGGGCCAGCCTTCGGTCTCGGGGAAGCAGACCTCGGGCGTCAGGCGCGCCAGCGGCGTCTCGCCGTCCACGCCGACGTCCGGGTCGAGCAGGACGAGGCTGCCGCCGAGGTTCGAGTGATGGGCCGAGGCCGTGAAGACGAGCCGGCCGGAGCCGGGCACGGGCCGCGCCTCGAACACGCACTGCGGGTTCCGCGTGAAGTTGCCGTACACGATGGCCGGGTTCGTGCCGTCCGGGTTCGTCGACCACAGGCTCATGTACGGCCCGTTGTGGCGGTCGACGTAGTCCCAGCGGGCGTAGAGGATGCGGCCGTCGGCGGCAACGGCGGGGGTCCACTCGAAGTTCTCGAACGGGGAGATGGCCTGCAGGTTCCCGCCGCCGGCGTCCATGACGTGCAGGGTGTAGATGGCGACGGGCCGGAAGTCGCCCCCGCCGCAGCGGACGTAACTGTCCGGCCGGGTGGCGCCCCGCGTGGCGCGGGCGCTCGACCGGCCGCACACCAACGCCGTGCCGCGACGCGTGGAGAGGAAAACGATGCGGCCGCCGGGCAGGTACCGGGCGTCGAAGTCGTCGTACTTGCCGCGCGTCAGTTGCCGCACGCCCGTGCCGTCGACGTTCATCTCGTAGATATGGAAGAATGCGTCCTCGGGCACGTGCCGCTTGTCGGTCTTGTGCCTGAGGTCGGCGACCTCCGGGTCGTACTTCGCGTACGCGAAGAGGATGCGCGTGCCGTCGTAGGAAATCATCGGGCGCAGGAACGTGCCGTCCGGCCAGCCATCCGTGAGGCACGTGACGGCGGGCGGGCCGTCGCCGCTGAAATCCTCCAGGACGAACAGCCCGCCGCCGCCGCGCGACCACCATCCGTAGAACTGGTCGGACATGTGCGGAAACTGCGGCGCCGCCCGTTTGGCGAAGAGGATGCGGTCGACGTCGAGAAGCGGATTGGCAAAGACGAGTTTGCGCACGGCCCCCCGGGCCGCCAGGTACAGGGCCTTGTGCGTTTCGGCGGGCGCGTCCGGGCCGGCGGCCTCCAGCCGCGTCGCCACGTTCGCGAGGGCCGCACGGTGCGGCGCCACGTCCGCCCCCCTGCCCGCCAGGTCCGCCGCCAGCCGCCGGCCGCGCTCCAGCACCCGGGCCACGGGATAGCCTGTCCGGCCGGGGGCGGCGTGGCGCTTGGACCACTGGCTCGTGCTGGACTGGTCGGCGGGGCGGCCGAGCGCGAGGTTCGTCTCGGCATCGTCCGGCCCGTACACCTCGACCTCGTCCAGATGGAAATAGTTCGTCCCGTTCAGACGGATGCGGAGGAAACGGGCCGCCTCGCCCTTCGTGGGAATCGCGAGCGGCTTGCCGTCCGTGTGCCCGTAGAAGACCGTGCCGTCGTGGCGGTAGACCTCGCGCCAGGTCTTGCCGTCGGCGGAGAGGAGGAGCGAGAAGTCTTTCATCCGGGCGGCCATGCCGGGGTCGCAGCGGTTCCAGAGGACGACGCGGGCGAGCGGGCGGACTTCGCCCAGGTCCACCTGCCACCACGGGTCCTTCTCGTGGGCGGTGTGGAACCCCCACGTGCCGCTCTTTCGGCCGTCGACGGCGCCGGCGGCGTCCCGGCGGGTGGTGACGCCTCCCGCCCCGGCTTTGGCGCCGGCGCGGCGGACCTGGTCGAGCATCCGCGGGTGGAGGTACTCGGCCTCGAGCCGGTCGCGCCAGGCGGCGTCGTCTGCCTCGGCGGCGGGCGGCGCACCCGCCCACATCGCGAGGACCAGCGCACCGAGCAGGCAGGGGGCGAGGCGGCTTGTGCGTCTATGCGTCATGTCATTCCTGTCGCTACCCGCGGCGGCCGGCCCGGCGTCACGCACCGGCGGACAAGCCGCCAGCCGGCACCCGGCGTTCCTCCCACGCCCTTTGTCATGCTGAGCGCAGCGAAGCATCTCGCCTTGAGCATCGGCGACGGCCACGACCACGGCGAGATGCTTCGTCGCCCTACGGGCTCCTCAGCATGACATCTCGGTGTGCTTCACGCCTTCGTTTTTTTCTTGCGTTTCTTCTTGGGCTTCTGCTTCCGCTTGTCGCGCGGGGCGTCGGGGACGTTCGTCTCCGGCAGATACCGGGCCAGGCGTTTCTTGATCGCGTCGTAGGCCGGGTCGCCCGCGAGGTTCGTCCACTCCATTTCGTCGCGCGCGTGGTCGTAGAGTTCCTCGGAGCCGTCGCGGTACCGGATGTACCGCCACCGCTCGGACCGCAGGCTGTGGTTGTTGCGGCCGTGGGTGGTGAGGGCGGGCGGCTCCCACTCGGCCTTGGGATTCTCCAGAAGCGGGCGGAGGCTGCGGCCCTCCAGCCGCTCGTTCGGCCCCAGGCCGCACATATCGACCAGCGTCGGATAGATGTCCATCAGGCTGACGGGCCGGGTGCACTCGCCGCCCTTCGCGATGCCCGGCCCCGCCATCATGAGGGGGGCGCGGGCGGCCTCTTCCCACAGGGCGAACTTCCGCCAGTGCAGTTTCTCGCCCAGGTGCCACCCGTGGTCGCCCCACAGGACGATGATCGTGTTATCGGCGTAGGGGCTGGCGTCGAGGGCGTCGAGCACGCGGCCCACGCAGGCGTCGGCGAACGCAATGGACGCCAGGTACCCCGAGACCGCCCTCGCCCAGTTGTCCGACTCGACGACCTTCTTGTGATCGCCCTGGGGCCGGGCCATGCGGCGGCCGATTTCCGGCACGTCGTCGAGGTCCGTCTTCTTGACCTTCGGCAGGACGACCTTCTCCGGCGGGAACATCTCGAAGTATTTCGGCGGCACGTACCACGGCAGGTGCGGGCGGAAGATGCCCACCGCCAGGAAGAACGGGTCCTCGTGCGGCTGGGCCAGTTGCTCCCGCGCCCAGTCGGCCACCTGCCAGTCGCCCATGTCCTCGTCCCGCGCCGCGACGGGGCCCCAGTCGAAGTGGGCCGTGTTCGGGATGCCGTTCAGCGGCCGGCCGTCGGGCATCGGGTCGCCCGGCCGATTCCGCGTCTTGCTCGGCCAGTATTCGTGCCACGACGCCGGGTCCGAGTAGGGGCCGTGGAACATCTTGCCGGCCCCCGTGGCGCGGTACCCGTGGGCCATGAAGTGCTGCGGCAGGGTGAGGGCGTCGGGCATGACCGGCCGCCACGGCTGGGGATTGAGGTACACGCCGCTCGTCGACGGCCGGATGCCCGTCAGCAGGGCCGCCCGCGACGGGTTGCACGCCGGGGCCGCGCACTGGGCGTTGGGGAACAGGACGCCGCGCTTCGCCAGCCGGTCGATGTTCGGGCTGCGGGTCTGCGGATGGCCGCCCAGGCACCCGATCCAGTCGTTCAGGTCGTCGACGGCGATGAAGAGGACGTTGGGGCGGTCCGGCTTCCTCGCCGCCCCCAGGCCGCACGATGCCAGGGTCAGGCCCGCCGCGCCGGCGCCGGCCCCCCGGAGGAACGTCCGCCGATTGATCCGCGTAACCATGGGGTCTCCTTCCCGTTGCTTCGCTTGTGCGCGGCGAGTCTGGGCCCCCACCGCGCTCGCCTCAGCGCCTGTGCCACGGCCGACCTTGTCCGGCCGCGCGACACCCCGCCGCGTATCCTCCCGGCCGGACAAGACCGGCCGGGGCACACGCGGTCTCAATGGTTCCCGATTATACGCGCGTTGCGACGGAGACCAAAACGATTCCCCGCCGCG
>CAZNYC010000083.1:0-18147 GCA_964577175.1 uncultured Anaerolineales bacterium
AAAGTCCAAAGTCCAAAGTCCAAAGTCCAAAGTCCAAAGTCCAAAGTCCAAAGTCCAAAGTCAACGGCAAAGTCAACGGCAACGGCAACGGCAACGGCAACGGCAGCAGGTGGCCATGAAGCGGGGCACGAGGGATCGCGGTGGGTCGTCTTGCCCACCGCGTGGTGTCCGGGACCGGACACCGCGCGATATCGCGCCCGGCTCGCCCGCGGCTATCGGTTTTCTGCGCTGGCCCTCGCCCACCGCGATGAGTATGCTGTAGGCGGCAGCAGTCAGATTGGAGAAGGGACGGGAGCGGTTTTGCGATGAGCGGCACGCCCGGTCGCCGGACCATCATCCTCGGCCTCGACGGCGCCACGTGGGACGTCCTGGACGGACTCCTCGCCGCCGGCCGTCTGCCCCACCTGGCGGAGATCATCGCGCGCGGCGTCCGGACGACGTGCCGATCCACCGTCCCCCCGCTCAGCCCCGTGGCCTGGTCGACCATCGCCACCGGCAAGAACCCGGGCAAGCACGGCGTGTTCGACTGGCAGCGCCGCGACCCGGCCTCGTACCGCCTCGAGCCCGTCACGAGCCGGCGGCAGCGGGGACCGACCTTCTGGGACCTCGCCTCCGAGGCGGGCCGGCGCGCGGGCGCGTTCAACGTGCCCGTCACCTATCCGCCCAGCCCCGTCAACGGCTTCATGGTGACCAGCCTGCTGACGCCGTCGAACCGGGTCTGTTTCACGCATCCGCCGGAAGCGTCGGAGGCGCTCAACCGGCACGTGGACGGGTACGAGATCGTCACTCCGGAGGTCTACTCCGCCGGCCGGGAACGCGCCTTTGTCGACGCGATGCTGCAGACCGTCGAGAAACGCGAGGCCGCCCTGCACTATATGCTGGAGACGTACCCGATCGATGTCGGCCTTCTCGTCTACAACGAATCGGACGGTATCCAGCACAAACTCTGGCCGGCGGACGGCTTCGGCGAGGGCGAACCGCCCTGGCCGGCCTCCGGCATCTGGGAGGTGTACGAGCGCCTCGACCGGGCCGTCGGACGCCTGGCCGACCACCTCGGCCCGGACGCCAACCTCCTCGTCCTCTCCGACCACGGGGCCGGGCCGATGCGCGGCGTCATGTTCGTGAACCGGTGGCTGATGGACCAGGGGTACCTGCGGCTGCGGCGGTCGCCGAGGGTGGGGCTGAAACGCTTCCTCGCGCGGACGGACCTCCTCGTCCGGGCGTACTATTTGGCGTCGCGGCTCGGGCTCGGCTGGCTCGGCCGCCTCGTGTCCCCGAAAACCCGGACGCAGGTGGCCACCAGTTTCATCTCGTTCGACGACGTCGACTGGTCCCGGACCGTGGCGTACAGTTTCGGCAGTTGCGGACAGATCTTCCTGAACCTCCGCGGACGGGAATGCAAGGGCCTCGTCGAACCGGGCGCCGAGGCCGACCGGCTCCTCGACGAGATCGCCGGCCGTCTTCGAGAGGTCCGCGACCCCGACACCGGCCGGGACCTCATCACCGAGGTGTGGCGACCGCGGGACCTGTTCCACGGCCCGGCCTTGGCCGACGCGCCGGACCTGATGTTCCCGATCGACGACTACGCCCGCGACGCCTCGCTGCGGTTCGGCATCGGGCAGGCGTCGTTCCTGGGCGAGCCCGAATCATGGACGCGGGGCGCCCACCGGATGGACGGCATTTTCATCGCCGCCGGCCCGGACATCGCGCCCGGCGCCCCGGTGCAGGGCATGTCGCTCGCGGACGTGGCCCCGACGGCGCTGCACCTGGTGGGGCTGCCCGTGCCCGAGGACATGGACGGCCGGGTGGTAACGGAGATCCTTTCGGGTCCTGCGGCCGCGCGGGCGCCGGCGCGGTCGGCCCCGGGGGCGGCCGCGCCGCAAGGGCCGGAGGAGGCGTCCGCGGCGATGACCGACGAGGAGCAGCAGGCCGTCGAGGACCGCCTCCGCGACCTCGGGTACCTGGACTGACCGCCGCCTATGGGACTGCGCGACACGATCCGCGAGGCGCGCCAGGCCTTGGCCCTGAAGTTCGTCAAGGACACCCTCTGGGGCCTGGCGGGCACGGGCGTCCAGGGCCTCTTCGGCTTTGCGACGAACGTTGTCCTCGTCCAGTTCTACGGGGCGGACGGGCTCGGCCGATTCGCCCTCGCCCTCTCGGTCTGCCTGCCGCTGCAACTCGTGACGGCGTTCGGGATGGCGGGGTCGGTAGCGAAGTACACGTCCGAGCGGGGCGACGACGAGGGCCACGTGCGGGCGGTCCTGTCGGCGGCGCTGCTGCTCGTCCTCCCGATCTCCCTGGCGGTCGTCGCCCTTGGATGGGTTGCCGCCCCGGCGCTCGATTATGTCTACCGCGACGCCACGTTCCTCGCGCTGTACCGGGTGCTGCTGGTGTCGCTTCCGTTCGCGGCCGCCAACAAGGTGCTGCTCGGGCTGCTGAACGGGCTGCGGGACATGAAGGCGTACGCGGTGTTCCGGGCGGCGCGGTTCGTCCTGGTCTTTGCGGGCATCGTGGGGCTGCACCTGGAGACGGGGTCGATCCGGGCATGCGCCTGGGCCGTGCCGGCGGCGGAGGTCGTCCTGCTCGTTGGACTGGCGGTTCGGGCGCGGCTGCCGATGCGCATCGGCCGGCCGGCGGGGCTCTGGCTGAAGCGGCATCTCCGGTTCGGCGGGTACGGGCAGATGCACTCGCTGGTGGCGGACCTGTTGTTCCGCGTGGACGTGCTCATCATCGGGGCGCTGCTGGCCTCGACGGAGGTCGGCCTGTACGCCTTCGCGGCGGATGTGGCCAAGGGGCTTACGCTCGGGGCGGTGCTCATCCAGATCAACTTCAACCCGGTGATCTCCCGCCTGTGGACGGAGCGGAAGACGGCCGACCTCGCCGCCTACGCCGCCCGCGTCCGGAAGCATACGTATCTTCTGCACGTGCCGGTCGTGGCCCTGGCGGCCGTCGGGTACCCCGTGTTCGTGTATCTGTTCAAGCCGGAGATGGCGGTGGCGCGGCACTTTGGGGCCTACGGGATTCTGCTGGCGGGGGTGTTCGCGTACTCGGGCTACGCCGCCCTACTGGGACTGATGGCGTACACGGGTCACGTGCGGCAGCAACTGCTGCGGTCGGTGGCGGCGCTGGTGGTGAACGCGGCGGGCAGCGCGCTGCTGGTGCCCGTGCTGGGCATCGTGGGGGCGGCCGTCTCGACGTGCCTGGCGTTTGCGAGTATCATCGTCTACATGCGCTGGTTCACGCGGAAGGGGCTGGGCCTGGCGGTGGGGTGAGGGCCGGGGGCGGCGGCCGGGGCGCATTAGAGTTGACGCCGCCAGGCGTTCGCGACAGAATCCACCCATCGAGATCGCTCCATTCTCGCCTACGGAACGGAAACGCATGGCACACCGTCGGCATCTCTGGATCCTGCTCATCCTGGCGGGGCTGTACCTTCTGGCGGTCAACGGCCACTGGGCCGTCAAGTCCGACTCGGCCCTCTACCTCGGCCTGGGCCGGTCGCTCGCCGCCGGCGAGGGAATGACGTTCAACGGGCGGCAGGAGTACGGCATTCCGCCGGTCGTCCCGTTCCTCGTGGCCGGCTGCCGGCTGCTCGCCGCCGACCCCTACTGGCTGCCGAACCTGTGCATGACGGCGATGGGGATCGGGGTGATCGTGTTCGCCTGGCTGTCGGTCCGGCGCCTGGCGTCGGACCTGCCCGCATCCGTTCGCGACACCGTGACGCTGGGCACGCTGCTGGTGGTCGGCACGTCGGCCCGGCTGTTCATCGACTCGGCCCGCATCCTGACCGACGTGCCGTGCCTCTTCTTCGTGACGGCGGGGTTGTATGCGTTTCTGCGGGCGCGGTCCGGCCACTGGGCATGGTACCTGGTCGGGTCCGCCGTCATGGTCGTCGCCATCCTGACGCGCCTGCTGGCCGCCCTCTTCTTTGCGGGTTACGTGGTGGCGGCCGGCGTGACGGCGTGGCAGCGGGGCCGGAAGAAGATGCTGCTGGCCCTGGTGGGCGGGACGGTCGTGGCGGCGGGGCTCTTCCTGCTCTGGGCCCTCCTGCTGCGCACCCGCACGGGGCCGGGGGCGATCGATTATCTCAGCGTGACGATCCTCCATCGCATGAATCCGCTCGCGGCCGGCAAAGGGGCCGAACTGCTGGATGCCCTCGCCAAACTGCCCGACGCCCTCGTCTCGGCGATCGTGTATCAGAAACTCTCGTGGTTCAGCCTCGTGCCGACGGCGCTGATGGCGGCCGGCCTTGGAGGGGCGGTCCGGCGCCGGCAATGGCTCGTCGTCTGGCCGACCGTCTTCTACGTGGGATTCCTCGTCTGGTGGGCGCCGACGGCCGTGGCGTCGCGCTACGTCCTGCTCGCCATGCCGATGCTGGCGTACCTGCTGCTGGTCGGCGTAACGACGGTGGCCCGGCCCATCCGCAAGGCCCTGGCGCGAACGGCGCGGCGGCAGCGGCAGACGGGACGCCGAGGACCGCTGAGGCGAGCGGGCGCGTGGATGGTCCGGGCCGAGTGGCGCACGGCACGCCACGCCGTCTCCGTGGCCGTCGTCGTCGCGATGGCGATTTCCCTGCCCAAGGTGGCGCGGGAGGTTTACTGGATGCGGCACCCGGCGTTCTACACGGTGTACGATGGCGGCCGGTGGATCGATTACCGCGCCGTGGCCGACACCCTCCGCCGCCGCGCCGACCCGTCCGCCGACCGGTGCCAGACGCCGAAGGCGGCCGTCGTGCATTACTGGTCGGGCGTGCGGTGCGACCGGCAGTTTCACTGGAAGGGCGAGAGGTACCTTCACGTTCACACCTTGCCGCCGGCGGAGTTTGCCCGGGCGATGGCCGACCTCGGCCGCCGGTTCGTCGTCGTGCAGACGGACGGGGAGGCGTGGAGCCGCAACATCGCAGAGGCGATGGTCGCCACGGGTGGGTTTGCCCCGCCCGAGCGGCTCGGGGACCTGGCGCTGTTCGAGCGGTCGGCGTCGTCCGCCCCGGCGCCGGCGGATGGAGACGCTGCCGCCGCCGATTCCCCTTGACGCTGCACACCGCACATCGTAGCAGAGGCACCCTGACGCGGAGCGCGGTGACGTGCCTTTGCGGCGCGGTCCGACTGCCGCGCAGCCGTCGCACCGACGAGCCGGGAGAATCCCTGGGATGGACAGCCTTTCGCAGGTGAAAAAGACGCCGCTGGCGCTGCGGCCGCGGACCGTGGTCCTGGCGAGCCTGGCCGCCTGGGCCGTCGTCACGCTGGCCGGGTCGGCCAGCGACGTCTGCCTCGGCGACGAGTCCGTCCACATCCGCACCGTCCGCCTGTATGCCGACCATCACGGCCGCGTGACGTACGATCCCCTGTTCATGCGGCTGAAGCAGACGTGTGACGGGCTCATGGCGGCGCCGTTGTGGCACGGGACGCTGGCGGTCCTTTGGGAAGCGACGGGTCTGCGCGCCCAGGTCCTGACACAGGCGTACCATGCGGGCTACTACCTGATCCTCCTCTTGGCGGTGTATTACAGCGTGCGGGGGGTATGGGGGGCGTCGGCGGCCACGTGGGCGTGGCTCCTCGCCGCCACCATGCCGGTGGTCTGTGCCTACAGTATCCTCCTGTACCAGGACGTGCCGGGCGTGGCGGTGTCGGCCCTGGGGTTTCTGCTTCTATGGCGGAAACACTTCTTCTGGGGCGGCGTGGCGTTCGGGGCGGCGTATCTGACGAAGATGAACATGCTGGCGTTCGCCCCCTGGGCGGTGGTGTTCGCCGCCTGGTGGAGCGACGGCCCGTGGTGGCGACGGCTCCGGTCGGCCGCCCTGGTCGCGCTTCCCGTCCTGGTCGTCGTGGGCTACGACATGACCTGGCGGTGGTACGCGTTCGGCAAGGCTGCGGGTCAATGGAGTCTGAGCACGGGCCTGGTCGGCACGCGCCCCTCCGAGCACGGAGGGTTGTCGGCCCAGGCGTACGAGGCGCTCAGGCAGTGGCCCGAGGACTACACCACCTGGAAGCCGTACCCCATCTACCGGGCGAAGGCCCTGGTCAGCCACCTGGGATTTGCCTTCCTGGCGGGCCTGGTGCTGGGCGTGTGGCGGGCGAGGGATGCACTGGCCAAGTGGCTGTGGGGCTGTTTCCTGGTGGCCACCGCCGGCTGGTTCCTCGTGTTCATCGTCTGGGCGGAGGGGACCGGCGTACAGGTACGGTATACCCTGCCGATGGTCCTCGTCCTGGTCTTCCTGGTCGGCCGGGGGCTGCGGGAGTGGCGCCTGGGTCCCCGCATGAAGGCCTTGCTTCTGGCGGCCTGTACCCTCCAGGGACTGGCGGTGGTGGGGTACGTGGTGCACGCGCGGCAGATCTCATCGGATGAGCAGCAGGCCTACACCTGGCTGCGGGCGCACGCGCCGGCGGGCCGGCCCATCATGACGCCGGAACGGATCGTGACGGTCCAAACGGACCGGCCGTGGATCTGGGGCAGCCTCAAGCCGCCGTACCTGCTGACCGATATGCCGCATCCGGCCCGGCGGGAGGTGCTTCGCCACTTCGGCGTCTCGCACATCCTGATTCACCGCAGCCGCCTGTACGATCGGGCCGAGGAGGGGACGCATTACGGCGGGTATCCGCGCGAGTTCCTCGCCATCGCCGGTGAAGCCCCGTACCTCGAGAAGGGCTTCGAGAACCCGGCCGCCGTTATCTACCGGGTGCGGTTGCCGACGGAGGCCGAGAACACCCCGCCCGAAGAGAATGTCGGGGCGGCCGCCGAGGGTGACGACGACCCGTGACCGGGCGCCGGGGGGTCAGTCCTTCGCGGCCCCCATGTCGGCGGCGCCGGCCTCCGGTGCGGGCGCCGGTGCGGCGTCGCTTTCGGTGTCCCGCGGCCGCAGGCTCGGCACGAACCGCTGCAGCGCCAGCCCCGCCGCCGCCAGCGTCGCCTCGGCCGCCGTCTTGACGAAGCGGTTCGCGACCGCCAGGATGGCGGCGCTCGTGCCGCCGATGACCGGTTCCAGGACGAGAATGAGCAGCCCCTCGTGGACGCCGATCCCGCCCGGGGCGAAGAAACTGACGAACCCTCCCACCGTCGCCAGCGTGCTGCACGAGATGAAGAGCGGCAGGTCCGCCACCCCCACGTCCGTCACCGCCCGGGCCAGCAGCCACAGCACGAGGCCCAGCAGCAGGAACTGGCCAAGCAGCGCCAGCGCCGGCCACCCCAGGTCACGGACGCGCGGCAGCCGGGGCAGCGGCGCCTGGCCCAACCGCCGAAGCGCCACGTTGCACAGCCCGCCGAACAGCCGCGGGTACAGGCACACCATTCCCGCGGCCGCCAGGATCAGGCACCACAGCCAAGCCAGCGGCACCCGGCCCTGGATGGGGTCGTACAGCGTCAGCGGCAGGGCGACGAGCATGCCCAGGATGACCGACAGGCCGTCCACCATGACGACCGCGCCGGCCGAGATCCCCACCCGCACGCCGTACCGGCGGAGCAGCCAGATCAGGCCGACGACCGAGCCGACCTTCCCCGGCAGGTACTTGCCCGCCTGCGCCATCCAGACCGACGTCATGACCGGCGGCGCCGGCGGACGGTGACCGAACCCCTCCAGCAGCAGGTAATACGGCAGGAAGGTGACGGCGGCGGCGGCCAGGCCGGCGGCCATGGCGGCGGCGAGCCAGCCGGGGCGGAACGGGACCTCGCCCCACGACACCTCCTCGAACCGCACCACGATCACCCGCCCCACGACCACCAGCACGACGGCAAACAGCAGCCATTTCAGGACGGTGCCCGCGAGGCGCTTCCATCGCGGGCGGCCGGGCGCCGCCCGGCGGACCGTGCTCTCGGTGGCGTCTGGCATGGACCTTCGTCCCCCGCGCGGGGCCGGCCGATCAGCCGAAGAACTTCATGTACAGCACCGGATGGACCAGGCCGACCCAGGTAGCGGCCTTCAGGAGCGGCCGCAGCGCCCGCAGCATCGGGTAGTATGTCGGGTAATCGCGGAACGACGTCGGCGGGGCCTGCATGATGGCCTCGAACTCGGCCTCCTCCAGGCCCAGGCGGTCCAGGACGTGGGCGACCGTTTCGTCCGGCACGGTGAGCGGTTCCTCGAGGCGCTCGAGGGCGTCGTCCCGCGCCATCAGACCCGACCGCACGTGGGCCGAGACGTTGATCTTCCGCTTGTCGATGCCGAACTTCCCGTACAGCACCCGCGCGATGACGAACCGCGTGTAGATCGACTCGAAATGGTGACCGCCGTAGTACGTCCACCCCAGTTCATCCTGGAGCACCTCGCGGGCGCCCGTCTTGGTGTACTCGAAGTAGTTCAGGAACGGGATGCCCTTGATCCCCTTGAGCATCGTGTAATAGAGATACCGCGACAGCGTCAGATTGGGGAAGTGCCGGAGCCGCTCGCCCGTGAACTGCCGGTACACGCTGCGGATGTACCGGCCGTCCATGTAGGTCCAGCCGATGGGGGCGACCCCCTCGGTCCGGAACGAGTGCCCGTTCAGCACGTACCGGATGCCCTCCTCGGCCGCCACGTCGTGGAGGACGGCGTGGATGGCGACGTCGGTCGGAATTTCCGCCTCCGGCACCGACGCCTCCAGGAACGCCCGCTGCAGGGCGCGGAACTCCGGCCAGTGGCACTCCACCCGCCGCACGGGCACGTCCAGGGCGTCAGCGGCCTTCTCCATGTTCGCTTCGGCCACCTCGGTGTTCCACGTGTTGTCCAGATGGACGCCGAGCGGGCGGAGACCGAGTTGTTTGGCCAGGTACAGCGTGTAGGTGCTGTCGGTCCCGCCGCTCATGCCGACGACGCAGTCGTGCGGCCGTCCGCGGCCGGCCCGGCGGATGCGGTCGAGCAGACGCTCGCGCTCCGCCTCGCCGCGCGCGTCCAGCGGGTACAGGCGGTCGAGGGCGTCGTGGACCTTGCAGAAGTTGCACTCGCCGGCCGCGTCGAAACGGATGTCCGGGATCGTCGTGTCCGAGACGCATCGCGTGCAAACCCGCCGGCCGTCGGTCATGCGTCTTCCCCCTCAGGGGGCGACGAGGCGGGACGGGCGGCGGAGGCGGGCGTGCGGCCGGCGCCGGTCTCCGGTTCCCCGGCGGACGGGGGCGGCGGCGGGGGGACCGGCATGTTACAGTTCAGGTGCCGGTTCATCTCCATGTCGAACCACATGGCGAACAGGCCGAACTGCGTGGAACTGATCGCCGTCAGCGCCCACACCAGGGCGTTGATCTCGGGGATCACGCCGGTCTCGCTCCACACGTACAGCAGCCGGACGAAGAAGCCGACGCTCATCAGCCCCGTCAGGATCGCCGCCCCGTAGAAGAGCACCAGCGGATGGAAGTCGCGGATGACGTACTTCTCCTTCATCCGCCACAGAAACAGCGTGAAAAGGAGCCACGTCATCCGCGGAATCACCCGCCACGGACGCAGTTTCGACTGCTCGCCCACGTTGTACACCGGCCGCAGGTGCACGTCCGCCACCCGCAGGTCGTACAGATTGAGGCGGACCAGCAGGTCGTTCGGGTACCCGTAGCGCGGGTAGACGGCCTCCAGGTTCAGGAGGTCGAGGGCGGCGAGCGAGATGGTCGTGTACCCGGTCTGCGAATCGGCCACGTGCCAGTACCCGCTCGCGATCTTCGTCATCATCGAAAGGAAGGCGTTGCCCAGGTACCGGTGCCGGGGGATGGTGCCCCAGGCCCCCTGGTAGAAGAGGCGGTTGGCCTTGGCGTAATCGGCCCGGCCGCGGGCCACGGGGGCCACCAGGGCATCGAGTTGATCGGGGTCCATCTGGCCGTCGCCGGCCATGACGGCGGTGATGTCGATCCGGCGGCGGCGGGCCTCGGCGTAGCCGGTGCAGATGGCCGCCCCCACGCCGCGGTTCCGCTCGTGCCGCAGGAGAACCACCGCCGGGCCGGCGCCGGACTGCCGCTTGGCGATGTGCCCCTCCACCACGTCGGCGGTGCCGTCCGCGCTGGCGTCGTCGACCACGAGGACGAGGTCAACGAAATCGGGCATCGTTTCCAGGACACCCGCCACCTGCGTCTCCTCGTTGTAGCAGGGGATGACGGCGGCGACGGTCTTGCCTTCGAACATGGATACGCTCCAACGTGCCGCGGCCGAGGGGAACGCGGGCGGCCTGCGGCAGCCATCCGTTGCGGGCCGCATTTTGCCCGCCGACGGGGCGGATTGCAACGCCTTTCCCACCGCGGGCGGGGGGGCATGGCCACGCCCCGCGGGGCCATGGGGTAACGACCCCGCAGCGGGAGGTGGCCATGGAAGCATTCCTGCGCGGCGGGTCTCCGCACCCGCCGCGCGCCTCGCCCCGAACCCGGTGGGTACGGAGACCCACCGCGATCCCTCGTATCTCGGTTCATGGCTACCCGACATCGGGTGGCCATGTCCCCCGCCAGGAAAGGCCGGCCCACCCCCGCAACCCGCAAGGCGACGGATGCTTTTTGCGTTGCGGCCGGGGCGGGGCCCTGTATGATGATGGGTCCTCGACGCCGAAGCAAGGACCCCCCATGCCCGACCGTCACCGCGTTCTCGTCATCGGCCTGGACGGCATGTCGCCGGAGGCCGTGGACCGGGTGACCGCGCGCGGCGCGATGCCGGTCCTGGCCTCCCTCTGTGACCGCGGCGCCGGTGGAATCCTCCGGTCCACCGTCCCGCCGTTCACGTGCCCCGCCTGGCCCACCATGTGCACGGGCGTGGGGCCCGGCCGGCACGGCGTCTTCTCGTTCGTGCACCGCCCGGCGGCGGGGCAGGTCCGGGTGACCACCTCGGCGGACCTGGACGCCCCGCGGTTCTGGCAACTGGCGGCGGCCGCCGGCCGGCGCGCCGCCGTCCTCTACGTCCCCACGATGTACCCGGCCGACGAGGTGGTGCCGCTCTTCGTCAGCGGGTTTCCGACGCCCGACCGGCCGAACATCGGGGCGGTGTACCCGCCCGAGGCGGAGGCGGCGCTGCGGCAGCGGATTCCGGTATTCCAGGAGACGAATGTCTACATGCACACCCGTCCGGCGGAGGGCGAGTCGCCCGAGGCCGCCCGCCTCCGTGCCATCCGCGACGGCGCCCGGCAGGAGGCCCGCCGCGTTACGGAGGCGTTCGCCTTCGCCGCCCGCGAGCCCCTCGACCTCGCCATGGCCGTCTTCAGTTTCCCCGACAACGCCTTCCACGGCGCCTACGGCAGCGTGACGGCCGGCGACGACGCGCCGCCGGAGCGCCTCGCCCTCCGCGACGGCGTGGACGCCGGCCTGCGGGAAATCGACGGCGCCGTCGGACGCCTCCTCGAGATGTTCGGTCAGCCCGCCACCGTCCTCGTCGTCAGCGACCACGGGTTCACGCACAAGCGCGGCACGTTTTACGTGAGCGAGTGCCTCCGCCAGGCCGGGCTCCTGAAACCCGCTCGCATGCGGTACCTGCTCAGCCGGTTCACCAAACGGCAGAAGTCCGAGGACGCCCGCGAGAATTACGTGGCCGAGGACCCCTGGACCGACCCGAACACCGACTGGAAACACACCCTCGCCTTCCCCGCCCACGACCACGAGTTGGGCGTCTTCGTCAACCTGAAGGGGCGCAACCCCCAGGGCATCGTGCCGCCGGAGGAGTACGACGCCGTCGTCCGGCGCGTCCGCGAGGCCGTCCTCGCCGTCCGCGACCCCGAGACCGCCGAGGCGCCCGTCGAGGCCGTCGCCCGGCGGGACGAACTCTACACCGGGCCGCACGTCGACCGGGCGCCGGACCTGCTGATTCAGCCGGCCCGGGGCTGGCACGTCCGGCGGAAACTCTCCTCCCGCCGGTGGGGCAAGGTGCCCGCGCAGCGCGAGGACGAGGGCCTCGGCATCCATCATCCCGACGGGATTCTCGTGGCGGCCGGGTCGGCCGTCCGCGAGGGCGCCGCCTTCGAGCGGGCCTGGATCGGCGACGTGGGCGCCACGGTCCTGGCGCTTCAGGGCCTCGCGACGCCGGACCCGCTCGACGGCCGGGCCCTCGAGGAGGTCGTCACCTTCCCCGCCCGCCCGACCGTCGTGGAGGCCGGGGCGGCCGGACCGTCCGGCGAGGGCGCCTACTCGGCCGAGGAAGAGAGCGAGGTCGCCCGGCGCCTCGAAGAATTGGGGTACCTGTAAGGGCCGGGTGCACACCATGGACCAACTCACGCGGGCGCTTGTCGAGGGCATGGCGGCGGTGTTTGAGCCGGACGGGCCGGTCGTCGAGATCGGGTCCCGCCGCGTCCAGGACGTCGCGTACTGGGACCTCCGTCCCCTCTTCCCGGGCCGGACCTACGTCGGCTGCGACATGGAACCCGGCACGGGTGTGGACTGTCTCCAGCGCATCGAGGCCCTCTCGCTGGCCGACGGCGCGGCCGGCACCGTCCTCTGCCTGAACGTGGCGGAGCACGTCTACCGCATCTTCGACGGCGTGCGGGAACTCCACCGCATCACGGCCCCGGGGGGCACGGCCCTGGTGGTCACGGTGTTCAACCTCGACATCCACGGCTTTCCGGGCGACTACTGGCGGTTCACGCCGACGGCGCTCCTGCGGCTGATGGACCCGTTCGAGAGCGTCCTTTACGGATGGCAGGGGCACCCGAAGTCGCCTCGGCTCGTCTTCGCGCTCGGCCGGAAGGGGCCCATCGAGGACCCGGCGTCCGCGGCGGCGGCCTGGCGCCGCGAGACGCTCGCCCGCTGGACCGAGCATCCTACCGCCTGGAAACGCATCGGCGCCGGCCTCGGGGCCGCCCTCTTCGGCAAGCGGTACTTCCGCAACATCCGACACTGGTGGAACCTGGAGATGGTCGCCGCCCACGGCGACACGGAGGGACGGTGACTGCCGACCTCTCCATCCTCATCGTGGCCTGGCGGTGCCGGGACGACCTGGCCGAGTGCCTCGCGTCGCTGCCGGCCGCCGCCGTCGGCATCGAGACCGAGACCGTCGTCGTCGACAACGCCAGCGGCGACGGGACCGCCGGGATGGTCCGCGAGCGGTTCCCCGGCGTTCGCCTCATCGCGAACACGGAGAACCGCGGCTTCGCGGCCGCCAACAACCAGGCCCTGGCGGTGGCGACGGGGCGGCACGTGCTGTATCTGAATCCGGACACCCGGCCGGAGGCGGGGTCCCTGGCCGTCCTCGTCCGGGCGCTCGATGCCGACGAGGGACTCGGGGCGGCGGGCCCCCAACTGCGGGGCGCGGGCGGGGAGATCCAGCCCTCCGTCCGGACGGACCCGACCTTCGCCGCCCTCCTGCACCAGTACACGCCGCTGCGGCTGCTGCGGATTTTCGCGCCGGCGTACCGGCGGTACAAGCGGCGGGACATGGACTTCACCGTGGCCGACGACGTCGATACCCTGATGGGCGCCGCCCTGTGCGTGCCCCGCCGCGTGCTGGACGAGGTCGGCCCGATGGACGAACGGTTCTTCGTGTACCACGAGGAGGCGGACCTGTGTCTGCGGATCCGGCAGGCGGGGTACCGCGTGCGGTTCGAGCCGGCCGCCCGCGTCACGCACGTGGGCGGGGTATCCTCGGCCCAGGCCGCCGCCGGCGTTCTGTATTTGCGAAATCTCTACCGATTCCTGTATAAGCATCATGGGCCGCTGAAGGGCGCCCTCATGGTGACCGCCCTTCGGCTGGGGCTGTTTCTGCGGGAGATGCTCCAGGCGCCGATGCAGGGCCTGGCGGCCGGCGGGTATCTGCTCGTCGGGCGCCTGGACCGGGCCCGCCGCCGCGGACGCCGCGCCGCCCAGGCCGTCCGGTACCTCTGCTGCGACGCCTGGCGGACGTTGTTCGTGTGAACGGTGCCCTCGCCCCCGGTGGGAGAGGGTAAGGATGAGGGGGTGGCATGGCCACATATGCCGCGCGGCGGGGCTCCCGGCCCGCCGCGCACGGTGCGGCCGCTGATGTCAACGGCGCGGTGGGTGGCATGGCCACGCCCCGCGTGGCCATGAGAACGATCGGGCCCGTGGCCACCCAACGGCGGGTGGCCATGCCACCCGGCACCCTCACCCCGTCCCTCTCCCGTCAAGGGAGAGGGAGAACGGCCGACGGACGTAACGGAACTGTCGACATGACCGAATCGCAAGCCGGCCAGACGCGCCTTCGCCTCCAACCCGTGCCGTGCGATTACTGCGGCTCGGAGGAGGATGAGCCGTACCTCTCCGGACCGGACCGGGTATGCGGCCTGGAGGGCGAATTCCACGTGGTCCGCTGCCGCGAGTGCGGCCTGCTGCGGACGAACCCGCAGCCGGTGCTCGAGGACCTGCCGAAGACGTATCCCCCGGACTACGAGATCCACGCCACGTCCGTCGCGATGCCCGACCCGCCGGCGGGCCGCCTCCGCTGGGCGCTCGTCAACTATCGGAACTACCCGCTCGGCCGGCCGGCCCCCGCGCCGGTGCGGGCACTCTTGTGGCCGGTGATGAGCCCGGCCGTGCGAGGACGGTACGGCGTCCCCTATCTGCCGTACGAGGGCGAGGGGCGGCTGCTCGACGTCGGCTGCGGCGTGGGGACGTACGTGGCCAGGATGCGGGCCGCCGGCTGGGACGCCGAGGGCATCGACCTCGTCCCCGAGCCCGTCCGCGTCGGCCGGGAGGCCGGCCTGCCCCTGCGCGAGGGCACCCTGCCCGGGGCCGACCTGCCCGCCGACCATTACGACGTGGTCACCCTCTGGCACGTCCTGGAACACGTGCCGCAGCCCAAGGCCACGCTCCAGGCCTGCCGGGAGGTCCTGCGTCCCGGCGGGCGGGTGGCCCTGGTCACCCCGATGGCCGACAGCCTCGCCGCGGCCTGGTGCGGGTCGTGCTGGTACGGGCTGGACGTGCCCCGGCACCTGACGCACTTCACGCAGGCGACGCTGGCGCGGCACCTGGAGGCGGCGGGATTCCGCGTGGAGCGGGCGGCGCCGATTCGCAGGCCCACGTTTGTCCGGCGGTCGTTCCGGCTGATGGGCGAGGCCACCGGCCGGCCGCGGCACCGCCGGCTGGGGCAATCGCGGCTGGCGGCCCGGCTGCTGAGCCACTTCGCCCGGCTGCTGCGGCGGACGGACGAGGTGCTCTTCGTCGCCCGCCGGCCGGAGGAATGAGCCCTGGAATGTGGCGGGTGGCATGGCCACGCACCGCGTGGCCACGGGGTAATGGCCGCGCGGCGGGTCTCCGCACCCCCCGCGTGCAGCGCCCCAAGCGCGGTGGGTACGGAGCCCCCCCGCGCTCCCTCGTATCTCGGTTCATGGCCACCCGCCATCGGGTGGCCATGCCATCCTCCGTGAAACGTCGGCTCGTCCGCGCGCAAGCCCCGGCCGGATGTTTTCTTGAGGCGCGGGACGCGGGCGGCTATCATACGCGCCCGGAGACGCCGCTCGACCGTGGGTTTGCCGGCGGCCGCGCGACGACGCTCCGGTCGGAAGGGGAGGTGGCCTAATGACGTGGCCGGAACGCATCCTGCTGCTCGTCCTGGAACTGGTGCTGCTGGTGGTGACGTTCTACCTGATCCGCAAGCGCCGGCTGCGGGAGGAGTACGCCGCCCTGTGGGTCGTCGCCGCCCTCCTGCTGCTCGTGCTGACGGCCGTCCCCGCCGTATGCACGACGGTGGCGGGATGGGTGGGCCTCGACCCCGCCGTCCTCGTCCTGACGGCGGCGCTGGTGTTCGTGGTGACGATTCTGCTGTGCGCCTCAGCGGCCGTGACGCGCGAGGCCCACCGGCGGGAAGACCTCGCCCGCGACGTGGCGGCCCTGAAGGACGAGGTGCACCGGCTTCGCGAACGGCTGGACCAGCCGCCCCCTCCGCCGGCCGAACCGAAACCCAAACCGCCGTCCCTGCGGACGTAAGGCGGCCCGCGCTCCGGGTGCCACCGATTGATTGTCAATCCGTGCATGACGCGCCGCGGTGGCGCTGCCCAATCTGGCGGGTATGGACGGTGCTGCCGGCAAAGGAAGAAGTGGGGTGAGCGAGGGGATTCGAACCCCCGACCCCCTGGACCACAACCAGGTGCTCTAACCGGCTGAGCTACGCTCACCACGCGAAAGGCCGTCCGGACATGGCATTATGCCAGCCGGACCGTGCGGCGTCAAGGATGGCGCCGGGCCAAATGGGCGAGCGCTATGCTTCCGCGCTGTTGCCGAAGCGCGACGCCCGCCACGTTCCTGCCACGCCATTCGTGCCGACACCTGAATACACCCGCCCGGCCTGCCGTACGGGGTGATGCCACGCCGTCTCCGTCTCATGGGCTCGTGCCTCACGCGGCCATGAGGCCAAAAATGGGGAACCGGTTGGGTTCGGCGCTGTCTGAGCGTACAATAGGTGCGTGAAGCATATAATCCGCGATGACTCGCGATAACGAAAGGAGGACCCGCCATGGCACCCTTCAGAGTGACCTACCTGGCGTTGGCAGGGCTGCTGACCGCGGCCCTCGCCTCGCCCGCCACGGCTGCGGTCAGCGTGGGGCAGCGGGCTCCCGAGATCTCGGCCACCGATTGGCTCAACGCGCCGCGGCTGTCGCTGGCGAAGTTGCGCGGCAAGATCGCGGTCGTGGAGTTTTGGGCCACCTGGTGCCCGCCGTGCCGCGCCACCATCCCCCATCTGATTGAACTGCACGAGAAATACGGCGACAAGGGCGTCGTCATCATCGGCCTGACCGATGAGCCGAAATCCAAGGTCGAGCCGTTCGCCGGACAGATGGGCATGACCTACGCCGTGGGCTGCGGCAGCCAGTCGAAGGGCGTCTACGGGGTGCGAGGCATTCCGCATGCCTTCGTCGTCGACGTGGCCGGCAAGGTCGTCTGGCGCGGGCACCCGGGGGACAGCGGGCTCGAGGGAGCCATCGAAGAGCAACTCCGCACGAACCCGCCCACCCTCCTCTCGCCCAAGGAGAAGGCCCAGGCCCTGGCCTTGCTGAAGAAGGTCGAGGACGCGGTCGGCGAGGCACAGCATGCGCGGGCGGCCGCCATGCTCGACCGCATCAGGGCCCCTGAGGGGGACCCTGAAATCAAGAAGCGTGTTGCGGCCGTCCGGGAGCAGTTGACCGCCCGGGCCGAGGCCCGCAACACCGAGGCCGAGGAGCACATCAAGAAGAAGGAATACTACGAGGCGGACGTGGCCCTCAGTGACGTCGCCGTCCTGGCCGGCGACTCGGACCTGGCCGAAACGGCCCAGGCGCGCCGCGCCGAACTGCACAAGGATGAGGCCATCCACGCCGCCATCGAGGAAGGCCGCCGGCAGCGCGTGGCGGCCGAGGCGCTCGCCGAACTGGAGAAGAAGACGCCGGAGATGCCCCCCGCGGCCCGCCTGAAGGCGTACGAGGCCCTGGCCGAGGCCCATCCCGGCACCGAGGCCGGCGCGGCCGCCGCCGCCAAGGCCGAGGCCATGCGCAGCGACGCGGTCCTGATGGCCCGCATCGCCGACCGGGCCGCCGAAAAGGAGTGCATGGGCTGGCTCTCGATGGCCCGCAACTTCCTGAAGGCCGGCATGCCCGCCAAGGCCGCGCCCTACCTCAGGAAGGTGACGGAGAAGTACCCCGATACGGGCTTCGCCCGGCAGGCCAAGGAGATGCTCTCGAAGATCGAGAAGTGAACCGGGTCCCCGACCGACGGGTCCCTGACGCGGCATGCATAGGAGCGCTGCAATGAACCGATGGCTTGTGCTGACAGGCGTGCTGGTGGTGGTGTTCGGATTGCCGGGCTGCAAGGAGTCACCGAGTGCGCCGGAGGACGATCCGCCCACAGAGCCGGCGGCTGCCGATCCGCCGGCCGGTGATGCGGCGGAGGCGGCCTCCCCCGCGGTCGACGCAGCCCCGGAGATCCAGGCCGACTACTGGCTCAACAGCGATCCGCTCAGCCTTGAGGGCCTGCGGGGCAAGGTCGTCGTCCTGGAGTTCTGGGCCACCTGGTGCCCGCCGTGCCGGACGACCATCCCGCATCTCGCCAAGATGTACAACGAGTACAAGGGCAAGGGGGTGGCGTTCGTCAGCCTCACGAACGAAAAGCGCGAGACCGTCGAGCCGTTCGCCAAAGAGATGAACATGCCGTACCCCGTGGGCGGGGGCAGCAACAGCGGCCAGACCTATGGCGTTCGGGGCATCCCGCACGCGTTCATCATCGCGCCCTCGGGCGAGGTCGTGTGGGAAGGGCATCCGATGGGCGGCCTGGATGCGGCGCTCGAGAAGCAACTCGAAGCGACTCCGCCGACGAAGT
>CAZNYC010000084.1:0-9414 GCA_964577175.1 uncultured Anaerolineales bacterium
GCGTTTCGAGGCGGCGTGCGCCGTTCGAGCCCGCTGCGGGAGCAGCGGGTCATCCCCATCCGCCGTGGCAGAGAAGCGCCGCCATTCGCGCGTGACCGGCCGCTTCCGCCTTCGCCCTTCGGGCTACGGCGGACAAGTCCGCGGCCGGCCCGAACGGCGGCCGGCTCCAACGGCAGGCGTTTCGAAAGCCCCCGGCTCGAACGTCGCAATCGCTCACCTTCCCGGCGGCAGGTGGAGTTCGGCCGTCTCGGGGCCCGCCCGTCCCAGGTGCACCTCGCGGGTCGTCTCGCGCCCCTCAAGCCGGGCCGTCAGGCGGTACGTCCCGAAGAAGACGCGGGCCCGGATGCGTCCGGCGGCGTCGGTCCGGCCGGCGGCGTCGGTCCGCCACCGCCGATGGATGAGGTCTTCCAGCACGTGGTAGGCGGGTTTGGGGGAGAGGTCCGCCCGCAGCAGCCCCGCGGCCGCGTTCCGCCACGCGAACCGGTCCGAGAGGTCCCACCAGGTAATCCCCGCCACCCGCCGGTCGGCCAGCGCCGCCGTGTAGAAGTGCCGGACGGCCTCGGCCTGCTCCGCCTCGGTCTGGGCGTCGCCGATGATCGTGACGGCCGAGACGTGCACGGGCCGGCCCGTCCGGCCGGCGGCGGCGATGGTTTTCCGCAGGCGGCCGAGCGACCACACCCCCTCGTGCTGATGGGCCGTCACGCCGACGGCGTCCGGCCGCGGGCCGGCCGCATCCTCCCCGCCGACCGCGGAAGCCAGCGACGCCGGCTCGTCCGCCGTCAGGAGCAGGGCGCCGGCCGGGTCGGCGGCCCGGGCCCACGCCAAGGCCTCGGCGGCCGCCACCTCCGCCTTGCCGAGATGCGTCGACCCGTTCGGGTTGTGGACCACGTCCCAGGTGGCGACGCCCGCGCGATACCGCCGGACCGTCCGCCCCACGTGGGCCCGCAGGGCGTGGCGGACGGCGTCGGCGTCCAGGGGGTCGGCCCAGCGCGGCACGGCCTCCGACCAGACGAGCGGATGGACGCGGACGCGGATGCCGTGCTCGCGGCACCAGCGGACGGCGGCGTCGAGACGGCCGTAGTCCGGCCGCCCGCGCTGCCGCTCGATGACCGGCCAGTACGCCGGCACCACCGCCAGGTTGAAGAGGTGGGCGAACCGCCGCTCGTACACGCGGTTCTTCTCGCCCCACCGGCCGAACGCGAACAGGTTGCATCCGAACGTGAAGTCGTGGCCCGTCTGGACGATCTCGACGACGGCGCCGGGGACGGGCCGGCCGTCGGCGTCGCGGACGAGCACTGCCACGTCCCGCTGGCGGAAGTTGCGGATGTCGTTCTCGAATCGTGCGGCGAGGATCCGCTCGGACTCGATGCGTTCGGCCAGCCGACGCGTCCGCGTGATGAGCCGCGCCACGCGGAGGGCGGCGCGGGAGAGGTCGCGGCGGGAAAGGGCGTCGTCGCCCAGCCGCTTCCATATGTCGTGGTGGTGATGGAGGTCGGCGGCCAGGTGGTCGGTCGCGCGGGCCAGGACCTCCGAGAAGCCCCGGGCCGCCTCCTCCGCCCGGTGCTGCTGGGCCCGGACCCGTTCGGGGTTCGGCTGCTCCCGGAGCGCTTCGCCCCACAGGACGGCCAGGGCCTCGAAGAACCGCCGCCCCAGGTCGCGGGCGCTACGATACTCGGCGAAGGCGACGTACCCCTCCGGCGTCTCGGCGAGCGGGGGGAGGGCGGCCTCCAGGTCCGCCCGCAGCCGCGTCGTGGCCTCGGCCAGGTACTTGGCTGCCTCCGCCCGTTCGCCGACGGTGGCGGGCTCATCGAGGCGATACGTCGCCTCCAGGGGACCGGGGCACGCGGCCCGGTGCCGCACGTCGAGGGGTTGGTCGCGGGCGTCGGCGACACGGACCGACGCCGCCCACTCCCCCCCGTGGTTCACCACCCGCACGAGCAGGCGGTGCCAACCGGCCGACAGACGGACGGGAACGGTGTCCTGGTCGGCCCGCCAGGACCGGTGGACGTCGCGAGTGTGGACGGTGCGGCCGTCGATCTCGGCGCGGACGGCGTCGTCGCTGCCGATCCGCAGACGGTACTTGCCGTCCTCCGGCACCTCGAAAAAGGTGAAGAGGAGGGCGGTGCCGGTGTCGGCGTTCGGGAAGAGGGCGTCGAGGTCGATACGTCCGTTGGGTTCGGCCTCGATGGGGAGCCAGACGCCGCCGCCGGCGTGCCGGCCGGGCCAGGTGGCGAAGTCGTCGGCAAGGGCGGGGGCGTCGAGGCGCCGGCCGTCCAGCGGGCCGCAGACCGTCCACTCGCGCAGGAACCCGCCCGTGCCGCGCGCACCGCACGGCGACCCCGCCGCGAGCAGGACCGCGGCGGCCAGGAGGATGATCGCGTGGCTCGATGGGAGGGTGCGCATTGTGTGCACGAGCGGTTCGTGTGCCTTGAGGTCGCATGAGGGCGCGGTGGGTCTCCGTCCCCACCGCGCGACTGCGCGTCTCGGCAGCGCTGCGCGGCGGGTGCGGAGACCCGCCGCGCAGGAAACCGTGCGGAGGGCTTAAACCCGCGGGCGGGAGAGAAGTCGCGGTCGCGTTCGGCGGGAAGCGCCGATGCCGGGTGTGCCCTGCGCCGTTCGAGCCGGGTGCGGGAGCACCCGGTCATCCTCATCTTGCATGGCCCATGCCCCGGCGGATGATGATGCCCCGCCGCTCCCGCGGCGGGCTCGGGGCGCGGCGGCACTACAGCAGCGCCGCCAGGCGGTCTTTGATGGCGGCCAGGGCGCGGGCCCGGTGGCTGATGCGGTTCTTCTCCTCGGGCGGCAGTTGGGCCATCGTCCGGCCGCGGTCCGGCAGGTAGAAGTGGGGGTCGTACCCGAAGCCGTTGGACCCGGCGGGGGTGTCCGTGATAACGCCCTCGCACGTGCCCCCGGCGACGGCGAGGACCTCCTCGGGCGTGGCCAGGGCCATGATGCAGCGGAACCGGGCGGTCCAGGTTTCGGGCGGCTGGTCGGCCAGGGCCCGCATGAGGGCGGCGTTGTTGGCCGCATCATCGCCCTGCCCGCCGCCGTAACGGGCGGAGCGGACGCCCGGCGCCCCCCCGAGCGCGTCGACCACCAGGCCGGAGTCGTCGGCCAGGGCCCATCGGCCGGTGGCGCGGGCGTAGCCGAGCGCCTTGGCCCGGGCGTTGGCCTCGAACGTCTCGCCCGTCTCGGGGACGGTGGGCACGTCGTCGAAGGCGTCGAGCGGCACGAGGTCCACGTCGAGCGGGGCGAGGATGGCGGCGATCTCGCGGAACTTGCCGCGGTTCCGCGTGCCGATGACCAGCGTGCGGGGCATGGCTGCCCTTCTCGTCTCACGCGGTGCATCAGGAGATACGCCGCGCGGAATGTCCGTGGGACCTCCGGCCGTCACATCTGCCGCGTGAGCCGCGCGATCACGACGAAGTCGAGCCCCTCCAGCGCCTCGACGACGTGCGGGGTGCGGAGGGCCTGCTCGACCGTCAGGTTGCGGGCGCGGAACATCTGGACGGTGCCTTCACGGCTGTAGAGACGAATCTTGCCGGCGCCGGCCGTGCCAAGAGCGGCCGGCAGGGACTCCAGGACGAGGGCCTCGACGGTGGCGCGGTTCGGGTCGTCCGGATCGGCGGCCACGCCCGCCACGCCCACCCGGGCCTGCGTATCGGGGTCCAGTTGCTTTATCAGTTGCCGGACGAGCGCCCCGACGAGGGTGGGGAGTTGGTCGCGGCCCTGGGCGACGCCGGCGGCGCGGTGCCCGCTGTCGATGAGGCCGGTCTTCGTGTCGACGAGCGAGATCGTCAGGCGATACAGGGCCTCCGGCAGGTGGGGGCCGAGGTCGGCGGCCGCCGACCGCCGGCCGGGGATGATCGCGACGTACGGTTTGAGGTTCGCCTCGTCGGGGGCCCGTTCGCCCTCGAGGACGAGCGTGCCGAACGCGTCCCGAAGCCGCTTGATCTTCGGGTCCACAACCTTCGGCCTGGCGTCGGGCCGGCCCACCTTGGCGGGGTCGTCGAAGATCCCGGGCCCGAACGCGCCGACCGAGGCGGTGCTCTTCGACGGGCCGTGATACACGTACGCCTCGTACCCTTCGTCGCGGAGCCGGCGGGCGTACGCCTGGGCCCGGCTCATCCGGCCGGGGCGCTGCCAACTGGCCACGATCAGCGTGTACTGGCCGGCCGCCTCCTGGACCGGCCAGGGGTTCTCGGGCAGGGGTTCGGGCACGGGCATGAGCATGACGCCCGCAAACGGGTACTGGCCCTGGGCGTCGCGGATGCTGCGGACGCGGCGGAGCATCCGGTCCGCCGCCGGATCCTTCCAGGAGCCGTACCGGCCGACGCAGACGGCCGCGTACTCGTGCCCCTTGACGGTGAAGACCTCGTCCAACCCCTGGGCCTCGAGTTCGCCGGCCAGGCGGTCGGCGGCGGAGGCGGCCTGGGGACCCTTGTACTCCAGCAGGACGACGGTCAGCGTCGGTGCCTCGGTGCGCGTGGCGCCGCGGTAGCAGCCGGGGAGGGCGGCCAGGGCGACGGCGGCGGCCGTCACCACCGCCGCGAGGATGCGTTGCCGGGGTGGGAACATGGGGGGACTCCTTCCGTCGTGGCGGCGCCGGCCGCCGTTACCCCTTTTGTACCGCGCGGGCCTGGTGCTTGGCCAGCGTTTCGCAGCCTTGCCGGGCCAGGCGCAGCAGCCGCTTCAGGTCCGCTCCGCTGAAGGTGGCCTCCTCGCCGGAGGCCTGGACCTCGATGAGCCGCCCGGAGGCGGTCATGACGATGTTGGCGTCGACGTCGGCGGCGCTGTCGTCGGCGTAGTCGAGGTCCAGCAGGGGCCGGCCGTCCACGATGCCGCAACTGGTGGCCACGACCTGCTCGACGACGGGGTCCGGGGTGTCGGTGGGGAGGCGCTGCTCGCGGCGTCCGCGGGCGACGGCGCGGGCCAGGGCCACCCATCCGCCGGTGATGGCGGCGCAGCGGGTGCCGCCGTCGGCCTCCAGGACGTCGCAGTCGACGATGATCTGCTTCTGGCCGAGGGTCTCCAGGCGCATGCCGGCCCGCAGGGACCGGCCGATGAGCCGGCGGATCTCGGTGCCGCGGCTGCTCGTCCCGCCGGGTCCCGGCCGGCGGATCCGCTGCCCCCCCGAGGCCGGCAGCATGCCGTACTCGGCCGTCACCCATCCGCGGCCGGTGCCCATGAGCCAGCGCGGCACGCGGTCCTCGATGGTCGCGGTGCAGACGACGCGGGTCCGGCCGACGGCGATGAGGCACGAGCCGTCGGCGCTTGGGATGAAGTCCGGCGTGATGCGGACGGCGCGGAGGCGGTCGGCGTCGCGGCGGCGGGATGGCATGTGGCTTCACCTTATTCGAGCCCGGAACGCGCTCGGCTTGGCCTCGCGGCTAAGAGCCTATCCGAATACCCCTCTGGCTTCGGCCGGCTGCGGCGACCGTAGCCGGCGTCGGGCTGCATCGCCAACCCGGAGACGGGTTGCCTGCTTCGCCCTCCTTGCCTGCGGCCGCCTCGCTCGGCCTCGGGCCGACGAGGGGTGATTCGGATAGGCTCTAAAAGGGCTGCGTGACGCTACGCGCCCGACGGCTGCCACTGGCGCATCGCGCCGGCGAGGATGTCGAGGCCCTCGTCCAGTTGCTCGCGGGTGATGTTCATCGGCGGCATGATGCGCAGGACCGTCTCGTGCGTGCAGTTGATGTGCAGGCCCTTCTCCAGGCACGCCGAGACGAGGTCTTTTCCGTTCTGCGCCAGGTCCACGCCGATCATCAGCCCCACGCCGCGCACCTCCGCGATGACGGGCATCTCCTGTTTCAGTTCCAGGAGCCGGCGGCGGAGGTACCGCCCCGTGTGCTGCGCGTTCTGAAGGAGGTCCTCGTCGCGGATGATCTCGAAGACGGCGCAGCCGGCGGCGGCGGCGAGCGGGTTCCCGCCGAACGTCGACGCGTGCGTGCCGGGCTTCAGGTGCTCGGCCACCTCGGGCCGGGCGCACATGGCGCCGATGGCCGTGCCCCCGCCCAACTGCTTGGCCATCGTCATGATGTCCGGGACGATTTCGGATTGCGGATTTCGGGATTCGGAATCCGGATTGGGTTGCGGGGCGGCATCGCCGGCGGGTTCGCGCGCGCCGCTTCGCGTCGCGGCTAAACGGTCCTCCTCGCCCCCCTCCTCGGCGCTCATCGGTTCCGCATTCCCCGTGCCACCTTCCGCATTCCCGACCGCCTGATACCCCCACCATGTGCCGCAGCGGCCGACGCCCGTCTGGACCTCGTCGACGATGAGCAGCATGCCGCGCTGGTCGCACAGGTCGCGGAGGGCCCGGAAGAAGTCCGGGTCGACGAGGTTCACGCCGCCCTCGCCCTGGACGACCTCCAGGAGGACGGCGCAGGTTTCCTCGTCGGCGAGGCGCTCGACCTCGTCCATGTCGTTCAGTGGAGCGTAGACGAACCCCGGCACGAGCGGCTGGAACCCTTCCTGGTACTTCGGCTGGGCGGTGGCGGTGATGGCGGCGAAGGTCCGGCCGTGGAAACTGTTCTCGAACGTGATGATCTTGTACTTGCCGCGCGCCGTGGCCAGCCGGGCCAGTTTCAGCGCCGCCTCGTTCGCCTCCGCACCGGAGTTGCAGAAGAACGTCTGGCCGCCGAATCCGGTGGTGGCGATCCACTCGGCCAGCCGGCCCTGCGGTTCGGTGTACCACGTGTTGGGCATGTAGAGCAGCCGGCCGGCCTGCTCGGCGATGGCCTGGACCAGGCGCGGATGGCAGTGCCCCACGCCCGTGACGGCCCAGCCGCTGAAGAGGTCCAGGTACCGCTTGCCGTCGGCGTCCCAGAGATAGGGCCCTTCGCCGCGGACGGCCACCTTCGGCAGCCGCGGGTAGTTGCCGATGACGTGCCGCTCGAACCGCGCGATGGTCTCCTGCGTGGGGTCGGGTTGGTAGGTGTCGGTCATGGGTTGCTCCTGGGGTCGTGACCTTCGGGGGCACGGCGCGCCCTGCTTTTCGAACCCGCCGTCGTTCGAGCCGGCTGCGGGAGCAACCGGTCACTTACGATTGGCGGTGGTCCGTGCCATGGCAGTTGGTGATAACCTGCCGCTTCCGCGGCGGGCTCGAACGGTATTGCTCGGGCGCGCTACGTCGTCTCTTCCACCGCCCGGCGGCAGCGGTCGCACAGGTCCGCCGGGTCGCCGTCGCCGACGCTGGGCCGATGGTTCCAGCACCGCTCGCAGCGTGCGTACTCCTGCGGCAGGAGGACGGCCGCCGGAAAGCGCGGCGACGCCTCGCCCTCGGGCGTCACCGCCTCGCCGTCCTGGGCGTCCATCTCGTCGGGCGCCACGAGCCGCAGTTCCGACAGGAGCAGCAGGTCCGCCAGCGCCGCCTCGCCCAGTTCCTGGAGGCGGGCCCGTTCCTTTTCGTCCGCCACGGCCAGGGCCACGCGCGCCTCGGTGTGCTTGTCGAAGCGCGAGCCCGCGCGGAACCGTTCGAGCAGGGCGTACGCGTCGCCGCGGACCGCCTGGAGCCATTCCCACTCGGCCAGCAGGTCCTCGTCCAGCACGTTGGGGTCGACCTCGGGCCATCGAGCCAGGTGGACGCTCGGCTCGCGCCCGCCGTCGGCCGGGGCGGGCAGATGCTGCCACGCCTCCTCGGCCGTGTGGCACAGGACGGGCGCGATGAGCCGCACCAGGACCTCGGCCGCCCGCGCCATCGCCGTCTGGGCGCTGCGGCGGCGGGGCCAGTCCGCCCCGTCGCAGTACAGCCGGTCCTTCTGCACGTCGAGATAAAACGAACTCAACTCGTTCGCGCAGAACAGGTGCACGAACTGGTACACCCGGTGGAACTGGAACGCCTCCATCTGGCCGGTCACGTCGGCCACCAGTTGCTCCGTGCGGGCCGCCAGCCACCGGTCGATCGGTTCCAGGTCGCCCATCGCCACGGCGTGCCGGGAAGCGTCGTAGTCCGCCAGGTTCCCCATGAGGAACCGCAGGGTGTTGCGGATCTTGCGGTAGGCGTCCTGGAGGTTCGCGATGAGCGTGTCGGAGGCCCGGATGTCGCAGGCGTAATCGACGCTCGAGACCCACAGGCGGAACACGTCCGCCCCCAGGCGGTTCACCTCCTCGAGCACGCTGACCGTGTTGCCGCGGCTCTTCGACATCTTGCGGCCTTCCTCGTCCACCACGAAGCCGTGCGTGATGCACGTGCGGTACGGCGGCTGGCCGCGGGCCACCACCCCCATGATCAGGCTCGACTGGAACCACCCCCGGTGCTGGTCCGAGCCCTCCAGGTACAGGTCCACCGGCACGTCGAAGCCTTCGGCCTCGCACGCGCCGGCCCACGAGACGCCGGAGTCGAGCCAGACGTCGAAGACGTCCGTCTCCTTGCGCCAGTCCGCGGCCCCGCACGCGGGGCAGGCGGGCACCTCGCCGAAGACGTCGGCCGGCTCGGCCTCGTACCACGCCCCGGACCCGTGCGCGCCGTAGTAGGCGGCGGCGGCGCGCATCATGTCGCCGGTCAGGAGAGCATGGCCGCACGCCCGGCAGTGGAGGGCCGGGATCGGCACGTCCCACACCTTCTGCCGCGAAATGCACCAGTCCGGCCGCGTCTCGATCATCGCCCGGATCCGCGACTCCGTCCACGCCGGCACCCACTGGACGCCACCCACCGCCTCCAGCGCCTGGTGCCGCAGGCTCTTGCCGAGGTCCGCGTCGTCCAGCGCCACGAACCACTGCTCGGTGGCCCGGAAGATGACCGGCTCGTGGCACCGCCAGCAGTGCGGGTACCGGTGGGCGTGACCTGTGCTGTGGTGGACCAGGTGCCCCGACGCCTGGAGGTGCTCCACGATGAGGGGGTTGGCCTCCCACACCGTCTTGCCGCGAATCCATTCGGGGACGGTGTCGTCCATGCGGCCGCGGGGATCGACCGGGCTGTAGGCGGGGATGCCGAACCGCAGGCCCATCAGGTTGTCCTCGCGCCCGTGCCCCGGGGCCGAGTGCACCAGGCCCGTGCCCTCGTCCAGCGTGACCATCGTCGGGTCGGCCCACACCTGCCGGGCCTCTGCGTGCGGCGGGGGACCCATAAACGGATGGTCGTACGTCAGTTCCGCCAGGTCCTTGCCCGCCAGCGTCGCGACGGTCTCGACCTCGCCGAGCCCCGCGCCCTCGGCGACGGTTTCGACCAGGTCTTCCGCCACGATCGCGATGGTCTCTTTGCCTTTTTTCGTGTAACGGATGGCGGCGTAGCGATAGTCCGGATGGACCGCGACGGCGAGGTTCGCCGGCAGCGTCCACGGCGTGGTGGTCCAGACCATTAGGTGGACGTGCCGGCCGGTGAGCGGGTCGGGCAGGCGGCCGGCCGCCTCGTCCGTGAGGGCGAACAGCACGTACAAACTCGGCCCGGTCTCGTCCTCGTACTCCAGTTCGGCCTCC
>CAZNYC010000084.1:9514-18143 GCA_964577175.1 uncultured Anaerolineales bacterium
GAACAGCACGTACAAACTCGGCCCGGTCTCGTCCTCGTACTCCAGTTCGGCCTCCGCCAGGGCCGTCTCGCACGTGGCGCACCAGTGGATGGCCCGCAGTTCGCGGTGGATGAGGCCGGCGTCCGCCAGGTGCGCGAGCGTCTCCATCTCCCGCCGCTCGTACTGCGGCTCGAGCGTCAGGTACGGCTGCTCCCAGCGGCCGAGGACGCCCAGCAGCCGGAACTGCTCGCTCTGCTTCTCGACGAACTCGCGGGCGTACGCCTCGCACCGTTTGCGGATCTCGACGACCGGCATCCCGGCCGCCTGCTTGCCCAGCGTCTTGCGGACGGCGTGCTCGATGGGGTGCCCGTGGCAGTCGTACCCCGGGATGTACGGCGCGTCGAACCCCCGCATCGTCTTGTACTTGACGACGAGGTCCTTCAGGACCTTGTTGACGGCCGTGCCGATGTGGATGTCGCCGTTGGCGTACGGCGGGCCGTCGTGCAGCAGGTACCGGCCCTGGGGATGGTCGGCGGCCCGGATCTGGCCGTACAGGTCCGTCTCGTCCCACTGCCGGCGGATGGCGGGCTCGCGCTGGACGAGGTTCGCGCGCATCGGGAAGTCGGTCTGCGGCAGGTTGAGCGTCGGTTTGTACGGGTTGGGCATGGGAATCTTGGTCCAAGGTCCAAAATCCAAAGTCCAGGGTCAACGGCGGGCGCGCGGTGCCGCGCTGCGGCGGTTGACGATGGGCTCTTGACGTTGGACGGTGGACTGCCTTTCACGTCGTTCGCTGTTGACTTGGGGCTCTACCCTCTGGACGTTGGGCCGCCGTTCAGAACCCGGAATGGTACCGCCCTGCGGGAGGTGTTTCAACGACATTCCGCGGCTGCTGTTGCAGCAACGTGGTAATGTCCGGTTCGTGCAAAGTAGAATGGTCCTGTTCCCATGTGGAATCTCGGGAGGAACACACGGATGGCGCCACGCATGAGCCGGAAGGAACGGGACCGGTTGAAGATGATCGAACCGCTGGCCGCCGAGCGGCTGACACAGGCCGAGACGCTGGCCGAGCGGGACGCCGTCGCCGGCGGCCGCGAATGGCTGCGGCGGGGGATGATCGAGGCCGGCCTGTGGCGTCCCCGCCGGGGGAGTTCCGGGGGAGTTCCGGTGACACGCACTCTGATTCCCTTGATCCGAGCGGCGAGGCGCGGTAGCGAGGCCCCATGACCCCCCTCGCACGAGTCGTGGTGCCGGGGTGCCGCACCGTCTCACGCAGCGCGGCAACCGTCGGCAGCGGATCTTCTTGGGAGATAAGGTGTGTGTCACCAATGGCATTAAGTTAAGCAGCACAGAGGCCGTCTGACACGAGAAACCGCCTGCAGGTAACCGCTCTGGCGCGTCCTGAAGGCCGATTCTGCCGCGACCGTGCAGGGCCTGGGGCCCGTCAGAATCCTTATCTTAATGCCATTGGTGTGTGTCACCAGAACTAACCGAAATGCTGTTCTGCGGCGCAGTGCTTCGTTGCGACGCACGAGTCCGCAATCCGAAACCCGAAATCGGCAATCCGAAATGGTCTGGCGGAGAGGGGGGGATTCGAACCCCCGGTGCCCGAAGGCACGCCGGTTTTCGAAACCGGTGCATTCGTCCACTCTGCCACCTCTCCGCGGCGGTGGGGCGGAGGATTGTAGCATGCCGTCCCTGCCCTCGTCCAGCCCGGAGCGGCGGAACCACGAAGGACTCCGCCGCGCTGCGGGCGCCGGTGCCACAGATGGCTTGCCACTCCGCGCTCTCCCGGCCGGGCCACACATAAGACACGATTCCGTGCGGTGGTCGCGGAGAACCACCACCCTACGGCTCAAGGGGGCGTGGCCATGGGGGTAGCGCAGCGGGCCTCCCGGCCCGCCGCGAACAAGCCAGGCGTTTGTCATTCTGAGGCCCCCTTGGGGGCCGAAGCATCTCGCCGTGGTCTGTGCCGTCTCGCCGCTGGCACGGCGAGCCCCTTCGCTGCGCTCAGAATGACAAATGCCAAACCTTCCGCGCCCTCGCCCTCACGCCAACTGCCGCTCCACCACGTGCATCACCTCCCGCTTGTACCGCCGGGCGGCTGCGGGGTCGCCGCTGCGGCCGTGGCGGATGACGATGTACTTCTGGAGTTCGTAGAGGAAGTAGAACACGCCCCGCAGCCGGGCCTGGCGCGACGTGTCCCGCTCGCGGCCGTACCCGCGCCAGAACGCCGGCCGCGAGATGCCGCAGTAGTCGAGCACGGCGAACTCGATCTCCGGGTCGCCCCACAGGGCGCGGTCCCAGTCGACGATGCCCGAGAGCCGCCCCTCGCCGTCGACGAGCAGGTTTTGGCTCCAGATGTCCATATGCAGGAGGCTGGCCTCGGCGGGCCGGTCGAAGAGGGCGAGGTGCGCTTCGAGCAGGCCGACGAGCCGCTTCGCCTCCGCCGCATCGTAGTGGCTCGTGGCGACGATATCCTCAATCAACTTGCCCCACATGACGCGGAACGCCTCGGCCCACGTTGTCTGCGGCTCCATCGGCCGATGGGCGCCCAGGTACCCGTACGCGTCGGCCGTCAGGGCGTGGACCTCGGCCAGGCACCGGCCGACCGCTTCCAGGATGCGGTCGGGGTCGCACGCCGGCCCGTCCGAGAGGGCGGTGCCCGGCAGCCGCTCCATCAGCAGGAAGTCGCGGTCGATGGTCTCGCGCGAGTCGTCCAGCGCGACCACCCGCGCCACGGGCACGCGGGTCTCCTCGCGGAGCAGGCGATGGATGGCCGGCTCCTGCTTCATCATGCCGCGCTCGTAGAAGCAGAAGACGGCGCCGGCGGGTGGGGCGATGCGGAGCACCAGGTCCTCCCCGCCCGCATGCACGTAGTACGACGTGTTGAACTTGCCCGTCCGGATGCGCTCGAAGGTGACGGGCCCGTCGGCCTCCGGCAGGTGCCGCCGGACGCACGCCTCCAGGCGGTCGGTGCTCCATTCACTCATACGCGGCATCCTTCCCTGCGGGTCAGCGCGCTCGCCGAATAAGGTGACATGGTACGGTGTGGGGGACGGCATGGCAACGCCGGAGGCGGCCGACGCGGCAGAACGCCCGGCACCGCGGCCCGCTTCTGCGTTTGACGTTCCCGGCACCGCGGCGGCCACCCGCGCTTCGCGATTGACCTCGTCCGCACCCGCGGTACACTCGTCAGCGGACCCATCCCACAGGAGACGCCCCATGCGACGCCCGTTGACAAACGGCCGCAGCGGCACGGGCGGTCTTTGGATCGTCTGTGCGGCCGCCGGCCTGACGCTGATGACCGCGCCCGCGGGCGCCGAGGCGCCGCCGGTCGCGGAGCGCAACGATCCGATGCGCGTCGACTTCCGCTGGGCCCCGCCCGAGTGGCAGACGGCCACCTGCCTGCCGGACGATCCGCAGAAGACGCTCGTCGACCATCGCGGCCGGCTCCGGTACCACTGGCGCGGCGGGGCCGCCCAGTTCGGCCTCAGCCTCGCCGTCGAGGTCGCCCCGGACGCCGAGCAGATGGGCCAGACGCTCCTGTCGCCGCGCGTGCCTATCGTCCGGACGGTCCGCCGGGCGCCGGGCCTGGCGATCGTCGAGGAGGCGTTTGCCGTCACGGAATCGCTCGGCGCTTCCGCGCCGCCCCCGGCCGTGCCCGTCCGCCGGACGGACGGCGGGAAGGTGTTCGACCGGTGGGCCCATCCGCCGGAGGGCGTGAACCCGTGGCTCGGCACGATCGCGGTGCACATGCAGGGATCGATCGGGTACCTCGCCAAGGTGGAGGCGGGCGCGCGGGCCACCGTCGCCCTCGCCCTGTGCGAGGGGTACCACGACCACGCCGGCCGGCGGGTCCAGGTGCTTCGGGTCGAAGGCGCCGAGCCGCACACCGTCGACACGATCGGCGACCTGGGCAAGAACGTGGCCGGGGCGTTTTGGTTCGACGCCCGCGACGCCGACGGTGACGGGCACATCGCCGTCCGCGTCGCCGCCCACGAGTCCGCGTCCGACAAGAACACGATCCTGAACGCCCTGTGGGTCTTCGAGCCGGCCGCGGAGGCCGACGATGCCGCCCTCCTGGCCGGCCGCCTCGACGGCGAGGCCCTCGCCGCCGTCTACCCCTCCAGCCGCGAGGTGCCGAAGGTGACCCGCAACGATTGTCTGCTCGTCCACGTGACGAACACGGGCGAGGCGCCGCGCACCGTCTCGCCGTACATCGTCGCCGACGCGTACGTGCCGCTGCGGGTGGACGTGGAGACGCAGCGGTTGGCGGTCTCGGACCGCGAGGCGGTCTTCGCCTCCCGCCGCATCGTCGGGGCGAAGCGCGACGGCAAGGTGACGTGGCGGGCGGCGCTCGCGCCGATGACGATCCCGGCGGGCGAGACGGCCCGCCTCTGCATCACGCACGCGGCGGGCACCCCGCCCGTCGCCCGGCCGAAGACCGCCGGCGAGGCCGTCGCCCTCCGCAACAGGGCCGAGGCGTACTGGCGCAGGGCCGATCTGCCCTACGGCCGGGTGCAGGTGCCCGACCGCGGCGTCCAGGCGCTCATCGACGCCTCGATCCGCAACATCTGGCAGGCCCGCGAGATCAAGGGCGGGCTGCCCGCCTTCCAGGTCGGGCCCACGTGCTACCGCGGCCTCTGGATCGTGGACGGGGCGTTCCTCCTGGAGACCGCCGCCATGCTCGGCGCCGCCGACGACGCGCGGGCCGGCATCACCTACATGCTGAGCCACCAGCAGCCGGACGGGCGGTTCGAACTTATCAACCGATATTATAAGGAAAACGGGATCGTGCTGTGGGCGTGCGTCCGGCACGCGCGCCTGGCGCGGGACAAGGCGTGGCTGGAGTCCGTCTGGCCACGGCTCGAGAAGACGGTCGACACCATCCGCCGCCTGCGCCGCGAGACGTACACCAACGACACGCCGCTGGACGACGGCCTCGTGCCGCCGGGTTTCCCGGACGGCGGCCTGGGCGCCCGCGACAAGGCGGAGCTGACGAACGTCTACTGGAACCTGGCGGGGCTGAAGGCGGCCGTCCGGGGGGCCCGGTGGCTCGGCAAGGAGGACCGGGCCCGCATCCTCCAGACCGAGTACCACGACTTCCGCGACGCCTTCCGCCGCGCCGCCGGCCGCAACATGCGCACCGACGCCCGCGGCCACCCGTACCTGCCCGTCTTCATCGGCCGGGCGGGCGCCGAGACGCTGCCGCAGAAGGCCCAGTGGGCGTTCTGCCACGCCGTCTATCCGGGGCAGGTCTTCCGGAAGGACGATCCGCTCGTGGCGACGAACCTGGCGATGCTCCGCGCCACGGAGCGCGAGGGCATGGTCATGAGCACCGGGTGGATGACGGGCGGCATCTGGAACTACTTCGCCTCGTTTTATGGACACGTATGGCTATGGCAGGGCGACGGGGCCAAGGCCGCCCGGTGCCTGTACGCGATGGCGAACCACGCCTCCCCCCTGCTCGCGTGGCGGGAGGAACAGCCGCCGCGCGGCGAGCCGTTCCGGGCGGTCGGCGACATGCCGCACAACTGGGCCTCGGCGGAGTTCATCCGCCTGGCGGTCCATCTGCTCGCCATCGACCGGGGGCGGGAACTGCACCTCCTGGAAGGCCTGCCTCGCGCGTGGACCCGGCCGGGGATGGTCACGCGCCTCCGCGGCGTCGCGACGCCGTTCGGGCCGCTGCACATGACGCTCGCGGTGGGCGAGGACGGGCGGTCGGCCCGGCTCACGGTCGAGCCCCTGCCGGCGGGGGACCTTCAGCGGATCGTGGTCCACCGGGAGGGGTGGGCGGCCGAGAAGATCGCCCGTCCCCTGCCGCTGGAGCCGAAAGAGAAGCACGAGGTCCGCATTCCGCTGCCGGCAGATTAGCACTACAACGGTAACTCGTGCGCGGTGGGTCTCCGTACCCGCCGCGCAGTACGCCGGGTGCCACCGATTGCTTGTCAATCGGTGCCCCGGAAACGGGCAGCACGGTTTGACGAGCAAACCGTGGCACCTGCGACTGGAGGCACATGCTTTCGCGCGCGAGAGCGCGGTGGGTCTCCGCACCCGCCGCGCAGTACGCCGGGTGCCACCGATTGCTTGTCAATCGGTGCCCCGGAAACGGGCAGCACGGTTTGACGAGCAAACCGTGGCACCTGCGACTGGAGGCACATGCTTTCGCGCGCGAGAGCATGCCACCCGCCAAGGAAGGAGAATGACGATGCGATTCCAACGGCTGACCATTGCCGCCCTCGCGGCGGCCCTGATCCTGTGGGCCGCCGCCACCTCCGCCGCCGAGGATGCCGCGACCATCGACGCCTGCACGTACCCGGACGCCGCCGCGGCGCGGAAGGCCTGGCGTCCGATGCGGGGCTCGCCCGAGGTCGAACCGGCGGAGGTCGCCGGCCGCCGGTGCCTGCGCCTGGCGTGCCCCTTCGCCGGCACGGACATCGAGCGGGCCTCCTGGGACCGGCACGGGCCGGTGGACCTGGCCGGCCGCCGCGGCGTACGCTTCAAGATGTATGTGGACGACCCCTCGCCCGTCGGGCACTTCACGATGTACTTCCACAGCGGCGACGGGTGGTACGCGGCGGGGCTGGCGCCGGAGGCCCGGGGCCGGTGGCACACCGTCACGGTCGAGAAGCGCGACACGAAGATCGAGGGCCGCCCCGCCGGATGGAGCCAGGTCGATATCATCCGCCTCTCCGCCTGGCGGGGCATGGATAAGAACACGGTGCTGCACGTGGCGGACCTGGAGGCGTTCGGCCGGCCCGCCCGCGTCCTCGTCGTCCGGGCCGAGTCGCGCATCCGGGCCGGCGGCGACGGCGACGGCTTCGCCCGGTACGCCCGCCAGACCGCCGGGATGTTCGAGGCCGCCGGCCTCCGCGTCGACGTGGCGAGCGACCTGGACCTCGACGCCGACCGCCTGACGGGCCGGCGCCTGCTCGTCTTGCCGTACAACCCGTCCCTGCCTGAGGCTGCGTCCAAGACGGTCGCGACCTGGCTCGACGGCGGCGGCAAACTCCTGGCCTTCTACAGCATGCCGGGGGCGCTGGCCGAGGCGACGGGCATCGCCTCCGGCCGGCACGTGCGCCAGGAGGAACGGGGGCACTTCGCCGAGATGCGTTTCAACGAGAACGCGCCGGACGGCGTGCCGCCGCGCGTCGAACAAGGCTCCTGGAACGTTCATGCCGCCCGGCCGACGGGCCGCGGCGCCCGCGTCGTCGCCCGCTGGTTCCGCGCCGACGGGACGGACACGGGTCTGCCGGCCGTCATCGCCTCGGACCGATGTATCTTCATGACCCACGTGCTCCTGGAGGACGACGCGGCGCGCAAGCGGCGGATGCTGCTCGCCCTGGCGGGGCACCTGGCGCCCGGCCTGTGGCAGGAGGCGGCCGAGGGCGCCGTCGCCCGCATCGGCCGAATGGGCCCGTACGACGGGTTCGACGCGGCGGCGCGCGGCATCCGGAAGACGGCCGAGGCGGCGGGCCGCACGCAGGCCGCGTCCACGCTGGCGCAGGCGTCGGCGCGGCACGAGGAGGCCCGCCGGCGGTTGGACGAGCAGAAGTGGCCCGCGGCCGTGGACGCCGCCGCCGAGGCCGGGCGCCTGCTCGCCCGGGCCCGGTGCCTGGCCCAGCCGTCCGAGACGGGTGAGTTCCGGGCCCTGTGGTGCCACTCGGCGTTCGGCCCGTCCGAGCAATCGTGGGACGAAGAGATGCGCCTCCTCGCCGAGAACGGGTTCACGGCCATCATCCCGAACATGCTGTGGGCGGACCTGGCGTACTACGAGAGCGAGGTGCTGCCCGTCGCCCCGGAGGTGGCCGAGCAGGGCGACCAGGTGGCCGCGTGCGTCGCCGCCTGCCGCAAGCACGGCATCGAGTGCCACGTGTGGAAAGTGAACTGGCGGATGCGGGGCTCATCGCCCCAAGCGTTCCGCGACCGGATGCGGCGCGAGGGGCGGCTCCAGGCGAGTTTCGGCGGCGAGACGGACCCGCGGTGGCTCTGCCCGTCGCACCCGGCCAACCGCAAACTCGAGATCGAGTCGATGGTCGAGGTCGGCACGAAGTATGACGTGGATGGCATCCATTTCGATTACATCCGTTATCCCAATAATCACCATTGCTTCTGCGACGGGTGCCGGCGGCGGTTCGAGGAGACAATCGGGCGGAAGGTCGCCCGCTGGCCCGCGGACGTGCGGGAGGATGCGGCCCTGCGCGGCAGGTGGCTCGACTTCCGCCGGGCGCAGATCACGGCCGTCGTCGAGAAGGTCCATCGGCGCGTGAAAGAGGCCCGGCCCGAGTGCCGGATCAGCGCGGCCGTGTTCCGCAACTGGCCCGTCCATCGCGACCAGGTGGGGCAGGACTGGAAGGCGTGGTGCGACCGCGGCCTCTTGGACTTCGTCTGCCCGATGGATTACACGGCGTCCAACGCCCAGTTCGAATCGATGGTGGTCCCGCAGGTTGAGTGGGCCGGCAAGGTGCCGTGCTACCCTGGCATCGGCCTATCGACTTGGCCGAATAAGACGAACGTGAACCGGGTGATCGACCAGGTCCGCATCACGCGCAAGCACAAGACGGGGGGCTTCACGATCTTCCAGTACGGCAACGCCCAGATGGACTCCGTCGTGCCGCTGTGCGGGTTGGGGCTGACGAAGGAGCGGTGA
>CAZNYC010000085.1:0-18097 GCA_964577175.1 uncultured Anaerolineales bacterium
TCCCACAGGCCGAAGCCCTCCTTCGGCAGCCGCCTTCGCCACAACACAGGCTTCGGCGGCCGAGTTGGGATTTGAGCCTTGGTCATTCGCGGCCGCGGCGCGCCGTGGCCTACAGGTCCAGGTCCACCCGCACCTCGCCCGTCACCCGCAGCACGAGGGCGCCGGAATCGAGCCACGTCACCGCATCGTCCGGCGCCTCTGCCCCGTTCACGCGCACGCGCGGCCGCTTCTCGAGGCCCGAGACGAGCACGCGGAACACGCCCGCCGGCCATCCGGACACCGCCAGCGCCACGCGGTCTTCGGATTCCTCCGTCACCCGCACCCGTCCCGGCGCGTGGACGTACAGCCCCGCCTTCCGGCACACGGCATAATCGTACACGGGCGGCATGTCGTACAGGCGGACGGCCCCGGACTGCACGGTGCCCGGATTGATGGCCGGCCCGGCGCGGGCTTGGCTGCGCGGGTCGAAGAAGTCCGGCAGCAGGCCCTGCCGCGCCGCATCGTCCTGCTTCCACGTGTGCTGGATGCCGGCGGCCGTAATGCCGTCGGCGAGCCGTTTCCACGGCCCGTCCGGATCGTGACGCACCAGGCCGTACAACGCATCGGCATACACCATGCCGCACCACTGGACGGGCCGGCCGAACCAGACGGGCGCCCGCCAGTTCGTCGCCCCGAGGACCGCGATGGTGCTGTACGGCCCGACGGGGCCGTCCGTCGGGCGCGAGAGATAGACGAACGGCACGCCCGTCCACGCCCAGTACCGGGCCGCCTCCAGGAAGCGGGCTTCGCCGGTCAGTTCGTACCCCAGCGTGTAGGCCCGCACGAGATGGGCCGACGCCAGGATGTCCGGCGTGTGCAGGGGGATCTCCCACGTCTGGGCCCCGCGCGGCACGGTGCCGGCGAACCGGTCGAGCGCCCGCAGCAGCCGCAGCCCCCCGGCCGCGAGGTCCGCGTCGCCGGCGTAGACGGCGGCCTCCAGGGCGTCGCGGACGGGCCGGGCCGCCAGGCCGTTGGCCTCGCGCGACCAGTGGGTGGACGCGTAGTCCGGCCCGTCGCCGCGCTTCCGGTACGGCAGCCGGCCGTCGGCGTCGAAGCGGCGAATCTGACGGCGGGCGGCGCCGCGGGCCGCCTCCACGCTCTCCGCCACGTGGCCGTAGACGAGCGGCACCGCGGGCTGCCGCACGTGCGAGACGCCGGACCCGTACCACCGGGCGGGCGTGACGAGGGCGACGGCGGCGTCGGCGGCCTGCCGCAGACGGGCCGCCAGGGCCGCATCCGCCGCCCCGCGCGCCAGGTGCCGCAGCCATCCGGCGGGCCCGGCCGCGGGGCGGGCGTTCCACTTGCCTTGCCAGACGGCGTGCTTGTACCGGTCGCCCTCGCGGATGGCCGACTCCAGCCACCCGTCCGCCGCCAGGCGCACGTACCCCTGCGCGTCGAGGCCCGTCTCGGGCACCGGCGGCAGGCCGCGCAGGCGAACGTAGTGTTCGATGGCCGGGACGACGGTCTCGCCGCGCCCGCCGATGACGGTCGCCCGGAGGACGAGCGGCTCGCCGGCCTCCAGGCGCGCGGGCCACCGCGGCAAGACGTGGCCGGGCGTCCGGTTGGCGCCGTCCGCCCCGGGGAACACGACGCCCATCACGTGCCCCGCGGAGCCGAACGTGCGGTCCGGCGAATCGAAGAGGGCCGCCAGACGCGGGTCCCGATCCCACACGAGGCCCACGTACCGCCCCTCGGCCGCCACGGCCATCAGGGGGAAGGTGATCTTGTGGGCCGCCGGCACGCGGCGGGTCGCCTCCGGGCCGCGGATATCCTTCTCGCTGCTCGACGGTTCGTCCGCCAGGTACTCCAGGCCCGCGAACACCGCCTGGTCCTTCGTCTTGCCGAACGTACCCTGCCCCGCGACGAGCGCGAGCATCGGCAGGAAGACGACCTCGCGCGGCCGGTCGACCGCCACGCGGACGGCCACGTCGACGCTGCCGCCTGCGCCGGCCGTGACCGTGCGCGAGATTCGCCACGTGCCGCCGTCCGGGTCGCGGTGCCCGTCCTGCCACGGAATCCAGCGCGTGGCGTCGCCGGAGACGTACCCGATGCGCATCGGCTGGAGGCCGCCGGCCATCGGCGTGCCGGCCACCTCGACGGCGAGGCGGGCGGGGGCGGCGCGGTCGTAGCGGACCGTCAGGTGGCCGGAGCGGACGGCGGGGGCGCCCGCGGGCAGGTCGGACGGCACGGGCGCCGGCCACTCGGGCGGTTCGGTGGGCGTGCGGGTCTCCAGGCGGAGCCACGCGATCGTCGCCGTCCCGCGTTGGCCGGGCGGGTCGATGCGCAGCCGCGCCTTCGCTCCGAGCGGCGGGAGGCCCACGCGGCGCTCCGTCCACTCACCCGGCGGCACGCCGACGCGGACGGATCGTCCCTGGGCGAACGGCCGGCCGGCGGCGGCGTAGAAGACCTGGCACGAGCCGCCCGCCTCCGACCGCAGACGCAGGCGGAGCCACGCCCCGCCGTCTTCCGGAAGGTCCACCGGCGGGCCGATGAGATACGGGTCCCGGCCCGTGATGGCGAGGCGCATGCCGTCGGCCGTGGCGCTCGCGCGGTCCACGTCGGAGACGGGCTTCCACTGCGCAACGGTCTCGGGGCGGGTGAAGTCGAACGCGGCGAGGGGTTCTGCGCCCTCAGCGACACCAACGGCGGTGGGTGCGAGAGCGAGCAGCGCGCCCGCGGCGATCGCGGCAGGCAGGCGGAAGCGGCGGTGGATCACGGCGGCTCCTTCGCAGATGGACACTGGTTGACCCTACAATACGTCCCGCGCGTTGTCATTCTGAGGAGCGGCGAAGCCACAACGAAGAATCTCGCCTCGGTCGTTGGCCTTGTGCGGCCGGCACGGCGAGATTCTTCGGGCCGCGAGCGGACCCTCAGAATGACATCCGCCTTCCGATTTCCGATTTCTGTTTTCCGATTTCGATTTATGGGTTAATGATAATCTTATTCCGCTCGGCCTGCCCCATCACCTCGACGGCCTCGCCGATTTCTCCGAGCGGGAAGCGGTGCGAGACGATTTGCTCCGGGTCCACCACGCCGCGCTCCATCAGGCGGACGGCCTGGGTCATGGCGGCGGGCGTCGTGCCGAAGGAGGCGTCCATGCGGGCCTCCAGGAAGTGCGTCAGGCCGCCGTCCAGTTCGAACGTCTCGTGCGTGGTGATGCCGAAGACGTTCCACCGCGTCCCCCGCCGAAGGAGCGAGACCATGAGCCGCACGGCCTCGATGGGCCCGGCGGCCTCGACCACGAGGTCCGGCCCGTCGGGCATGATGTCGTAGACGCGGGCCTTGGCGTCCTCCTCCTGCGGGTTGAGGGTGTGCGTGGCGCCGAGGGCGGCGGCGTTCTTCAAGGCGTAATCGCTCGTGTCGACGGCGACGAGCCGCCCCGCCCCGGCGGCATGGGCCACCATCAGGCACAACAGGCCGATGCCGCCGGTGCCGATGACGACGACGTCGTCGCCGACGCGCATCCCGCTGTACTGGATGACGCCCTTCCAGGCGCCGGAGAGCGGCTCGGTCAGGGCCGCCGCATCGAACGAGATATGTTCGGGCTTGTGGAACAGGCACCGGGCGAGCGTCCGCGTGTACTCGGCGAACGAGCCGTTCCAGGTGATGGGCGGCCCGTCGCCGCCCGTCGTGAACGATTCGGCGCAGTAGTGCGTGTTGCCCATGCGGCAGTGTCGGCAGACGCCGCAGTACCCGGACGGCTGGAGGATCACCTCGTCGCCCTCGGCGAAGCCCCTCACGCCCTTGCCGACCTTGGCGACGATGCCCGCCGGCTCGTGACCGACGATGATCGGGAACTCGACGTTCCGGCGGATGCCCTTGATGGCCTTGTAATCGGTCTGGCAGAAGCCGCACGAGCGGATGCGGACGACGGCCTCGCCGATGCCGGGGTCGGGGTCGGGCACGTCTTCCAGGACGAGGTTATCGAAATCCTTGAGGACGGCGGCGCGCATGGCGGTCTCCTTGCAGGGGGGGGTGAGCGTCGGCGATGCGCCGCATTGTACCAAGGACGCGCCGGGGGCGAAACCGCCGAGTTGGCGGTCGCCCAAACCCGTCGGGCCACTTGTATTGAGCCCGGTCAAAGTACAGTGAAGATGTCATTCTGTGGTTCCGCTTGCGGAGCCGAAGAATCTCGCCGCGACAGTGGCGACAAGGCGAGATGCTTCATCGGCCTTGCGGCCTCCTCAGAATGACAACTCCGCACCTCGCGCGGTGTCCGGTCTTGGGCACCGCGCGGTAGGCACGACGGCCCGCCGCGCCGCTCTCGATGTACCGTTCGAGCGCGGTGGGTGCGGAGCCCCACCGCGCTGACGTGCAGGCGCCCACCCTACGCGTCCGCTTCTTCGCCGCCGGCGGACTCCTGCTGGGTCCACAGGAAGGCGTGGCGATAGAGTTCGGTCGCACTGGAGAGGTTGAGTTTCCGCTTGATGTTCTCGCGATGGGTGTCGACGGTCTTGACGCTGAGGTGGAGGCCGTCGGCGATGTCGCGGGTCGCCAGCCCGCGGCCGATCATTTCGAAGACTTCCAGTTCGCGGTCCGTGAGGGCGCTGATGGGCGACTCGCCGTCGCCGCCCCCGCCGCCGGTCATCCGGCCGAGCAGGCGGGAGGTCATGTGCTGGCTGAGGTAGACCCGCCCGTCGAACACCTGGCGAAGGGCCGTCACGACGTCGTCCATGCGGCCGTCCTTCATGATATACCCGCGGGCGCCGGCCCGCAGCGCTCGCTCGGCGTAGAGCGACTCGTCGTGCATCGAGAGGACCAGGACGGGCAGGTTCGGATGCCGGGTGTGCAGGTCCTTGACGAGTTCCAGGCCGCCTTTGCCCTTGAGGGTCAGGTCGACGACGGCGACGTCGGGCTGGTGTTCGGCGACGGCCTTGATGGCGTCGGCGGCGGTCTCGGCTTCGCCGCAGGCCTCCAGGTCCGGCGTCCCGTCGAGGACCTGGGCCAGGCCCCGGCGAACGACGGGATGGTCGTCGACGATGAGGACCCGCTTCCGCTCCGACGCCCGAGGCGATGACTTGCTGGACGGCATGGCCGCGCTCTCCTCCACGGGTGCGCGGCGGTATTGTGCGATATAATGCGGCAGGGGTCAACCGTCTTGAGCGGCCGGCGCCGCGGCGCCGCTTGACAAACGGGCGGGCGGGCGGTCTACTGATAGACCCGCACCGGGGCCGGTCCCGGCCGGGGCTCGAGGAAAGGGAGCGTTCATGCGCAGCCGTCTGAAGATGACCCGCCGGCAGTTCGCCAAGGCCGCCGCCGCGGCCGCCGCCCTCACCGTCGTGCCGCGATACGTCCTCGGCGGAGCCAAGTTCGTCGCCCCGAGCGACACGATCCACATCGCCATCGTCGGATGCGGCGGGCAGGGGCGGACCAACGCCCGCAGCCTGTTCAACCAGAAGGACGCCCGCATCATCGCCATCGCCGATCCCCGCGAGCAGGCCGACTACGGCCGCTTCTACTACAAGGGCGAGGCCGGCCGCCTGCCCGTCAAGGGCGAGGTCACCAAGCGGTACTCCCAGGACAACCCGTCTTACACGTGTGCCGACTACGTCGACTTCCGCACCATGCTCGATAAGGAAAAGGCGATCGACGCTCTTCTCTGCGCCACGCCCGACCACTGGCATGCGTTCGTGGCGATGACGGCGATGCGCCGCGGCAAGCACGTCTATTGCGAGAAGCCTCTGACGCACAACATTTACGAGGCCCGCATGATCGCCAAGGCGGCCGAGGAGACGGGCGTCGCCACCCAGTTGGGCAACCAGGGGCGGAGCAGCGCCTCGCACCGTGTGGCGTGCGAGTGGATCTGGAACGACGCCATCGGCCCGGTCCGCGAGGTCCACGCCTGGAGCAGCGCGGGCGGGTGGGCGAAGGGCCGCGGCCGGCCCGACGAGACCCCGCCCGTCCCGGACGGATTCGACTGGGACCTGTGGCTCGGCCCGGAACCGCCCCGGCCGTACCATCCCGCTTACGCCCCGTACAACTGGCGGGGGTGGTGGGCGTTCGGCACCGGGGCCGTCGGCGACATGATGGTCCACAACGTGGACCCGGCGTTCGCGGCGCTGGAACTCTCGGAGCGGCACCCGGCGTGGGTGGAGTGCCGAAAGACGGACTTCGTCGACGCGGAGGTCATCGCGCGGAACAACCACATCGTGTGGCACTTCGACGCCGAGGGCGGCAAACCGGCCCTGGACGTGCACTGGTACGACGGTAACCGGAAGCCGCCGCGGCCGAAGGAACTCGAAGAGGGCCGGCGCCTGGGCGGCGGCGGCAACGGCGTCCTCATCGTCGGCGAGAAGGGCACCATCATGGGCGGCGGGTGGAGCAAGTCGCCCCGCATCATCCCCGAAGCCAAGATGCAGGCGTACCAGCGGGCCAACCAGGGGAAGGAACCGCCGCGGACGCTCCGCAAGTCGAAGGGCCATCACCGCGACTGGCTCGACGCGTGCAAGGGCGGCCCGCAGCCGCGCAGCCGGTTCGCCTACGGGGCGCGCCTCACGGAGTTCGTCCTCCTGGGCGACGTGGCCGTCCGCGCGGGGCAGCGCGTCCGGTGGGACGGCGAGGCGATGAAAGTGACGAACGTCCCGGCCGCCCAGCGGTTCGTCCGGGAAACGTATCGCGATGGGTTTGGCCTGGAGAAGGTGTGAGAATCCGAGGGTGGCATGGTCACCCGCTGCCGGGTGACCATGCGGTCGGCGACGCCCATTGTTCGAGCCCGCTGCGGAAGCAGCGGGTCATCCTGATTGGTGATGGCACCTACCACGGCAGATGGTGATGTCCGGCCGCTTCCGCGGCCGGCTCGAAGCCGCGCGCGGCGGGTGCGGAGACCCGCCGCGCACAAGTTAGCGTTGTCATGCCAACCGATACGAAGCCCGATCCTCTGAAAGGAATCATCCCATGTCCGAAACGCGTCTCAGCACATTGACCCGCGGCCTCCTCGGCCTCGTGGTCCTGGCCCTGGCGGCCGTCTCGGCGCTCGCCGGCGATCCGGCCGTCCCGCCGAAGGAACATCCCGACACCTCGGGATGGCAAGACCTCTTCAAGGACGACCTCTCCGACGCCATCCGGCCGGGCGGCGTGTGGTCGCAGGAGGACGGCGTCCTGACCGCCACCGAGGACAAGAACCTCTGGACGAAGAAGGAATACGACCACTTCATCCTGGACCTGGAGTTCAAGACCGCCGAGGGCACGAACAGCGGCGTCATCGTTCACTGCTCGAACACGGGCAACTGGATTCCGAATTCCGTCGAGGTCCAGATCGCCGACGATCACTCCGAGAAGTGGGCCTCCAAGCCGCGCGCCTGGCAGTGCGCCGCCATCTTCGGCCACCTGCCGGCCAAGGAAAACAAGGTCGTCAAGAAACCCGGCCAGTGGAACCGCATGACCGTCACCTGCAAGGGCCCGATGATCTGGGTGATGCTGAACGGCAAGCAGGTTACGGAGATGGACATGCGGAAGTGGACGTCGGCGAAGAAGAATCCGGACGGGTCGGACATCCCGCCGTGGCTCAGCAAGCCGAAAGCCGAGTTGCCGACGAAGGGGCACGTCGGCTTTCAGGGCAAACACGCCGGCGCGCCCGTCTGGTTCCGGAACATGAAGATCAAGACGCTGCCGGGGGACTGAACGAACGGTCATTCTGAGGAGGCCCGACGGGGCCGACGGAGAATCTCGCCGTGCCAGCGGCGACACGGCAACGGCCACGGCGAGATTCTTCGTTCGCTGCGCTCGCTCAGAATGACATCCTATTGTGCGGCGGGCCTCCCGGCCCGCCGCGCGGCGCGCGCCGGGCGGCCTGCTTTCGCGCCTTTGCGAAAGCAGGCGCGGCGCGGCACCCGCCTCGTGCATCCGGCCGTCTCACGTCACCATCTTCCGAATCTTCTCGTAGAGAATCGTATTGTCGACGCCCAGCCCCGCGAGCGTGAGGGGCTTGCGGCCGTCGGTGAAGGTGACCCGGACCACCGACTCCACGGTGCCCCGTCCGTGGCGTTCGGCCAGCGCCACGTCGTCGACGGTGTCGTACGGCACCGATTGCGAGGTGAACGGGTAGTGGAGCGTGAGGTGGTCGCGGTCGAGCGTCAGGCCGCAGAGGCCGCGCACGTATGCCCACGCGAGCATGGCCACCAGGCCCAGGGGAATCAGGGCTATGAAGGGGACGGAACCGGACAAGTACGCGCCAAGGGCAAGCAGTCCGCCGGCGAGCCCGATCTGAAAGATGTGATAGATCGGTTTCCGGCGGAACCGTTCGGGCGGGTCCACCGGCACGGTGTGCCGGAGGTGCTCCAGTACGCGGCGGCGGAGGTCGGCGTACCCATCCAGTTGGTATTCCAGCCGCAGCAGGCGCTCGCCGCGATCGTCGAGGAGTTCCAGGAAATGCCGGGCCGGGTGCTGGCGGACGCCCGCAATCGCGTCCCACGGGATGAGGGCCTCCTGCCGTTCGCGATTTGCCGGCCAGAGGCCCTCCGCGTCCGCCGTGACGGCGCAGAACGGAATCCGCTTCAGCGTCCGCCAGGCGGCGGCCGCCAGCACGAAGAAGAGCCCCGACCCGACCGCCACAACGAGGTACGGCCCGACGCCATCGGGCAGCCCTTCGCCCTCGCCCAGCCAGAGCAGGCCGATGAAGCCGACGCCGAAGAGCAGAAACACGCCGAGAGAGACGCGGAGAACCAAGCGGTAGCCGTTTGAGATGGCGTACGTCTGCGGCTGCGCGTCGGAAGCCATGGCGCCTCCGGTCGGGTAATCGAGTGCCGCGGGTACCGTAGCGGCCGCATCGGGTGAGGGTCAACCGAAATCGGCACGGACCGGCGGGGGGAGGACGGACGCGAGGCGCGGCGGGCCTCCCGGTCCGCCGCCCGGTGCCTTTCGAACCCGCTGCGGAAGCAGCGGGTTACGTTTGAGTGGCGGCGCGGGTCTGGCGCGCGGGCAGCGCGCCGCACCGGCCGGTCCCCGCGAACTCACGTTCGCGGCTCGTTTCGCGATCGGCGCGGTGGGGACGGAGACCCACCGCGCGGGAGGTGGTGCCTGGCATGCGGTTACGCCTCCGCGGGCGCCGTCTCGCCGGCCGGCGCCGGGGCCGCTGCCTGCGCCCGCTTCTTTGCCGGCAGGGTGAGGAACCGCCACACGGCCGCCCCCGCACGCCGCAGGTCCTCGATGCCCAGGTACAGGCTCGGCACCAGGACCAGGGTGATCGTCGTCGCGAACAGGATGCCGTAGCCCAGCGACAGGGCCATCGGAATCAGGAACCGGGCCTGGATACTCGTCTCGAAGATCATCGGGGCCAGGCCCCCGAACGTCGTCAGCGTCGTGAGCATGATGGGCCGGAACCGGCGGATGCCCGCCTGGTGGATGGCGTCGAGCGCCTCGACCCCCTCCTCCCGCCGCAGCCGGTTCGCGTAATCGATGAGCACGAGGCTGTCGTTGACGACCACGCCCGACAAGGCCACCAGCCCCATCAGGCTGATCAGGCTCAGGTCGTAGCCCATCAGCAGGTGGCCGAACACCGCCCCGATGCCGCCGAACGGAATCGCCACCATCACGATGAGCGGCTGGGCGTAACTGCGGAACGGGATGGCCAGCAGGGCGTAGATGGCCAGCATCGCGATGACGAACGTGACGAGCAGTTCGGAGGTGCTCTCGCGCAGGTCGGCCTGCTTGCCCTCGTAGCGGTAATCGAGGCCGGGGTACGTGTCGGCAAGGGCAGGCAGGACGTCGGCGTTGAGCGTGGCCATGACCTGGCCCGTCTCGCCCATCGGGACGACGTCGGCGGTGACCTGGACGGTGCGTCGTCCCTCGCGCCGGGTGATGGTGGTGTAGGCCCGGCCGCGATCCACGCTGGCCACCTGGCGCAGGGGCACGTCGGGGCCGGCGGGGGTCCGGATGAGCAGTTGCTCGATGTCGGCCTCGCTGATGCGTTCTTCTTCCGGCAGGCGGACCTTGAGTTTGATTTCGCTCCGCCCCCGCTGCTGCCGGAGGGCCTCGGCCCCGTAGAAGGCGTCGCGGACCTGGCGGGCCACCTCCCACACCGTCAGGCCCAGGCTGTGGCCCTCGGGCTTGAGGCGGAAGTTCAACTGTTCCTTGCCCGGCGTGTAGCCGTCGTCGATGTCCTTGACGTTGGGGAAGGTGGCGAGGGTCTCGGCCAGGCCGCTGCTGGCCCGGTCGAGGGTGTCGATGTGGCGATGACTGAGTTCCACCGTCAGCGACTTGCCGCGCGACGGGCCGACGGCGTCGCTCTCGAATCGGATGGACTCCAGACCGGGAATCAGGCCGGTCTGCTCCCGCCAGAGGCGTACGAAGGCGGCGGTGCTGACCGGCCGCACGTCCGCATCCGTCAGGTAGGCGTTGAGTTCGACCTGGTTTTCGCGGATGACGGCGAAGACGCCCTCGAGCAACTGCTCGCCGCCGTTTCGTTCGGCGACGGCGCGGGCGGCGGTCTCGAGCGTCCGGCGGACCGCCACCGCCCGGGGCAGCGGGCTGCCCACCGGCAGGACGGCGGTGGCGTTGGCCTGGTCGGACTCGACGCGCGGCATGAGGACGGTGCCGATCTGACCGCTCGCCACGAACCCGCCCACGGCCATCAGGACCGCCGCCGCCGCCGCGATCGTGATGTACCGGTGCCGGACGCACCCGTCGAGCAGCGGCCCGTACAGCCGGTGGATCCCCCGCCGGAAGCCGTCGCTGAACCGCTGCTGGAGGCGGTGGATGCCCCGCGACAGGCGCGTCCGTCCGCCCTCCTTCGTGTGCGCGAGGTGGGCCGGCAGAATGAACAACGCCTCGACCCACGAGATGGCGAACACCGTGATCACGACCAGCGGAATGACGCGGAAGATCTTGCCCATCGTCCCCGGCACGGTCATCAGCGGGAAGAAGGCCACGATGTTCGTCAGGATGCTGAACGTGACCGGCACCGCGACGTCCCGCGCCCCCTGGATGCCGGCCTCCAGCAGGCCCATGCCCCGCTGCCGGTACTCGTAGATGTTCTCGCCCGCCACGATGGCGTCGTCGACCACGATGCCCAGGGCCACGATGAACGCGAACATCGACACCATGTTGATGCTCACATCCATGATCGGCAAGAACAGCATCGCCCCCAGGAACGAGACCGGGATGCCCATCGTGACCCAGAACGCCAGTTTCACCTCCAGGAAGATGCCCAGAAGGATCAGCACGAGCGTCAGACCCAGGAAGGCGTTCCGCAGCAGCAGGTCCAACCGCTGCTGGTACACCTCGGACATGTCGTGCCGGAGGCCGTACGAGACGCCGGGCGGCAGGTCGGGGGCGACGTCGGCCATCGCCTCCCGCACGGCGCGGGAGACCTCGACGGGCGTCTGCTCGCCCACCCGGTAGACCGCCAGGCCCATCGCCCGCTCGCCGTCGTACGTGCCGACCCAGTCGGCGTCCTCGAACGTGTCGCGGACGGTGCCGATGTCTTCGAGGCGGAGGACGGTGCCCTCGGGGGTGGTGATGATGGGCAGGCGGGCGAACTCGCGGGCCCAGTCGCGGCGTTCGGTCATCCGCAGGAGGATTTCGCCGGAGGTCGTCTCGATCTTGCCGCCCGGCAACTCCAGGGCCGTCGCGCGGATCCGCTGCGCGATGCCGCTGAGCGTCAGGCCGTACGCCCGCAGGTTGGCCTCCGGCACCTCGACGTGGATTTCGTACGGGCGGACGCCCCGCAGTTCGATCTGCGTGATGTCGTCCCTGAGGAGCAGACGGTCGCGGACCTGCTCCACGGCGTCGCGCAGGACCCACTCGCCCACCTCGCCGTGCAGTTCCACGGTCAGCACCTGGCGCCACCGGGCCAGGAGCATGACCTCGGGTTCCTCCGCTTCCTCCGGGAAGGTCGTGATGCGGTCCACCTCCTGCTGGATTTCCTGGTAGACCTTCATCTGGTCGACGCCCTCGAACAACTCGGCCGTCACGGTGCCGAACCCCTCGGCGGCGACGGCGGTGGTTTCCTTCACGCCGTCCACGCCGCGGATCGCCTCCTCCACCACCAGCACGATGCCGCGCTCCACCTCCTCCGGGCTGGCGCCGGGGTAGGGCACCGTGACCTCGACCATGTCGAGGTCGAAGTCCGGGAATACCTCCTGCTTCACCTGCATGGACATGAGCAGGCCGCCGATGAGGAGGACGGCCATCAGCAGGTTCGGCGCCACGCCGTGGCGGGTCATCCAGGCGATGGGGCCGCGGCCGGTGTCTTTCGATGGCGTGAGCAGGGTCATCGGCGCCGCGCCTCCCCCGCCGGGTCGGCCGCCTCGTCCGCGGGGGTCGGGGAGGCGGCCAGCGGTGCGGCCTCCTCGGCCCCGGCGGGGACGGACGTCGCGGCGGCCGTCTCCGTCCGCAGCGGCATGCCGGGCGCCGGGGCCGTCAGGTCCGTCGTCACGACCGTCTCGCCGGCCTTCAGGCCGCCGGACACCAGGACGCGTTCCCGGCCGCGGTGGGCGATCTCGACCGGCCGGATCTCCAGTTCCCCCGCCCCGTTCATCACCCACACCTCGTTGGTGCCGCGGAGGTGGTCGCGGTCCAGCGCGATCACGTTCTCCAGGCTCGTGCCCTCGATCTCTGCCCCCACGTAACTGCCGATCAGGAGCGGCGGCGGGCCGCCCTCCCCCGCCGCCGTCCCCAGCGGGTCCGGCACCGTCACGAGGAGCCGGGCCATGCGCCCCTTTTCCTCCAGCGCGCTTTCGAGCCGAAGGACGCGGCCGTCGCGGTACGTCTCCGGTCCCCACGCGGCCTCGTTGTAGATGCGGACCGGCGCACCCGTCTCGCCGCCGCCGTCCGGGATGCGGATCCACCCCAACTGGTCCACCGGCACCGACACGCAGACCCAGTAGGCGTCCGTGCCGACGAGGGTGGCCACCGGCGACCCCGCCGCCACCTGCGACCCGAGGTTCACCTGCCGCTGCCGGACGATGGCGTTGAACGGGGCGCGGAGCGTGGTGCGTGCCAGATCGAGTTCGGCCTGCCGGACGGCCGTCTCGGCCGTCTCGTTCGCCTCCCGGGCCGAGTCGGCGGCGGCGCGGGCGGACTCGAGGGCGGCCCGGGCGGCCGCCAGCGACGCCTTCGCCGCCTCCAGTTGCGGACGGCGGAGCACCAGCGCCTCGGCCCGCCCGATCACCGTTTCACCCAGGAGTTCGTACTCCCGCTTCGCCACCGACTGCTCCCCCATCTCGATATCCAGTTGACTCTTCGCCTGCGTCACTTCCGTCTCGCGCTGGGCGACGGTGGCGGCGGCCTGGGCCGCCTGGGCGGCCAGGCGGTCTGCTTCGGAACGGGCACGCTCCAGGGCCAGTTCGTAATCCTCCGGGTCGATCCGGGCGATCGTCTCGCCCTTGCCAAACCGCCCGCCCGGGACGAACCCCGGGCCGATCTCCACGATCTCGCCGCCCACCCGCGGCGCCAGGGCCACCGACCGCGCCGGCACGACCTCGCCCATCGCCCGCACGATCACCGTTTCGCTCGCAGGACGGACCGCCGTCACCTCCACCAGCCGGGCCTGCGCCTCCGGGGGTTGGCGCCGGGCCTTCGGCTGGTGCGTCAGCCAGTACCAGGCGGCCGCGGCGCCGATGGCGAGAATCCCCAGCACGATCGCCACACGGACCAGCCGGCTCAGCCATACCGGCCCGGCCGAGCGGGGGGACTTTGCCGCCGACGGCGGCGGCGCGCCGGCGTCCGGCCTCGGGGCCATCTCGTCAGTCATCGTCCGGTCCTCCATCGTCCGGCTGGGCGCCGGACGCGTTCTGTTCCACCACGGGTTCCTCGACCGTGTGGCGGGGCCCGCTCGTCTCGGCCCGCGCGGGGCGCGGCAGCGGCCATCCGCCCGCCAGCGCACGGTACAGGTCGATCCGGAACAGCACCAGGTCCCGCTCCGCCGTCAGCGTCGTCCGCTGGAGCCGCTGGTACCCCAGGAGCGTCGTCAGGTACCGCAGGAAGTCCTGGCCCGTGGTGCTGTAGACGTCGCGGACGCGCTCGGTGGCCCCGCGCGCCAGGTTCAACTGCTTCTTCAGGCTCGCGACGAACCGGGCCTGCTTCGCCTCCCGGACCAGGGCGTCCTCCACTTCCCGGACCGACTCCAGCACCGTCTGGCCGTAGGCGTTCAGCCGCTCCGAGACGACGGCCCGGGTCCGTTCGACCTCGGCGCCGCGGCGGTTGGCGTCGAAGACGGGGGCGACCATGTTGGCGGCCAGGACGGCGAACCAGTTGTCGAAGAGGTCGCGGATGCCCTCGGCGGAGGTTTCGGCGCTCGCCGTCAGGCTGAACCGGGGGAACTGGTCGGCCACTGCGGCCGCCACCCGCCGGTCCGCCGCCTGAACCCGCAGCGCCGCCGCCCGCACGTCCGGACGCCGTTGCACCAGCGACGCCGGCAGCCCGGTGGCCGGCAGGGGAGGCAGCGACGGCAGTGCCGCCGGGACGTCCACCGCCAGGGCCTTCGGCGGCCGGCCCAGCAGCACCGCCAACTGGTGCCGCAGCACCGCCAACGCACGCTCCACCTGCACCCGCTGGCCCCGCGTCTCCTCCACCAGTTGCTTCTGCTGGAGCACGTCGCTCGCCTGCACCAGCCCCTGGCCGAAGCGGACCTGGATCAGGTCCAGGTACGTCTCGTTCGTGGCGATCTGTTTGTCCAGCAGGCGCAACTGCTCCTGCGCTTCGATCAGTTGGTACCACACCTCGGCGATGCGGCCGGTGAGCGTGACCGCCGCCGCCTGCAGGTCCTGGGCGCCGGCGTAGGCGTCGAGCCGGGCCGCGTCGGCCGTCGACCGCACCCGGCCCCACACGTCGAGTTCGTAACTGGCCGCCAGCCCGAAGGCGTACTCCGTCTCGTACGCCCGGGGCCGCGGCTCGGTCCGGGCGCCGGTGCGGGCGGCCTCGGCCGTGCCGTCGACGGCCGGCAGGAGCGGGGCGCCGGCCTGCTCGGCCAGGGCCCGGGCCTGGTCCAACCGGTCCCACGCCTGGCGGATGGAGAAGTTCGCCCCAAGCGCCTCCTCCACCAGCCGGCCGAGCGCCGGGTCTCCCATCGCCGTCCACCACCGCGACGGCAGCCCCGCCTCGCCGCTCGACGAAAAGGCCGCCGGAATCTCCGCCGGCGACTCCACCCGCACCCCCTGCGGCGCGCAGGACGCCACGGCCGCCACCGCCAGCAGAAGCGTGCCGATGCAGGCGACGCGTTGGTGCAATCTGGAGCGAGGAGCGCGGCGGGTGTGTGCCTGTCCCGAGCGCAGCCGAGGGGTACCCCGCGCGCTTCCAGCGATCCGCGCACCCCGCCGCGGTGGGGACGGAGACCCACCGCGCCGGGTAGGGCTTACGGCGAGGAGACCCGTTCGGTTGCCCATCGTGCCGGTCGTCACGGGCTCACTCCGTTTCCGCGGATGCCGGCGACTCGGTCCGCCGGCGCACGTCCCGCACCCCCGCCAGGCTGAAGCGGTAAATGTGATCGACGATCGTCGCCAGGTCCACCTCCAGCGGCGGCGGGCCGGGCAGGTCCGTGCCCTCCGGCAGGGATCGGCGAAGCCGGTCACGCAACACGAAGTGGATACATGGCGTGAGGATGCTCATCTCGCACAGGCGGACGGCCCGGCCGGGCGCCTCCGGGCCGAGCAACGCGCCAATGACGTCGCTCATGCCCCGGCGAATCGGCTCGATCGCGTCGGTCATGGCCTCCGAGAGGAGGCCCGTCGGGTTCGCGAGTTCCTTGTGGACGATTTCGAACTCGATGCTCTCCGGGTCCGCCACCCGCTGGATGAGGGCGCGGATGCGGCCGCAGAGCCGGGCCTCGGGCGGCGCGTCGGCCGCCACGCCGCCGTCCGGCGGATGGGCCGACACCGACCGCTGAAACGCCTCCCGCCACGCCTCGACGTACAGGTTCTCCTTGCTGCGGAAATAGTAGTTGACCGCGGCGATGTTGGCCCCCGCCCGCTCGCACACCTCCGCCACCGTGGCGTGGTGGTACCCCTTTTCCGCGAAGACGGCGCCGGCGGCGTCGAGGAGGCGGTCGCGCGTATCCTGGTTGTGGTTCCTGGCGGCCATTGGCGTCTCCGAGCCCTTAACGCTCGATTCAAACGCTTATTTCAATCAAATAATAGCCTGCCTTGAGGGGGCCGTCAAGCGGGTTTCCTCGGAAAACCGGGCCTCGGCAGCCGTCGAATCTTGCGCCAGGGAGAGGTCATATTGACGGCAGCGCCTTGACCTCGCCCCCCTCGGCGCGGTACGAAGGGGGTGGCGCATGCTCGGCGAGTGCCCGCGAACTGCCGTTCGCGGGTCGACGATTCGCGCGGCGCAAACCCAGACGGGCCCCGGCACGAAATATCCCGACTCCAGCAAGGAGGACGCACGATGCGCATCCGACGCCGCACGTTCCTGAAGACCCTGGCCGCCGGCGCCTGCCTGACCGGGGCCGGGTGTGCCGCGAGCGGCCCGCGGGCCGCCGCCCCGCGCCCGAACGTCGTCCTGTGCATGGCCGACGACCAGGGCTGGGGCGACATGGCCTACAACGGGCACCCGGTCCTGAAGACGCCGCACTTCGACCGGATGGCCGCCGAGGCCCTCCGGTTCGACCGGTTCTACGCGGCCGCCCCCGTCTGCACGCCCACGCGCGGCAGCGTGATGACCGGCCGGCATCCCAACCGGTTCGGCTGCTTCCAGTGGGGCCGGACCCTCCGCCCGCAGGAAATCACCGTCGCCGAGGCCCTGAAGTCCGCCGGCTACGCGACCGGCCACTTCGGCAAATGGCACCTCGGGCCCGTCCGCCCGGGCAGCCCCGTCAATCCGGGAGCCAGCGGCTTCGACACCTGGCTCTCGGCCGGCAACTTCTACGACAACGACCCGATCCTCAGCCGCAACGGCAAGGCCGTCCAGTGTGAGGGCGAGAGCAGCATGGTCGCCGTAGACGCGGCCTTAGAATTCATCGACAAACAGGCCAAGGGAGATAAGCCGTTCCTGGCGGTCGTCTGGTTCGGCTCGCCCCACGGACCCCACCGCGCCGCCGAACGCGACCTCGCCCCGTACGAGGACCAGCCCAAGAAAGACCGGAACTGGCTCGGCGAAATCACCGGCATGGACCGGGCGTTCGGCAAACTGCGGCAGGGTCTGCGCGACCTCGGCATCCACGACAACACCATCCTCTGGTACACCAGCGACAACGGCGGCCTGCGGACCGCCTCGTCCGGGGGGCGGGGAAAGAAGGGTCAGGTTTACGAGGGCGGCCTCCGTGTGCCCGCCATCTTCGAATGGCCGGCCCGCTACCCCGGCCACGCCACCACCGCCGTGCCGAGCGTCACCTCCGACATCTATCCGACGCTGCTCGACCTGCTCGGCATCACCATGCCCGACCAGCCGCCGCTCGACGGCATCAGCCTCCGGCCGCTGCTGGAGGGCGAGATGCCCGAGCGCCCGGAGCCGGTCGGCTTCTGGAACTATCCCGCCGGCGGGCACCCCGTCCGCGCCCAGCAACTCAACGCCGAACTGCTCGAGGCCCAGCAGGCCGGCGAGGAAATCGACCCCCACACCTTCGGCGAAGACGCCCACAAGATCACGAAGCAGTATCCGATCGACGCGTTCCCCGGCCACGCCGCCTGGCTCGACTGGCCGTGGAAACTCCACCGCATCGAGAAGAAGGGCGGCAAGGGGGACGTGCGGCTGGAACTCTATCATCTCGCCGACGACCCGATGGAGAAGACGAACGTGGCCGACGCCCAGCCCGACCGCACCGCCGCGATGGGCAAGGCACTGGAGGCGTGGCAGACGAGCGTCGTCCGGAGCCTGAACGGCGAGGATTACGGCTGAACGCGGCGCCGTTGTCGTTCGAGCCGGCCGCGGAAGCGGCCGGTCCTCTCCATCTGCCGGGGCACGGGCCATGGCGGATGGGGATGACCCGCTGCTTCCGCCTTCGCCCTTCGGGCTACGGCGGACAAGCCCGCAGCGGGCTCGAACGGCGGCGGGCCTCCTCAGAGAACGACAGCGCGCCTCACTTCCCCGTCACGGCGAAGACCAAATGACCGTCCTCGACGGTGACCTTCTGCCGGCCGACGACGGCGGCGCCGCCGCGGACCTCCGGCTGCGGCGGGTCGGCCGC
>CAZNYC010000086.1:0-17918 GCA_964577175.1 uncultured Anaerolineales bacterium
CCCATTGAACCATGGTGTTAAGATGGGCGCAAGAGAAAATCTGGGAAATCTTCGCGCGGTCTTCCGGCACAAGAGCAAACGGAGTGCCGAACGGGATTGGGACAGGATACGGAATTCTACGGAATGCCAACATACAACGCGGCGCGTCCGGAGACCCGCCGCGCACTGTTTTGAGGACGGGATGCGGAAACCGGGGCTGCTCAAGCGGCAGGCGGGGAAATGGCGAATCGCAAATGACGAATGACGAATTCCGAATGACGCGCGCCTGCCGGCGAGCCGCTTCGTCGCCACGCCTCATTCAATCGTCATTCGGGCCTCCTCATTCGTGATTTCGCCTGTCCCTACTCCTGGTTGACCGATGCAAACGCCTGGTTGGCCCACTTCAGCGATTCGCCGAAGACGGGCGGCAGGGCTCCCATGTCCACCTTGAGCGCCTCGGCGTGCCTGGTCAGGTTCTGCCAGTGGCCGAGTTCGTAGGAGGTGATGAGTTCGTACACGCCGGAGAGCGGCGTCGTCTGCCCGAGCAGGGTGCCCTTGACATTGTCGTCGAGCGGCAGTTTCTCCATGATGTCGGCCATCGGGGCGTCGAGCAGGGCGTCCATGACCGAGAACATGCCCATCAGGAAGATCTCGGAGGCCTTCTTCTCCATCCCGGTCAGCGGGGCCACGCCCTCCCCCATCCGCGCCCGCAGCATGCCGCGCAGGAACAACTCGTTCGGCTTGTCCGAACCCATCTGCCGCAGGGAGACCAGGGCACACCACTTGCGGATTTCCTTCGGCCCGAGCATCACCAGCGCCCGCTTGATGCTCGACACCTTGTACCGCAGGCCGAACCACACCGAGTTCATGAATCGCAGCAGTTTGTAGGTAAGCGTCACGTCCTGCTTGATGACGGCCTCGATCTGGTCGATCGACATCTCCGGCCGGTTCACCTGCTCCAGCAGCCGCAGGTACGCCAGTTTGTTGCCGGCGATCGACTTGCCCTCGTGGATAACGGGCTTCGAGAAGAAGTAGCCCTGGAAGTACTGGTACCCGTCGGCATCGGCCTGCTGGAATTCCTCCTCGGTCTCGACCTTCTCGGCCAGCGGCTTGATCTTGCGCCCGGCGAGGTAGCCGGCCAGGCGCTTCCGCTCCTCCCGGGTGGTGCCGGCGAAGTCGACCTTCACGACGTCGGCCAGGTCCAGGAGGGGGTGCCCCTCGTCGGCCACGACGAAATCGTCCAGAGCCAACGTGTACCCGTCGTCCTTCAGGCGCCGGCAGGCCTCGACGACCTCGTCGTCCGGGTCCACGTTTTCGAGGATTTCCACGGTCACGAGGTCCGGGGGGAGGAGGTCGGCTACGTCGCTCAGCAGCAGGTTCCGCGTGAAGTTCACGAACCCGCGCTGCCCCCCGGTGAGTTCGTCGAGCCCGATGTCCACGAAACTCGAGGCGATGACGTCCCGCGTGCAGGCGTCGCCGTCCGTCCCCGTGTACGTGTTCTGCGGACCCGACCGGAACAGCAACTCGTAACCGTGGACGTTCTTGGCCCGGTGAAAAATGGGCTGCCGGGCCACAAACACGGAATTCGCCACGGTCGACGTGCCCATACCGCATCTCCTTCCAGGCGTGCGTTACGTCCGGCGTCCCGCCATCCCGGCGCACAATGGGTGAGGCATGGCCCCCGGCACCCACTGATTCGTCGTCCTTGATATCGTCAGAATCCGGATGCGGGTGTACTAATTCTCGCCGAATCGCCCGCCAAATGGCGTGAAGTAGTTCTGAGATGCACATTTGGTTATTGTGGTACATCTCCGGGCAAAGGATCGGCCCCGCGACGGCCTCGGCTCCGCGACTGCCAGGGGCTCGAGGGCGCCGATCCCGGGGAAGCGCACTGGGCCGGAGCGTGCATCGAGCGCGGCCGAGAACGTCCCGCCACGCTATCGCAACGGGCACCCTCGGCGCCGTGGCCCCGGCGGGGCGCCGCGTGGGACGTCGCCCCGCGCTACGCCAGCGGCCCCGGCCCGCCCGTTTCCCGCCGCCCGCGGGACCGGGCCGTCCCCTCGTCCACGCCGTCCTGCCACCCGCTTCGCACGCCGTCGCGCCGGTCGAAGCGGGCCACGTACGGCTTCACGTCCAGCAGCGGCGTGCCGTCCAGCACGTCGACGTCCGCCAGGTGGAGCACGCTGCCCTCCCGGCGCACCAGCCGCACGACGCTCAGGCCGATCGGATTCGGCCGGCACGGCGCCCGCGTCGCGAACACGCCGTGTTCGACGTCCTCCAGGAACGGCGTGACCCGCAGTTTCACCCCGCCCGTGCGATGGAGGTGGTACAGGAGGATGAGATGGCTAAACCCTTCCAGGTCCGCGAGCCCGTCCTCGAACTCGGCCAGCACCTCGGCCCGGCCTTCCGCGCCCTCGGCATAGATCGGCTGGACGGGCGCCGTCTCCCGGTCGGTGTGCGGGCTCCGGATGACGCCGATCGGACGGTACGTGACGGGTTCCTGCCATGAGGCATTGCCTATTCCTTTCGTCGGTGCCGGCGCGGCCTTCCGGACGTATAGGCCTTCCGCGATTCCGTGTCAAGCGCGTTGCCTCGACGGCGGCAAGGGTTTGCACCGGCGGCCCGGTTCTGGCATGATGGTCGGCCGGTCGAGAGGAGGAGACCCCGGCGTGGGCCGAAGGGAAATCATCACGGTGTGGCTCGGGGCGCTCGTGGCCGCCCTCTGCCTCGGCGGCTGCGAGGAACCCGCCCGGCGCGACGGCGACTCAACCCCCCTGCAGGAGCAGCGGTCCGCTCCCGAAGGCCGGCGCCATCCTCCCCCGGCCGCCGACCCTCCCGCCTGGGCCGACGCCATCACGGGCGCCGAGATCGACGAATCCGCCGTGACCCGGACGATTCACGTCGATGCGGCGAAAGGCGACGACTCGGCCGCGGGCGGCAGCCGCGCCAAGCCCCTTCGCACGCTGACCGCCGCCGTCGAGGTGGCCTCGACATTCCTCCGAAACGGCCAGGGCGTCCGTATCCGCCTCGCCCCCGGCACGTACCGCGAGGAGGTGACCATCCGGCCGGCCGAGGCGGCGGGGCCGCCCCTCATCATCGAAGGCGAGCGGAAGGGCGCCGTCGTTCTCAGCGGCTCCGACGACTGGAGCGATCCCGAACGCTGGCAGCCCGTGGAAGGCCATCCCGGCATTCTCGCCGCCTCGTGGCCCCGCCGGTGGGGCGACCCGCGGGTCCACGTCTCCGGCGCGCCCGAGGGCGACCATCCGCCCCGCGACGTCCGGGGGTGGGCGCCCGACGACGGGACGGCCGTCATCGAGTGGCAGCCGCCCGCCGGCCTCCCGGACCTCGCCGGCTACCGCATCGAGCGCAAGGACACGGCCTTCCGGCCGCAGGAACATGAGACGCCCTGGCGGCCCGTCACGGAACTCGGCGCCGCGACCGGCCGCCTCGTGGACGAGAGCGTCGAGGGCGGCGGGGTCTCCGAAATCCGCCTCTACCAGTATCGCGTCGTCGCGTTGGACGCGGGCGGCCGGTCGTGCGGCACCTCGCGTATCGTCACGATCGAACCCGGCACGCCGGACGGCGCCTGGCGGGCGGCCGCCGTCGGACGCCGCCGGGAGATGGTCTTCGTGGACGGCGAACTGCTCCGCCAGGTCCTCTCCCGCGACGCCCTGGAACCCGGCACGTTCTACGTGGACGAGGGGTCGCCCGGCGCCGAGGGCGACGGCCGCTTGTACCTCGCCCTGCCGCTGGACGCGGCGCGGGGGCAGGTCCGCATCGAGGTCGCCCTCCGCGCCGCCGGGCGCCGCGACGCCGGCCTCCTGGAGATTCGCGGCGAGGCGAACCTCGTCCTGCGGAACCTCCTCGTCCGCCATCACGCCGGCGCCCCCTGGTCCGCCGCCGCCGTCCACGTGGCCGACTGCCGAAACGTCCTCATCGAGGACTGCACGTTCCGCTGGAACAACGCCGCCGGCCTGAGGCTGCGCGGGGCGAGTGCGGTCACGCTGCGCCGCTGCGCCGCCGAGCACAACGGGACCTGCGGCCTGCGGTGCGAGGCCTCGACGAACCTTTTGGCCGACGACCTGACCCTCGCCCACAACAACTGGCGCGGCGAATGGGGCGGGGTGACGGCCGGCCGCGTCGCCGCCTTCAAGGCCCGGCACGCGATGGGCGACGGCGTCTTCCGCCGCCTCGAGGTCCGCGAGAACGCCTGCACCGGCGTGTGGCTCGACGACGCCGCCCCGCGGGTCCTCCTCGACGGTCTCCGCGCCGTCGGGAATCGCCGGGCGGGACTGGCCGTCACGTTCAGCCAGGGACCCGTCGTGGTGCGGGAGGCCGTCATCGCCCGCAACGACGGCGCCGGCCTCCTCCTGGCCCAATCCGCGGGCGGCCTGCTCGCCGACAGCACGCTATACGGCAACGGGAGGAGTCAGATCGAGGTCGCCGGACCGACGGCGGCCGGCCGCGCCCATCCGACCATCGCCCGCCCCGTCCACGGAGACGTCCGCGACTGGGCGTGGCGCGAGAGTGCCGTCGTCTCGACCGACGCCGCGGCCCCGCCCGTCCGGGCGCCGGTCGATCCCGTCTTCCTGAGGACGCTGCGGTCCAACCGCAACCTGTGGTTCGGGCCGGACGAGGACGGCACGTTCCGCCTCGGCGACATGGACCTGCCCTTGGAAGCGTGGCAGCAGGTGACCGGCGAGGACGTGGGGTCGCGGTTTCTCGATCCGCGGTTCGAGAACGCCGAGGCCCTGGACTTCCGACCGCGGGGCGACAGTCCCCTGCGCGAGCGGGACGCCTGGTCCCGCCGGGCCGCCATGGCCGGCAGCCTCGAGCGCCTGGCGGCGTTCCGGGCGGTCCGTGCCCACGCCACGACCGCCCCGCCCTGGCCCGCCCTCGCCGACGCCGCCAACCTCCAATGGTATATCGTGGACCTGGGGAAGGCGGCCAACCGGCCGCTCACCGGCGAAGGCGCCTGGCTGGGCGACCCGTTTCCGGAACTCGCCCCTGGCCGGCGGATGATCCACGGCGTGCCGTTTACGGTTCTCGACGGGGAGGAAAACGGCGGCCGGGCGGCGGTCGTCCTGCGCTCCGGCCGCCCGCAGACGGCCGGCGTCCAGCCGCTCCCCGCCGAGGTCACCGTCCCCGTCGGCCGGACCGCCCGGACGGTGTACGTCCTGCACGGCTGCGCGGGCGCGGCGCGATTCGTTCCCGTCGGCCGGTACGATCTCGTGTACGAGGACGGTACGACGGCGGGCATCGACGTGGTGGCCCTCGGCGAGGCGCCGGCGGCCCCGTCGCGGCTGGCCGAGCGCGAGCGCCTCGCCACCATCCAAGACTGGCGGCCGGCGCTGCCGCAGTTCGCCGGCGAGCGGGGCCGCCGGGCGATGATTGTCGACTCAGACGACCCTGCCTCCCGCATCCGGTACCTCTACACCCTCCGCTGGCCGAACCCGCATCCCGAGAAGCCGATCCGCGCCATCCGCCTCCGCGCCGTCGGCCCGGACCGGGAGGTGACGCTGGGTATCCTGGCGATCACGCTGCGGTTGTCGGACGCCCCGGCACCGTAAACGCGCCCGCGCGGGGGCCGTCCTGCCCACCGCGCTCGCAAGGGGCTACAGGCTTCGCCCGGTGGGTCTCCGTACCCACCGCGCCCGGCAGCGCGGGAAATCAACGCGGCGGGTGTGGAGACCCGCCGGGCTCCAGCCACGGGTACAGGGCATGCGGGAGTTTCGTCGGCCGCCAGATCGGGCGGCTGCTCGCCGGTCTCAACCGTCCGTGGAAGACGGCGGCGTTCAGCCAGTATTTGCGCGGCCCGCGCATCATGGGGTACAGCCCGCGGTCCGGGAAGTGGCGGTGGCGTGTTACAACCCGACGGTGGCGCGGCGGCCGTCGATCTCCACCTCCACCGTCCTGTTGTCGATACGGAGGACCTTCGCGCCGGCGACGGTCTCGCCTTCGCGGACGGGCCGGCCGTTAATGATCGCCAGGGCGCCGCCGGAACCGTTCATGATGCTGCTGATCTTGAGGTGACTGGTATCGGCGGGCGGCAGCAGCACCGAGGGCGCCGGCGGCGCGGGCTGCGGGGCGGACTCGGTGGCGGTCCGTTCCGGCTTCGGGGCGGATTCGGCGGCTGCCGCGCTCCCCGCGGAGGCGGTCGCGCCGTTGGAACCGGCGGTCGACGCCGGCGCCTGTTGACGCGTGACGGGCGGCCGGGCAGCCACCCGGAACATCGAGAGCATCCGGCCGAACACCTCCGCCATCTTCACGCTGTCGTCGTGCACATCGCCGGCAGCGGGGTCCGGCGACGTCTCCGTCGGCTCGGCGTCCTCGGCGGTCCCGGCCGCGTCGGACGCGTCGGACGTGTCGGCCAGGCGGACCGGTTCGGTCTCGGCGGCCGTGTCGGGCGCCGGCGCGTTCGGGGTTCCCTCGGCCGGTGCGGACGCAGGATCGGTCTCGGGGGGCGTTTCCGCGGCGGGCGGGGCATCGGCGTCCGTCGGCGGCTCGGCCGGGGTCCGCGCCTCGGCGCCGGCGGCGCCGGCGGCCCCGTCGTTTGTCGCGCCGACAAGGGCCACGGTCGGACCCTCCGTCGGCCAGGCCCCCTTCTCGGGCTTTCCGCTGCCGCCGAGGGCCTCATGGAACGCGGCGGAGGCCGTCTCGACGGCGGCCCCGGCCTTCTCGCGGATCGCGCCGATGCCCCACCACGCACCGAGGGCCACCCCGCCGGCGCCGATCAGCACGACCGCCCCGAGCACCAGTTTCCAGTGAGAGCGGCGTTGGGGGGCGGCGGGCGGTCCTTCCTCTTTCGGCGGCAGGGGCGGCGGCGAGGGGGGGGTGCCCCCGGCGTCGCGGGCCCGCTGTTCCATATCCGCCCGGCGGAGCGCATCGTTGATGAGGCTCATGCCCCGGCCTCCTTCAGTTCGGCCGCCGCCATCTTCGCCAGGCGGCGGTTGATCAGCCCCGTCCGATGGACGTAGCCGGCCAGCAGGGCCTTGTCGCCGATGGCGTTGATGAGCCGCGGCGTGCCCTGGCTGAAGCGGTAGATCTCCTTGACGGCCCCGGCGTCGAAGCGCACGACGGGCGCGATGCCGTCGCCGTGGGCCACCCGGAGCCGGTGCTGGAGGTACCGCTCCGTCTCGCGCTTGCTCAACTGGCCGAGGTGGTACCGGACGGTGATCCGCTGCGCCAGTTGCCGCAGGTCGCGCTGGGCGAGGCGCTCTTTCAGTTCCGGCTGGCCCACGAGGACGATCTGGAGCAGTTTCTGCCGCTCGGTCTCCAGGTTCGAGAGCAGGCGGACCATCTCCAGGTTCCGGGTCGACATGTCCTGGGCCTCGTCGATGATGAGGACGGCGTCGCGGCCCTCGCTGCTGGCGCGGAGGAGGAAACGGTTCAGGACGTTCAGGTAGTCGAGGCGGTCGGGCTGGTCGGCGGCGATGCCGAACTCGCTGATGACGGCCCGCAGCAGTTGGGTCTGCGTCAGGATGGGGTTCAGGATGAGAGCGGTGTGGAACCGGGGCTCGAGGCGGCCGAGCAGGCTCCGGCAAAGGGTGGTCTTGCCGGTGCCGACCTCGCCGGTCAGGCAGATGAAGCCTTTCCGCTGCCGGATGCCGTAGAGCAGGTGGTCGAGGGCCTCGCGGTGGTGGCCGGTGAGGAAGAGAAAGCGCGGGTCTGGCGTGATGTTGAAGGGTTCCTCTCGGAAACGGAAATAGTCCTTGTACATCCCGAAGTCCCCTCGCGTCTTCCCTGAAGCGGTCCGCGGCGTCGGGTAATACAGCCCCCTTCCGGCAGCGCGGCACGCTCTCCACGGATATGTTTCGGCAGATGGGGGCGGAATCTTCATCGAAAGGGAGGGCGGCAGGGGCGCCCGGCACGTTCCGCGCGGCGGGTCTCCGCACCTGCTGTGCCCCCCGCGCAAGACTCGAGCGCCCGTGCCACGGCCGGCCTTATCCGGCCGTGCAGGGAGCACGGCGCCCCTCTGCCCCTGCCGCGCTCCTCTTCTTCCCGCCCGGTAATTGCAGCACGGTCACGCACGCGTGGCCATGCCACCCACGTTTTCGCCTGCCGCGGGCCTTCTACCCTTCACCGAGGACATAGCGGCGGAGGTTCAGGGCGTCGCGGACGGCGTGGCCTTCGGCGTCGTTGTTAAAGTAGGCATACACGTCCCGCCCGGCGGCGAGGTGCTTCTCGACGCGGCGCGCCGTGCCGCTCAGGGCCTGCGGCGAGTAGTTGCCGCCGTACGGCATCTCGTCGGCGGTGCCGTGGAACCGCAGGTAGACCCAGTCGGCGGTGACGCGGCGCGGGTGGCCCTCGAGCATGTCGTGAATCACGAGGGCGGCGTCGTGGCGGCGGAGCACCTCCCACGCCTCCGTGCGGAACCAGTCCGGGTCGCGGAACTCGACGGCCCAGCGGTGGTCGTCCGGGGCCACATCCAGGAAAGCGTCGAGGCGTTCGGGATTCGCGCCCCAGTTCGGCGGCAGTTGGACGAGGATGGGGCCCAGGGCGTCGCCGAGGCGGTCGGCCCGGTCCAGGAACCGCGCCACGTGGCCGTCCGGCCCGCCGGGATCCTTCAGCCGCTTCATGTGTGTGCCGTAGCGGCTGTACTTCAGGACGTACAGGAAGCCGTCGGGGGCCCGCTCGCGCCAATCGTCGAACGTCTCGGGCTTGGGCAGGTTATAGAAGGTGTTATTGATCTCGACTGTATTGAAGGTCTCGGCGTACGTTTCGAACCAGCGTTTCTTGGGGACGTCCTCGGGGTACAGGACGCCCTGCCAGTGGTCGTACTGGTAGCCGGACGTGCCGATGCGGAACGTGCCGGTCGTGGCAGCCATGCGGATTACCCTTCGTGGGTGTCGAACGGTCGGGTGCCGCCGGACCCTACGCCCACGGTTTGGGCGTCCGCCGCTGGCCGGGGCTCTCCTCCTCGGAGGCGGTGTGGTCGATGCAGGCGGTGGCCCACGGCTTGGCCCGCAGGCGGTCCATCCCGATGGTCTTACCGCACACCGTGCACGTGCCGAAGGTGCCGGCGTCGAACCGCTTGAGCGCCTCGTCGACCTGGAGGAGGCGGCTCTCGTGGTCCTCGATGAGTTTTTCCTGGAGTTCGCGGTCGAACGTTTCGGTGCCGGCGTCGGCCTGGTGCGTGGGCACGTCGGACGGGGCGGCGGCGGACTGCTCGGTGCGTTCGGCGAGTTCGGCCCGCAGGCGCTCGAGGTCCTCGTTCAGTTGCCGCCGCTTCTCGGCGAGGACGTCGCGGCACTCGTCTTTCTGGGCCTGGGTGAGACCGCTGGCATCGTCGGCCATGGTGCGTCTCCTCTTCGGTGCGCTGCCGCATGCATCGACCGCGCCGACAGGGCATCTCCCGGATTGGCATCCAGGAGAGGGCGCGGCACGCCGGGTGGTTCCCATGTACGAGTCTAAGCGAGCGGCGGGGGGCAATGGGGCGAAAAAACGAATATCCTGTGCGCCGGCCGCCGCGGGCCGTAGAGTGCACGTTGCTGCGATTCACCCATTTGGCGCGGTGGGTCTCCGTACCCACCGCGCCGAACGCGCCGGTGCCACGGATTGCTTGTCAATCCGTGCTCTCCCGGCCGGGCCACACACAGGCGTTCTTCCGCGGCGCGCCGCGGCCTACGCGCTCCCGGCCCGCCGCGCACGCGTTGGCGCTGGAGTGTTAACCACAGGGAGGAGCCATGAAAGCCGTCATTCAGCGCGTGAGCCGGGCGAGCGTGACCGTCGAGGGCGAGGTCGTCGGGGCGGTCGACCGCGGCCTGCTCGTGCTGCTGGGCGTCGCACGCGGCGACACAGACGACACCGCCCATGCCCTGGCCGGCAAGATCGTCCGGATGCGGATCTTCAACGACGAGGCCGGCAAGATGAACCTGTCGGTCCGCGACGTGGGGGGCGGCGTGCTGGCGGTCAGCCAGTTCACGCTGCTGGCCGACACGCGCAAAGGGAACCGGCCGAGTTTCATCGGCGCCGCCCCGCCCGAGGAGGCCGAACGCCTCTACGAGGTCTTCTCAGACGCCGTCGCCGCCGAGGGCGTGCCCGTCGAGAAAGGCGTCTTCGGCGCGATGATGGACGTGGACCTCGTCAACGACGGACCCGTGACCGTTGTCATGGAGATGTGAGGTCGAGCCGGCGGCGCGCTCCGACGACGCGTCCGGCGAACACGTTCCGCGCGGCGGGTCTCCGCACCCGCCCCGGCGTCACTCACCCGCCGTGCCCGGCGATCAGTTCGCCCGGGTCACGCGGTCGCGGGCCCAGTCGCGGAGCCACTGGACGTATTCGGCCCGCGTCTTCGAAAGCGGCCGGGTGCGCGACGCCTCCGCCACGAGGTGCCGCATCGTCACCTCGCCACCCTCCGCGAAGGCGGCGTGCAGGGCCGAGAGGACGACCTGTTCGATCTCCGCCCCGCTGAAGCCGGGCGTGGCCTCGGCCAGGGCGTCGAGGTCGAAGTCTTCCAGGCGGGCGTGGCGGCGATCGAGATGGATGCGGAAGATCTCCGCCCGCGTGGCGGCGTCCGGCAGGTCCACGAAGAAGATCTCGTCGAACCGCCCCTTGCGGAGGAACTCCGGCGGCAGTTTCGTCACGTCGTTGGCGGTGGCGACGACGAACACGTCGCCCTTGCGTTCCTGCATCCACGAGAGGAAGTGGCCGAGCACCCGGGTCGAGACGCCGCCGTCCTCCTGCCCTTGCGTAAACGCCTTCTCGATCTCGTCGATCCACAGGACGACCGGGGCGACCTTCTCGGCCACCGCCGTGGCGCGGCGGAAGTTGCTCTCCGTCTCGCCGATGTACTTGTTGTACAGCCCTGCCGGGTCCAGCCGCAGCAGCGGCAGTTGCCACTCCGTCGCCACCGCCTTCGAGCACAGGCTCTTGCCCGTGCCCGGAATGCCCAGCAGCAGGATGCCCTTGGGGAACGAGAGGCCGTACGCCTCCGCCTTATCGGGGTTGCCCATCATGGCCTTGCGTTTGGCGAGCCAGTCCTTCAGGGCCGCCAGGTCGGCCACGTCGGTCATGGCCTCCTCGGCGGGGGTATACTGGAGGAGCCCCTCGCGCTGGACGATGGCCTTCTTCGCCTCGAACACCTTCTGGATATCGTCGGCGGTCAGCATGCCGTCCTCGACGAGGGCCTTGGTGAGGACCTTCTCGGCCTCCATGCGGGTGAGGCCCTTCAGACTGTCGAGCAGGCGCTCCAGGTCCGAGCGGTGCAGATGCGTGGCCACGGACATGCGTTTCGAGACGTCGCGGTACACGTCGAGGAGGAGTTGCTTGAACTCCTCGCGGTCGGGCGGCGGCAGGGCGAGGCTGGCGGCCTGGGCCTCGGCCCCGGCCGGGAGCTCCATCTGCATGCCGGTCAGGACGACCGCGCTTTCGCATTCCGAGAGTTTCCGCGCCACGGTCGTCAGGCCGGCCCGGACGGCCGTGTTGCCCAGCAGGTCCGCTGCCCCCTGGACGTGAAAGAGGCCCGGCGACTGCGTCGCGTCGATGTGCGCCAGCGCCCCCGCCAGCCGCTGCGTGCCGTACACGAAGTTCTCGCTGCCCGGCCGGTGCAGGCCCTTGCCCGGCTGCCATCGGAAGAAGTTCAAACCCAGCCGGTCGGCCACGTGCGCGAGCAGCGTCTCGACGCGGGCCTCCTCCACCGTCTCGACGACGATGATGGCGTAGTGCGACTTGATGAGGAGTTCGATCTCGCGCGTGAAGTCCGCGTGCAACCCCGCGTCCGGCATGGCGTGCCCCCTCGTCCTGGCGTCTCCGGTTGACGCCTTCCTTCATACCGGCAACGCCTCCCGGCCGCAAGAAGATATGCCACGGATGGACGCGCGATCGATGCCGGCTCGTCCCCTCCACTCGCTGACGCTCACGGGTGGCACATGGAGACGATGCGCGGCCGGGCGTCAACCGGTTTCGGCGGCCACCTCGTGGACTGTCCAGTCGCCGTCCACCCACAAGCCGACGACCTCGCACGCGGGGAAATGATGTTTGAGAAAAGCGACGGCGCGGCGGACCTGCGCCCGGTGCGCGTCGTCGTCGACGGGGTTGCCGGCACAGTCCACGTGGCCGACGACGGCGATGGATCGCGACCCGTGCTCCTCGGTCGAGATCCTTACCTTCTCGAGGGCCGCGACCGTTTCGGGCGCGTCCGGCGCATCGGCCAGGAACCGCACGAGGCCCGCCTCGGTGATCGTGTCGACGCAATCCACTGCGAACCGGCGGACGAGGTACTCCCCGACCGGCCGCTGCACCCGGCCGTCCATGCAGTTCAGGACCGTGGCGAACGTCGTGGGCATGATGCACCCTCGTACCGGTTTCGTGAAGTGCTGGGCGGCGGGCACCCGCACCCGCCGCGTCGATGCTGCGCGTGGCGTTGTCATAACGTGGTCGGGGCGGCGGGATTCGAACCCGCGACCTCGTGCTCCCAAAGCACGCGCGCTCGCCAGGCTGCGCTACGCCCCGACAGGGCCGGCTCGCCTTCCTTATACGCCGCAGGGCGGGGGCTTGCAAGGCGATTCATCCTCCTGCTTGAAGCCCCCGCCCGGACCGTGTACGATGACCCGCCTATGGCCGACCCGAACACATCCAGCGAAGCGGACACAAACGCGCGGCCGGGGGACCTGGCGGCTGCCATTTCCCGCGACCTCCTGCCGTTCGTCACAAATCCCGCCCAGTACGTGGGCGGTGAGGTGAACGCCGCCCGCAAGGACTGGCACGCGGCCGCGGTGCGCCTGTGCCTCGCGTTCCCGGACACCTACGCCATCGGCATGAGCCACCTGGGGTCGGCGATCGTGTACGGCATCGTCAACCGTCGGGCCGATGCGATGTGCGACCGCACGTACGCGCCGTGGACGGATGCGGCCGCACGTATGGGCGCCCTCGGCCTGCCGCTGTTCGCGTGGGAATCGCGCCGCCCGGTGCGGGACTTCGATCTCCTCGGGTTTTCGCTCCAGTACGAGATGCTCGCGACGAACGTCTTGGCGATGCTCGACCTCGCGGGCATCCCGCTCCTGGCCGAGGAGCGGACCGAGGACGACCCCCTTGTCCTGGGGGGCGGGCCCGGCACGAACAACCCGGAACTGATGGCCCCGTTCTTCGACCTGATGCTCCTGGGCGACGCCGAGGCCGCCCTGCCCCCGTTCCTCGACCGCTGCGCGGCCCTGAAGGCGGCCGGTGCGCCGCGGGGCGAGACGATCCTTGCGCTGGCGCGCGAATTGGACTTCGTCTACGCCCCCGCCCTCTGGACGCCGCGGTGGCACGAGGACGGTCGCCTGGCGGCCATCGAACCGGCCGCCGACGGGCTGCCCGAAACGATCCGCGCCGCGCGGGTGCCGGACCTGGAATCCGCGCCCTTCCCCACGGCCCCGGTCGTGCCGGAGGCCGAGACGGTCCACGACCGCCTGACGATCGAGATCATGCGCGGCTGCCCGCGCCGGTGCCGCTTCTGCGAGGCCGGCCGCACGAAGGGGCCCGTCCGCCGGCGGAGCCCGGAGACGATTCTCCGCCTCGCGCGCGAGGCGTACGCCCGCACGGGGTACGACGAGATTTCGCTCGCCAGCCTCTCGCCGTCGGACCACCCGGACCTGAAGGCGATCCTGACGACCCTGGACGCCGCGTTCGCCCCCCTGGGCGTCAGCCTCAGCCTGCCGAGCCTCCGGACGAACGACCAACTCGAACTCGTGCCGCGCCTCCTCGGCAGCGTCCGAAAGAGCGGCCTGACGATGGTCCCCGAGGCCGGCCTGCCGCGCCTGAGGCGCGTCATCGGCAAGAACATCCAGGACGCGCACCTCTTCGACGGCGCCCGCGAGGCGTGGTCGCGCGGATGGAACCTCATCAAACTCTACTTCATGATCGGTCTGCCCACCGAGACCGACGAGGACCTGGAGGCGGTCGGCCACCTCGCCCGCAAGGTCAGCAACCTGAAGCGCGATGTGGCCAAAGGCCCCGGCAAGGTGAACGTGGCCGTCGCGAACTTCGTCCCGAAACCGCACACGCCCTTCCAGTTCCACCCGATGGCCGGCCGCGAGTACCTGCACGAGGCCCGCAAGCGGCTGTACGACGTGCTGAAGGGGAAGCGCCTGAGCGTCCGCATCCACAACCTGGACCGGAGCCTGCTGGAGGGGGCGCTGGCGCGCGGCGACCGGCGCGTGGGACGGGCCGTCCTGGAGGCGTACCGCGCCGGCGCCCGGTTCGACGCGTGGGACGAATCGTTCCGCCCGGAGGCGTGGCAGGAAGGCTTCGAGGCGGCCGGCATCGACCCCGCCTTCTACGCCCACCGCGGGCGCCAGCGCCACGAGGTTCTGCCCTGGGACCACATCGACGTCGGCACCGACCGCGACGCGCTGTGGCAGGAGTACGAGCAGGCCCTGGACGAGGCGTAGGGTACACCCCCTCCCTTGATGGGCGAGGAATGGCTTGTGCTTCGCAGTGGAGCGCTGCTCCGCAGAGTGGCAGGCGAGGGCGGTGACGATCCGGGTTACGACGTAACGCAGTGACGGAGTAACGAAGGCGCGGCTCCGCACCTGCCGCGCAGCGCTCATGGGCGCGCGGTGGGTGCTCCCCGCGCCGCTCGGGACAGGCTCCGACCCGCCGCGCATGAGTTAGCGTTGTAGGGCTAACGCCCGCCTTTCGCCGATCGGCGAAAACAGTTGACGGCGCGGCGGGGGCCGGATATAAGAGAGGTTCTTTAGACCCCACCCCGCCGCGCGGCGGGGACCGTGACGTGTTTCGGCCGTCCCGCGTGGGACCGCATCCCCACCGAGCACCAGACGCATAGGAGAGTCGAACGATGGCGAAGAGTAAGAAGCATGTCTATTTCTTCGGCGGCGGAAAGACCGAAGGCAAGACCGCGATGAAGCAACTCCTCGGCGGCAAGGGCGCCAACCTCGCCGAGATGGCCAACATCGGCCTGCCCGTCCCGCCCGGCTTCACCATTACCACCGAAGTCTGCCAGTACTACAGCGAACACGACGGCGCCTACCCCCAGGGCCTGAAGAAGCAGGTCGAGACGAACCTCGAAAAACTCGAGAAGGCCACCGGCAAGACCTTCGGCAGGGGCGAGAACCCCCTGCTCGTCTCGGTCCGCAGCGGGGCGGCCGTCTCCATGCCCGGCATGATGGACACCGTCCTGAACCTGGGGCTGAACGAGGAGACCCTCCCCGCCCTGATCAAACTCACGGGCAACGAGCGCTTCGCGTGGGACGCCTACCGCCGGTTCATGCAGATGTTCGGCGACGTCGTCCTCGGCATGGAGCACGAGCACTTCGAGGACGCGCTCCAGAAGGTCAAGGACAAGCGCGGCGCCGAACTCGACACGGACCTCGACGTCGACGGCCTCAAGGAAGTCTGCGACGAGTACAAGAAGGTGTACAAGAAAGACAACAAGACCTTCCCGCAGGACGCCCGCGAGCAACTCTGGGACTCCATCGCCGCCGTCTTCGGTTCCTGGGACAACCCCCGCGCCATCAAGTACCGCCAGATCAACGACATCCGCGGCCTCAAGGGCACGGCCGTCAACGTCCAGACGATGGTCTTCGGCAACATGGGCGACGACTCCGGCACGGGCGTGGCCTTTACGCGCGACCCCGCCACCGGCAAGGACGTCTTTTACGGCGAGTTCCTCATGAACGCCCAGGGCGAGGACGTCGTGGCCGGCATCCGGACGCCCAAGCCCATCAAGGAACTCCAGAAGATCAACCGCAAGGCGTACAAGGAACTGACCGACATCCGCGACCGGCTCGAACAGCACTACCGCGACATGCAGGACGTGGAGTTCACGATCGAGCGCGGCACGCTGTGGATGCTCCAGACGCGGACGGGCAAACGCACCGCCGCCGCCGCCGTCAAAATCGCCGCCGACATGGCCAAGGAAGGCCTCATCGAAGAGAAGGAGGCCGTCCTCCGCATCGATCCGAAGGCGATCGACCAGTTGCTCCATCCCTGGTTCGATCCCGACGCCGTCAAGGACGCCGACGCCATCGCCAAGGGCCTGCCAGCCAGTCCCGGCGCGGCGACCGGCCAACTCGTCTTCACGGCCGACGACGCCGAGGCGTGGTACGAGGACGGTAAGCCCGTGGTGCTCGCGCGCATCGAGACCTCGCCGGAGGACGTCGGCGGCATGCACGCCGCCCAGGGCATCCTGACGACCCGAGGCGGCATGACCAGCCACGCCGCCGTCGTCGCCCGCGGCATGGGCAAGTGCTGCGTAGCCGGCTGCGGCGACGCCTCCATCGACTACAAAACGGGGACCCTGACCGCCGGCGGCAAGACCCTCAAGGAGGGCGACTGGATCAGCCTCAACGGCTCCACCGGCCAGGTGTACGGCGAGAAGTTGCCCACCGTCGAGCCGAAACTGACCGGCCCCTTCGCCCAGATCATGAAATGGGCCGACGCCTACCGCACCCTCGGCGTCCGCACCAACGCCGACACGCCCAAGGATACCGCCACGGCCGTCGACTTCGGCGCCGAGGGCATCGGCCTGACGCGGACCGAGCACATGTTCTTCGAGGGCGACCGCATCGTCGCCATGCGCGAGATGATCCTTGCCGACGACGAGGATGGGCGCAAAAAGGCCCTCGCGAAACTCCAGCCCCTCCAGCACGAGGACTTCGTGGGCATCTTCAAGGCCCTGAAAGGCCGGCCGGCCACCATCCGCCTGCTCGACCCGCCGCTGCACGAGTTCGTGCCGCACGATAAGCAAGGCCAGAAGGAAATGGCCGACCACCTCGGCGTGTCCGTCGAGAAGATCCGCCGGACGGTCGATTCCCTGCACGAGTTCAACCCGATGCTCGGCCACCGCGGGTGCCGCCTCGGCGTCATCTATCCCGAGATCACCCGCATGCAGGCCCGGGCCATCTTCGAGGCCGCCTGGGAGGTCAAAGGCGCCAAGCCCGAGATCATGGTGCCCCTCGTCGGCCACGTGAAGGAACTGGCGAACCAGAAGCAGGTCATCCTGGAAGCCCTCGATGAGGTTCGCAAGGAGAAGAAGGGCGGGAAGATCCCGTTCGAATACAAGATCGGCACGATGATCGAGGTGCCCCGCGGCGCCCTGACCGCCGACGAAATCGCCGAGGAGGCCGAGTTCTTCTCCTTCGGCACGAACGACCTCACGCAGATGGGGTGCGGCTTCAGCCGCGACGATGCCGGCAAGTTCCTCCAGCCGTACGTGGAGGAGTACGGCATCTTCGATGCCGACCCGTTCCAGTCGCTCGACACCGACGGCGTGGGGCAACTCGTCGAGATCGCCGTCCGGAAGGGGCGGAAGGCCCGGAAGGACATCAAACTGGGCATCTGCGGCGAACACGGGGGCGACCCGGCCAGCATCGATTTCTGCCACGAGGTCGGGCTCGATTACGTCTCGTGCTCGCCCTACCGCGTGCCGATCGCTCGCCTCGCCGCCGCCCAGGCCGCCATCAAACATGGCGACGCGCCGAAGCAGAAGGGCGGCAAGAAGGGCAAGAAGTCCAAGTCCAAAGGCACGAAGAAGGGCGGGAAGAAGTCCAGGAAGTAACCCCCCCTGCCCTGACGAATGGATGTGATTCCCGCGCGGTGGCCCTCCCCGGCCACCGCGCTGTGCTTCAGCCACCGTAGCGCGGCGTGCCGTGGCATTTCCGCTGTCACCCTGAGCGAGCGAAACGGAGTCGGACGGCGGGTTCGCTGCGTTTGTGTGGCCCGGTTGGCTTGTCCAAGGGGGTTGATCGGCTCTCCCGGCCGGACGAGCCGGCCGGGCCACATGGCGGGATCGGCGCACGGCCGGGCAAGGCCGGCCGTGGCACGTGGCGCATCGGCACGGGCGTCGTTCGAGCCCGCGGCGGAAGCAGCGGGTTATGCTCCTCCGGCATGGCACGTGCCACGGCAGATGGAGATGACCGACCGCTCCCCCGGCGGGCTCAAACGGCGTGGTGCGATCGATACTCTGAGAAAACGCCTTGGCGCGCACCCCCCGAAAA
>CAZNYC010000087.1:0-17842 GCA_964577175.1 uncultured Anaerolineales bacterium
GCGGAGATCGGCAGGACCGTCAGGGCGGCAAGCGGAACGCGGCGGGTCATGGGCGCTCTCCCTCGGGTCAAACGGCATGGCGGGGGGTGTTACGCCTCGTCGGCGGGCTCCGGCGGCGTCTTGCGGGGCAGGTGGATGACGAACGCGGTGCCCTGGCCCGGCTCGGAGTTCACGGAGATGAAGCCTCCGTGGTCCTGGATGAGTTTCTGGGCGGCGGCCAGGCCGAGGCCCGTGCCTCCGTGCCCCTTGGTGGAGTAGAAGGCGTTGAAGATGTTGGGCTGGGCGTCGCGCGGGATGCCGGGGCCGTTGTCGGCCACGGTGATCCAGACCTCGCTGCCGTGGGGGGAGAGGCGGGTGGCCACCTCGACCCGTCCGCGGACGGCCGGCACGGCCTCGACGGCGTTCGAGAGGACGTTCAGGCACGCCTGGTGCAGGCCGTCGGGGTCGACCAGGATCTCGGGCAGCGACGTATCGAGTTTCGTGGTCACCTGGACCTGCTTCTCTCTGGCGGGGCTCTGGAGGAGTTCGACCACCTCGCGGACGACCGCGTTGACGGACATCTGCTGGAGGTTCGGGGCGGACTGGCGGCTGTAGGAGAGCATGTCGAGGACGAGCGAGTTGATCCGCCGCATGTTCCGCCGGACCACGTCCCACCCCTGGCGGACGGTGCCGAGTTCCTCGCGCTGGAGGCCGCTCTCGACGGCGTGACTGCCCCCCTGGATGCCCTGGAGGATGTTCTTGATGTAGTGGGAGAGGCTGGCCACGGCCTGCCCGACGGCCGCCAGCCGCGCCTGCTGGACCTGGCCGGCCATCAGCAGGGCGTTCTCGACCGCCAGGCCCGTCTGGCACCCGATGGCGGTCATCAGTTTCAGGTCGTCCGGCGAGAACTGGCCCTGGCTGACGTGCGTGTCGACGTGGATGATGCCGAGGATGGCGTCGCGGGTCTGGATGGGCACGCAGATGGCGCTGCGGATGCCGAAATCCTGGACGCTTTCGCCCTCCTCGAACCGCTGGTCCTGCATGGCGTTGGTGGTCAGGACGCCCTCGCCGCGACGCATCACGTAATTGATAATCGTCTTCGAGACGCAGATGGGGGGCTTGGGGGGGTTGTCCTCGTCGGCCGGCTCGGCCCACTGGGTGTCGGCCGGCCCGCGGGCGGCGGACTGCTCCCGGCGAATCTGCTCCAGCAGTTCCTCGCGGTACCGGACGGCCCGGGGCACCATCGGCCCCTTGCCGGCCTCCCGCAGCAGGATGAAGCCGCGGTCGGCGTCGACCACGTCGAAGATCATGTCCATGACGCGGTTCAGGAGCCGGCCGATGTCGTAGTCGTGGGCCAGCATGTCGGCGATCTGGTACAGCGCCCGCAGCCCGATGATGCTGGTCCGCATGTCGGCCATGTCCTCGCCGACCGCAAACGCCGTGTGCGGGTCGTGCGACGCGCGGGCCGTCGTGAGGATCGAACTGTCGACGCGTCCTTCCGTGTCGAACTGGATCGGCATGCCGCGCCGGTCCACCAGCGCCCCCTGGCGCGGCGGCCGGCCCAGCGCCAGCAGCGTGTTGCCGATGTGGATCTGGTCGCCCGCGTGGATCTCGGTGTTGCGGACCCGCATGCCGTTGACGAACGTGCCGTTGGAGGATTCAAGGTCGTGCAGGACGCACTGGCCGTTGCGGAACTCGAAGCGGGCGTGCTGCCGGCTGACGCCGGGATCGCGCAGGGCGAGGTCGCAGTCGGCGCCCCGGCCGACGGTGAGGCTCGGCCCGTCCACGTCGACCGTCTTGCCGTGGTCGGGACCCTGGATGATGATGAGCGTGGGCATTCAGAGCACACCTGTTAATGCGTGAGATGAGGCCGTCGTCCGGCGGCAAAACGGTCCGCGCCGGCGGCACCCCTCTCATTTGTACGGACACGACGGTCGCAGCATCCGCCAAAAAGCGGACCGCAGTTCCGTATCTGGTGGCGCGACCGGCGGGCGATGTGTATCGGAAACCTTACCCGCGCTTCGGGGCCAAGTCAAGCGCCGGGCGAGCGGTTTTCGCCGCAGAGGCTGGTCCGGCCGTCCGAGAGGCCGTCCGCCAGGCCCTGCCCCAGGTTCAGGCTCGCCACGATCCCGGCGATGAAGCCGCCCACCCACTTCACGGTCTCCAGGTCGTGGCCGGCGACGAGCAGGCCGACGACGGCGGCGATGCCCACGAGGCTCAGGATCATCTTCTTGCTGGCGAGGGCGTTGCTCAGTTTCGACATGGTCTTCTCCTGTGCTTCCCTTCATGAGGGTGCGTGCGCTGCCTTTCGCGCCGGCTGCGGGAGCAGCCGGACACATCCGTCTGCCACGGCCTCTTCGCATCGCGACGCCGTCAGAAGCCCGTCAGCGCCGCCGCCACCTGCCGGGCCAGGCGGACCAGGTCCACGACGGTCTCGGGCAGCAGCCGCTCGCGCTGGAGGCGATGCTTCAGGTTCGCCAGGTCCCCCGGATCGATGACCGGATCCAGGTCGCCCAGGGTGAACAGGTCCGTCGAGACGGCGTCGAGCGGGTCGGCTCCGAAGGGCTCATCGGCCCGGTGGGAGGCCTCGGCGGCGACGGTTCCGGCGGCTTCCAGGAACTCCAGGGCGGCCCGTTTAAGGTTGGCTTCGGCTTCCGGCATCGGAGGGACTCCTTTCGGTTTCGTAGTCCGTCACCGCGCGGCGCGCCTCGGCGTCGCGCACGAAGAGGTTCCGGAGGAGCGCGGCCATCCGGCCGTAGGAGGTCGCCAGGTCCAGCGTCTCCTCGGCCAGGTCGATGGCCCGGCCGATGGCGGCCTGCCGCTGGGCGAACTCGCCGTCCAGGCGCGCCAGTTCCGCTTGCCACGCCTCCTCCAACGCGAGCCGCTTCGCCGTCTTCTCGAGGGCGGTCTCGACGACCACGCGCCCACCGTCATCGGCGGCCTGCCGCAGCGAGGCCGCCAGGGCGGCGTCCAGTTGGGCCCGCTTCTCCGCCGACAGGTGCGACCGGACCTTGGCGTGATACGCCGCCATCTCGTCCCGGTACTGCTGCATGGCCGCCAGTTGCAGGGACTGGCTCCGCTCGATGGCGTCCGGCACGCCGCACCCGGCGGCCGTCAGGAGGCACGAAACGGCGAGGGCGGCGAGGGTCACGGCGCGGGGCATGGCGGGGCTCCTTTCTCCGGGGAAGGCCGATCGGACCGCTTCCCCGTGCGTTCGAGGACGGTGACGAGCAGGTCGCGGACCTCCCGGCGGAGGTCCCGAAGATCCTGACGCGTTTCGGCCCGCGCCTCGGCGATCATCCGAAGCGTGGACGGGTGCGGCTGGGCGGCGTGCCGGTCCAGCCAATAGCCGAACCCGGCCAGGTTCACGCCGCCGGCGAACAATTGCCCGCCGACCACCAGCAGGACCACGAGCCTCCGGAGCGACCGCAGTTCCTGCCACGTCCGGGCGTGGGCCTCGTGCTGTTCGGCGCGGAAACCGTCGCAGGCGTCGCGCTCCACGTACGGCGGACGCGCCGGGGTGGCCGGGGTCTCGGACGCCCCCGGCGCGGGATTACGCTTCGTACTCAACGTCGATCTCCACGATCAGGCGGATGGGACCGGCGACGGCCAGCCCCTCGCGGTACGTGCTCGTGTAGTTGGGGCCCGGCGGCGACCAGGCCGGACGGTCGGCCGTGTCCGCCCGCGCCGAGCGGGCGGCGAGCACCGTGTCCCCGCCCGTGTTCACGCTGCCGGCGGGGACGGCGATGCGCTTCGGGCCGTAAGCGTCGGAGGCGAACGTGCCGAGCGTCGCCCCGGCCCCGTCCACGACCTCGGCCGTGAACGTGTCGGAAAAGTCCGCCGAACCGTCCGGCGCCTCGGTGGCAAAGTCGAGCCACGCCTGCCGCACCGTGTAGCCCGCCAGGGCCGCCGTGGCGAAGGCCATGTCGAAGCGCCGCGACTCCAGGAACCACTGCTGGCTGGACCCGTCGTCGAGCACCTCGCCGCCCATCCCGGCGTCGTAGACGAGACCGGACGAGACGTCGTCGTCCTGCCCGTCGAAGAGGTTGAAGGTGTCGGCCCGCGCATCGGCCCAGTCGTCGATGCCGAACGTCAGCCGGTAGACGCTGTCGCGGCGCAGGCTCTGGCTGGCGGTCGGCAGGATGCGGACCCGGTCCAAGCGGTTCGTCGCATGGTAGAGTTCCGCGAAGACGACGGCCGCCGCGGGGGCCCACGCGTTGGCGGGGCCGCCCTCGCCGTCTTCGGCCGTGAGGTCCCACGTCCAGGTGCCTGCGCCGAAGGCGTCCTGGCAGAGGGCCGCCAGCGTGTAGAGCGCCTCACGGGTCGGGTCCCACCACCGTAGCGGCCAGGCGAGTGTCAGCATCTCCTGGACCTGGTACTGGAAGTTCGCAACGGTCGGCCACGGCGCGTCTTCGCCGCCGGCGGGCGTACCGCGGATCGGATCCCATCGGGCGAACGGGCCGGGGACGAACCCCGCAGGCACGAGGCCGTTGCGCTCCGCCAGCGCGGCACGCGTCTCGCCGAACACGATTGCGGCATCGAGCGGGTCGGCCGGCTGCGGCGGCCAGCGGTCGGCGGTCCAGGGCATCATGGGGCTCCTTCGAGGGCGCGGCTCAGACCATCCGCGGCGGGTGCAGAACGATGATCCACCCCGAGGCGGTCGGTGTCAGCGCGACGTACCGGTCGTACCCGCTGGGGCCGGCCAGGTAGCCGGCCTCGTCCGGCCAGAGTTCGCCGACGTTCGGCACGCCCGCGACGGCGTCGCCGTCGTCGACGAATGTCCCGCCCTCGCGCCGCACGGGTTGGACGGTGTAGGCGCCGTCGGAGTACGAGACGATGCGGGCCATCTGCCGGGCCGTTTCCGCCGTCACGGCGACGCAGGTCAGGTAGACCATGTTCGGCGGGCTGCTGCGGTCGAGGCGGGCCTCGACGGCCACGACCGTGTCCGCCGGCAGCAGGTGCGACCGGGCCGCCGCCTCCGCCACGTTATGGACGACGATGCCCGACAGGGCGGCGCCGAACGTCTCCCACTGCATACGGCCGTCGCCGTCGGGACCGGTCGGCCGGACCTCGTCGGCGTGGTACCGCTCGTCGGGCGGGTCGCCGGGCGCGGTGGCGAGCAGACGGGCCCAGAACAGGCGGTACGGCGGGCCGCCGGGTTCCAGGTCCGGCGACCGGTCCGTCGGACGGCCGGCGTCGACGTGACGGTCCTCGCTGCGGTCGCGGACGGCCGAGGGGGCGTAGATGCCCAGGGCGTCGGGGTCCATCGCAAATGTCCTTATTCCAGGGTCAGTTCGGTGCGGGGCACGGGGGCGAAGGTCAGCCGGATGCCCCGGACCACCGGCGCCACGGCGAAGCCCGTGTGCTGGCGGGCCAGGGCCACCCGCCGGCCGCGCGTCCCCAGGAGGCGCTGCCCCACCCGGTGCCCGAAGGCCAGATACGGCACCTCGATGCGGGCGGGGGCGGGGGCGCGGCGGTCGGCGTCCCATGCGGCCCGGATCAGGTCCTGGAGCCGGGCCGTGTCGTCCGCCTCATCGGCCCCCGCCTCGCCGTAGAAGCGGCTGGTCGGTGCGACGCGGCGGTAGCGGTAGCCCGCGGGCACATGGATGTGGCGCGTGCGGCCGGGGAGGTCGTTGCCCTCGGTGCCGGCGTACTCGGCTGAAAGGGGCGAGTCGCTCGCGATGGCAGCGGTGACGCGCATCCGCACCTCGCCGCGCATCGCCGCCGCAAGGTACTCGGCGGGGAGCGGGTCCGCCGTCAGCGCGATACCGCACTCCTCCCGGAGCACCCGGGCCGCCAGCGTCGACTGTTCCCACGTCGTACCACCGTCCAGCGAGACCTCGACGTACACGCCGCGGCTGCGGCCGGCGGCGTCGCGCGACAGGCACGGCAGCAGGCGGCGGCGCCGGCGGACGTACGGCGCGCCCTCGAAGAGGGCGGAGAAATCCGGCGCCGGGCCGCGCTCGTACGGCGAGGCGGTGTACGTGCCGTCCTCGTTCAGGACCCACTTGCGGTAGACGTCGCGCACTTGGTCATAGTCCGGGTTCGTGCGCGGGCTGACGTCGTCCGGATCCCCCGTGGCGAGGGCGTCGTCCCAGCCGGCGACGAGGTCGAAGGTGGATTCGTACAGGCGGCCGTCGCCGCGGGCTACGTACCGGCGGGGGGCGGCGGCGAAGTCCATCCGCACCGCCATCGCCGCGAAGTGCGTCCGCGACGGATCGTACACGCGGCCGGGGGGCTGATGGCACAGCCAGCCCGCGGGCCCGTGGTCCGGTGTCGCCATGTCCAGCCGCCGGCTGACGGACCCGACGCCCGGCTCCACGCGGACCGTGAGCCGGGCCCCGGCCAGTTCCAGGAGGGCCGCCAGCGCCTCGCCCAGCGACCGGCCTTCCAGCGACACGTCGCGGATGACCGTGGCGGGCACGGTCGCCCGGACCTCGCTCGGCGAGGGCACGTCGACGGTGTCGGACGCCCCGTGCTCGGCGAGGACGTACGCGATGGCCGCGTCCAACGTCCAGGCGACGTTGCCCGCCGCCGCGTCCGGCGCGAAGACCGTGTACGGCTCGCCGGCGTCCGGCGTGTGGGCCTGGCCGGACGCGTTGGGCCGGCCGTCCGGGTTGAAGACGAGAGTCCGCCCGTCCACCCGGTCGGCGGTGCCGTCGGCGGTCCACACCCGTTGCCCGCCGAGACGTCGGCGAAGCAGGTCGGCAGCGGGGTCCTCCGCCGTGAGGCGGACGTGCTCGCCGTCGTGTGCCAGGCCGAGGTCCGCTCGGACGATGTGGCCCTCGAAGAGGACGAGATCGTCGGCGTCGGCGCCCGGCAGCACGCCGCCGCGGAGCAGCGTGGCGGTGGCGACGGCTCCGGGACGGATGTCGGCGGCCAGGTCCTCCAGGCGGACCGCCTGCCCGGTCAGCACGTCGCGGCCGAGGGCCGCCTCGATCCTGGCCGTCGGCGCCGAGCCGATCTCAAACGCCATGTCGGTGAGGCCGAGGCGCGGTTGGACCACGCCGTCGATGCGGACCTCGACGGTCGGCGGCGCCAGCACGCAGGCGGGGCCGAGCGGGGCGTACAGGGCGGCGGTGTGCGGGGCGGACGTCATGACAAAATCTCCGCGCTGAGGGCGTCCACGGGGCCGGGCGGCGTCGCGTCGGGCGTCGCCTCCACGAGGGCGGGCGGGTCGTCCCACACCTCGTCGGCGGCGACGGCGCGGACGGCCAGTTGATGGACCACGCCCGGGGTCAGGGCGGCGCTGGTCCAGGTGTACCAGGTGCGACCGGTTTCCCAGGCGACCTCGCCGAGCGGCGCCCCGTAGTCGATGACGCCCGTCCCGCCGTCGCCGAAGATGCGGAAGGCGACCGGCACGACGGCGGTTTGGCCGACGCGGTACGGCCAGCGAAGGCGGACCTCGCCTGCCGGTACCGGCTCGGCGTGCAGGGCGAGCGGGGCGGCGGGTCGGGCGGGCACCGCCTCGCCGTCGGCGTCCAGTTCGAGCCGGACCTCGCCCTGCGTAAGGGGGTTCTGCCGGCCGTCGATGTCGACGGGGCGGATGCCGAACCAATGCACGGTCTCGACGGCGAGGGCGTCCGTTTCGATCTCGCTGACGCCCGGGCCGACCTGCCGCCAGGGCGCGGCGTAGTCGATCGCATCCGGGCCGCCGGCGTTTGCGACGAAGAGGTCGTACCCGGCCTCGCTGGCGACGGCGTCGACGCTCGCGACGGCGGGCGACGCCAGGCGGCCGGCGTCGGCCGACAGCGTGGCCCGCCACTGGAGGTGCTGCCCGTCGGGGAGGGACGCCGGGTCACCGTCCCAGGTCTGCCAGAGGGTCTGCGGGTCGCCGGCGACGTCCGTGTCGTCGGCTGCGCGGACCTGCCACGCGACGTCGCAGCCGTCCGGCACGGTGGTCGCGGCGGCCACGTCGGTCCAGTCGGCCGAGAGACGAACGGCGTCGAACGTCAGGCTTGCGAAGGTGCCGGCCGCGCGCAGCCGACGCGGGACGAAGCCCCCCGCGTATCGTGCCGACGTCGACAGCCGCACTTCGTCCAGCACGGCCGAGACCGGCCAGGCTGCGTGGCTCAGATACGTGCCGAGCGTCAGCGTGTAATCGCCGGCCGGCATCGGTTCCGGGGCGCCGGTATCTTCGGCGCGGGCCACGCCGTTGACGTAAAGCGTGAAACGGTCGGGCGGGGCGAGAACGGCCGCCGCGTGCCACGGCCCTGCACCCGCCAGCACCGCGTCGGCGTCGGCGCCGCGCCATTCGGCATAGCCGACCCAGACGCCGCCGACGCGCAGGCGGGTCCGGACGTAAGAGGTTTCCGGGTCCGCGGCCCGACGGGCGTTGAGGTCCAGGCGGTTGTCGCCGTCGCGCCAGAGGATGGCGATTTCGCCCGTCGCGTCGAGGGGAGTGAGCCAGTCGCGGACCCACGTCTCCAGTGTCAGCGCGTCCCGCTGCGGCTGGGCGGGCAGGACCGTTTCCATCCAGTTGGGGTCCGCCGCCGCAAAGCGGTACCCGTCTTCGACGGATTCGGCCCCGTGGCTCGCCAGGTCGTGCCCGCGGCCGGAGGCGTCCGCGAGGCCGGTGCCCTCCCCCAGGCAGGCCCCGTCGTGGAGGTGCCAGAGGCCGAGGGTGTTGTCGTCCGGCGCGAATTCATCGAAGTCGACCTTCAGGCCGAGGCCGTCGGCGAGGCGCAGGCCGTCGCGCGTGCCCTGGTCGAAGTTCGTGTCGTCCATCCGGAACGTCAGCATGGCGTGGGCTCCGTGTCAGACGGCGGCGAGGTCCACCTTGTAGGTGGCGGCGCCGATGCGGACGCGCAGTTCCGCCAGGTCGGACCGGACCCACTGCTCGCCCTCGGCGGGGGTGGCGGGGTCGTCCGTCCGGACGGGCACGCACCAGGTGGCGGCGTCGATCGCGTCGAAGTTCGCGTTGACTACCTCGTCCCAGTCGCCGGCGTGGTCGCCGTGCGCGGGCTTTTCGAGGTTCAGATTCGGCGTGTACGTCGAGGCCATGGTCGGCTCCTTTGCGGACGCATGCGGGTGATGGGGCGGTCAGAGGTCCGGACTCGGCTCCCAGGCGAGCGTGGCCGTCCGCGCGTTCGGGTCGTAGACGGACACGCGAAAGTCCTCGGGCGGGCGCGGCAGCGGGGCGACGGCGATCTCGACCTCGGCCGCGCTCGCCAGCCGGTTACCCGCCGCGTCGACGGCCACCACCGCGAAGCGATGCGTACCGGGGACGACCGGATCCGTGGTCCATGCGTACGCGGCGGCCGCCTCGCCGAAAGCGCCGACGCCGTAACCGCCCGTGCCGAAGCCCCAGGGCGTTCGGCCGTCGGGCCGGGCGGGGATCGGCGATTCGTTCAGCGGGGCGTCGTCGTCGACGGTGCCGGTGGCCCCGTCGCCGAAGACGTCGAACGCTGCCAGATTCGCATCCAGGTACAGGCCGGCCTGCCACGCGAGGCGGACCTCCGCCCCGGTGGCGGCCGCGAAGCCGGCGAGAACGTCGGCAAGGTCCGTCCTGCGGTCGGCGGCGTCGACGGCCACGACCTCCACGCGGAGCATCGCGTGCCGGCCGGACCGGCCCGCCGGCACCGTGACCGCCAGGCGGCGGTCGGCCGGCAGCGCGGTCACGCCTGCCAGGCGGCCGTCGACGTACACCTGGTGCCAGTGGTCGGTGTGGCTCGACTGCCACGTGACGTCGACTGCGCCCGGCCCGGCGATGGTGCCGTCGGGCGCCAGGTCCACCGCCAGCGGGCGGACGCGCACGTGCGTGATGCCATCGGTCGTGTGGGACACGGTTACCTCGCGAGTTGCTCGTAGGTGATCCGGTAGGGCAGGTGCCACCGCGTCCCGTCTTGCGGTGGCCCGAGACGCTCGACGGCCGTCACCCGGCAGCGGGGGTAGTCCGTGCCGTCCGGGGCGGTAAGCGTGTAGGTGCGGGCGTCGATGAACGCCTCGCACGCCGCCAGCAGGAGCGCGAGGCCGGCCTCCGTGTCGGCCGACAGGACGCCGCGCTGACGGATGGTGCGGAACCCCTCGCCGAGGTCGAGCGTCAGTCCGCCCGCCAGGCCGTTGAACGCGACGTCCGCGACGCGGCGGGCGGGGCTGGCGGCTTCCACGAGATGTGGGCCGGAACTGAACAGGGCCTCGCCGTCAAGAGCGGCCTCATCGGCCGGCGTCTCGGACCACGTGCCGCAGGCGCCGGCGATGCGGACGACCGTCGGGCGGCCGGGCACCGTCTCGCCGAGGGTGGCGGGCCCCATTCGCGTGGCCCCGACTGCCGGGGCGAGCGAGGTGACCCGTCCGGACGGCGGGCCGTCCGCCGCACGGTCGCCGACCAGGGGGTCGGCGGCGACGGCGTCTCGGCAGGCGTCGGCCAGATCGGCCAGCGCGTCGAACGCCCGCGTGTGCGGCACGGCGCGATCGAGCACCGACAGCCGCCAGTGCAGCAGCCGGTACCGGCCGACGGGCACGTCCGGCCAGGAGAGGTGCTCCGCGCCCGTGGGGTCGAGGAGGACGGCGGGCAGGCGGCTCAGGGGCACCTCGACGGTCTCGCCGGGGCGCGTGAGGCGCGCCATCCGCACCCCGGGGACCGCCCGGCAGGTGTCCACAAGGGCGGCTAGGAGGTCCAGGTCGGCGGGGGTCATCGCTTGCGTCTCCTTGGATTCCTTCGTTCGGTCGGTCGGGCCGTTGCTCCCGGCCGGACAAGACCGGCCGGACCACCCATGCCGCATCACACGCGGCGCAGGCGGTGGCTCGCGAGGCTGCGGACGTCGTCGGGCCGGCCGTCGGCATCGCGGTCGAGGACGAGGCGGGCTTTCGCGATCTCGTCCTCGTAGAGGCGGGCGTAGTGGTCGGCCTTGGCCGAGAGGCCGCTCCCGGCGGGGCACCCGGCCGCCTGCCCCCGGTAGAGGGTGGCGAGGACGAGGGCCACGCTCGCCCGCCGCAGCGCCCGCCGCTGGACGATCCAGTCGGCGAGGTCGGAGGCCGGGTCGGCCGCGTCGGTCTCCAGGCCGAACCGCGCGAGCAGCGCGTGCCGGGCCTCCTCGTGCTGCGGGTCGAACGTCTGGATCCGCAGCGAGAGGTCCGTCGCCGTGGGCAGCGGGACGGCGTCGTCGCCGGCGGTGCCGACGCAGGCGGCGGTGAGTTCCGTCTCGCTCTCGACGCCCAGAATCTCGTAGCCGCCGTCCACGCCCTGTTCCGGGTTCGAGAGGTGAACCACATGGCCCGGACGGACCTGCCGCGTGACGAACTGGCCGTCGGCGGCGGTGACGGTGAAGGCGTCGGTGGCGGCGGCGCCTGCGCGGGTGAGGCACTGGTGGTCGAGAACGATCTCGCGCAGGAGGGCGGGTTCCCATTTCAGCAGGTCGGCGTCGGTGGAGAAGTTGGTCATTTCGCTGCTCCTTGTCCGCTTGCAGGCGCCACGGATTGCTCGTCAATCCGCTCTTGGCGCTTGTGGCGCACCGATTGACGGGCAATCGGTGGCACCCGGCGCGTCGTCCCGGCCGGACAAGACCGGCCGGGCCACACCTGGCGTACGGTTTGACGAGCAAACCGTGGCACCGTGCTTTTCCCTTCCGTTCGCCTCGCGGTCGCGGGGATTGGCAATGAATCCGTGTCGCCATCCGGCGGGGCGGGCGGGAGGGGGCCGGCCGCCTCCCGCGGAGACGACCGGCCCGGGGGACGGGAGGGGTCAGGCCGTCGAGAGGCCGCGGATCACGCCGTGGGCCGACTCGTTCCGCATCTCCAGCGTGTACTCGCCGAGCACCTGGCCCTTCTCGAAGTCGCCGGTGGCGGCGAGCGGCCGGTAGTGGAAACTGCGACCGGCCAGGGGCAGGACCTGGATGCGGCTCGAATCGAGCAGGAGGAGGGCGTCGCGGGGCACCCAGCGGGACAGGACGACCCGCTGGACGCCGAAGTCGCTCTCGTAGACCGAGACCTGGCTGGTGAACCGCGGGTCGTCGGCGGCGTAGGTCCGTGCGCCGACACCGAATTGGCTGATGACCCGCTTCTGGTACCCGTTGACGACGATGAGGTCGATCTGGCCGCTCGACTGTTCCCACACCAGCCGCAGGGCCGTATTGAGTTTCTCCTCGTCCAGGTCGCCGCCGCTGGGGAATCCGCCCACGCCGGGGAGGAACCGGTTCGTGGCGAGGGCAGGCAGGATGCCGTTCATCGTCCGGCGGGAGGCGGCGGAGCCCTCCTGGTCGGCCGCCGGTGCGATGCCGCCGATGACCGTGTTCTCGAGGTCCCGCAGGAGTTCGCGCAGGGCCTTGGCCTTCTGGAAGTCGAGTTCGTCGGCCACGCCGAGGTGCCGGGCCGCCATCTCCGACCCGGAGACGAGGACCGTCTTGGCGAAGATCTGCGCCCAGTTGCTGCGGCGGTTGCGAACGGTGAAGCGGGCGGCGTCGGCGTCCTGACCTTCGAGGGCGGCCCCGCCCAGGATGTGGAGGGTGTCGCCGGCGGCGACCGCCTCGGGCGTGGTCCCGCCGTAGCCGCGGACCACCGTGACGGTACTGGCGCCGACCTCCGTCACGAAGAGCAGTTCGTCGGCGTCCGCGCAGCGGATCTGGTCGCCGGTGCGGAAGCGGTCGGGGTGGTCGACCTCGATCTCGGTGTCGGACTCCGGGTTCGTCGGCGTCGAGGTCACGGTGTCGGTGTTCGGCAGGAGGGTGTCCTCCAGCCACTCGTGGTGGGTGGACTGGGCTTCCGTCTGCGGGTCGCCGAGGGCGTCGAGCAGGGGCGTCTCGAACGGGCTGACGATCGCCACCAGGTCCGAGACGTCTTCGGCGATTTCCGGCAGGGCGGCGCCGGCCGAGTAGGTGGCTTTTCCGGTGAAAGGCATGGTTCTCTCCTTGTCAGGCTTTGGGGTTCATGTGTGACGGGTGGCCGAGGGGCGGGCGGCCTGCGGTCGGATTACACGCCCACGCCGCGGCGGGCCCGCATGTAGGCGAGCACGTCGCCGTGGCGGCCGGTTTCGCGTGCCCGGTCGGCCAGCCGACGGGCCGCACGCTGCGGCGCGTCGTCGGCCGCGGGCTTGGCGCCGGCCGTCATGGGCGGCAGCGCCGCGGGACGGTCGCCGGACGGTGCCGCTGCCTTGCGGAGGTGGGGCTTCTCCTCCAGCAGCGCCTTGGCGAAGGCGGCCAGGTCGTCGGGCGTCTGCCCGCCGGCCAGCCGTTCGCGGGCCAGCGCCAGGGCCGACTCCGTGTCGGCGGCGCCGGCCTGGGCCAGGGTGCGTTCGAGGTCGCGGTCGCGCTCGAGCCCCGCGAGGCGGTCTCGGAGCGACTCCGCCTCGGCCTGGGCCTGGTCGAGCCGAACCTGGAGGGCCGAGGTGTGCTGGTCGCGGCCGTCGCGGAGGTCGGCGAGTTCGGCCTCCAGGGCTTCGGCACGCCGTTCGGCGTCCTGGGCGCGGCGGCGGTACTTGATGCTTTCCTGGATGAGGCCGTGCGGCGACTGCCGCGGGCCGTCGGCCTCGGGCGGCGAGGCCGCCGACGGGGTCGGGCCCGGCTGGGTGGATGCGTCCGTGGACATGCGTGTCCTCCTTCACTGTGGCGTTCGTTTCGAGCCGCAACCGCGCGGCCGCGGCCGGGGGATGCGTCAGACGGCGTCGGGGTCGTAGCCGAGTTCGCGCAGCACGGTCTCGGCGGGGACGCCCAAGTCGCGTTTGGCCTGGGCCTGCTGGAGTTGCTCGCCGAGGTTCTCCGGCAGGGGGTCGGGCCAGTGAAGGCGGGTGGTGCGATCCTCGGGAGCGGTCTCGAAGACGCCGGCTCGATCGAGGGCGTCGAGAACGAGGCGGTTGGCCTCGACCAGCCCCGCACCGTAGGCCACCCGCTTGCGCGCCAGGCGCGCCAGCGTGCCCATCAGGACGACCTTCAGGGCGGTGGCGCTGGTGAGGTGGCCGATGCGGTCGCGGAGGAGCCCGGCGGCCAGGGGGGTGACGCCGCTGGCTTTGTCCAGGGCCTCCCGGAGTTCGGCGATGTGAGCGGCCTCGGACGGGCTGGCCGCGTCCCCGCCGAACGCCTCGATGGAGGCGTCCGGATTGTCCGTGGACCACATGCGGCCGGGGGCGACGGGGCGGTCCTCGAAACTCTCGACGCCCTTCCCGAGGTACATCTTGAAACTCTGGAACGTGACGCGGTTCGCGCGGTCCGACAGCCGCGTGTTCAGTTCGTCCTGGAGGGGGATGAGCGGCTCGACCTCGCCCGCGCCCTCGTAGTGCATCGGGTGGGCGAAGTTCTGGATGTGGACGACGGGCACGCGGCCGAGCGGATTGGCGCCCTGGTCGGCGAGGCGCCCGTCCTCGTACCGCTGCCACCAGTGGGGGCCGAGGATTTCGACCGTCTCGACCTCGCCGGTCCGCCGGCCGGTCCGGCCGAGCAGCCGGGCCAGCGGGCCGCCGCCCGTCACGCGGTTCGTCTGGCGGCGGAAGACCTGGACCCAGTACCGCAGCCGGCGGTAGTCGGCTTCGTCGAGGATCGGCACCACGCGCGGGGCCTCGACGGCCTCGACGGAGACGACACGGACGGCGTCGCCGGCTTCGTCGCCGGTCCGGGCCCGGACGACGAGGTCCACGAACCCGTAGACGGCGCCGAGGAGGGCGATCTCCTGGAGCAGCGAGATGCCGCCGCTCGCCTCCCAGACCTCCGCGAGGACGGCCTCGATGCGGCGGGCATCCTCCGGGCGCGACGCCAGGCTCTCCGTCCGCACCGGCCGGCCGGCCAGGAAATGCACGCCCGTGTCGATTCGCCAACCGATGTCGTTTTCGATGACGACTTCCTTGCGGCCGATGCCGGGCTGCGGCACGCCCGCGCCGCCGCAGGCGAGGTGCGACCGGCCGGTGATGCGGGCGGGCAGCCCGAACTCCTGGGCCTGGTGATACGGTTTGGCGGACGCGACCCAGTCGTCGCGGCGTTCGGCCGCGGGCAGCCCGGCCCCGAGCGGCGAGAGGTCATTCCGATAGTAGGCCCACAGGCGGCCCAGGTGGGCGGCCCGGGTCGGCGCTTCCTCGCGGACCAGGTGCTCGACGTACGCGTCATCGAGGTTCGGGTCCTTGAAGGGCGAGAGGTCGAGTTTCATGACGGGGCTCCGACTCATGGCTCCGGGCGTCGCACGGCCTTTCCACAAAAGGGAGAAGCGGACAATCCTGGGACGTTTCGGCGACAGAGAAAACCCGAAACCTCGCGCAAGCCTGTATCAGGGAAAGAGATAGAATCTCGCCGGTTTCGGGTTTCCGCCGAGAGGGTGGGGCGGGTTTTCGACACGAAAGGCAGTCCCGAGCCCCGAGTCCAAAGTCGACGGCAGCAGCAACGGCGAGGGCGGTTCAAGGTTCACCGTTCCGAGGAAACGGCGGATAGGGGCGGGGGCACGGTTAGCACTACAACGCTAAGTCGGCGTTTTGCGCGGTGGCCCTCCGTACCCACCGCGCTCAAAACGCCCTTTTCAGGGCTGCGCGGCGGGGGCGGAGACCCGCCGCGCACGAGTTAGCGTTGTAGTGTTAGCCGCCCAACGTGCCCGGCGCGCCCCCGTCGGCCGCGCCATCGCCAACGGTCCTTGACACCCGGTGCCCCTGCCTTAGAATGGACAATTCTTCAGGGGAATGGGACGCGCTGCAATGAGCCTGCTCCGCGACTTCACCAGCAAACCGATCAAGCACAACCCCGTCTTCGTGCTGGCCCTCGGGCTCTGCCCGACGCTGGCCGTCACCACCACCGTCCGCAACGGCCTGGCGATGGCGGTGGCGTCGACGGCGGTCCTGGTGTGCGCGAATCTGCTCGTCTCGCTGCTGAGGCGGTGGGTGCCGAGCCAGATCCGCATCCCGTGCTACATCGTCATCATCGCGGGGTTCGTGACGATGGTTGAAATCGTCATGAAGGCCGTCGCGCCGCCGGCGGTGAACCAGGCGCTCGGCATTTTCATTCCGCTGATCGTGGTCAACTGCATGATCCTGGGCCGGGCGGAGGCGTTTGCCTCCCGGCACGGACCCGCCTCCAGCCTCATGGATGGCCTGGGCGTCGGCGCGGGGTTCCTGCTCGCGCTGCTGGCCATCTCGCTGGTGCGCGAAGTGGTCGGCGCCGGCACCCTGTGGGGCTACCGCTTGACGCCCGTCACGGCGGGCGGCATGACGCTCGTGCCGCGCATCGAACCCGTCGCCGTGCTCAGCATGGCGCCGGGGGCCTTTCTGGCAATCGGGCTGCTGTTTGCGCTATTCCGTTGGCGGGGGATCCGACGGCGCGAGGCGGCCCGGGTGGCGGCTGTACCCGCCGTGCCCCAGGTCGCCGCCGATATCGCGAAGAAGACCGACCGGGGCGAGACCGGCGAGGGCGAGGGTACCTGACGATGGATGTCGGCTACGCGGAACTGGCGATCGGGTCGATCCTGATCTCGAACCTCGTCCTGGCGAAGTTCCTGGGCCTGTGCCCGTTCTTCGGCGTCTCCCGGCGCACCAGCGACGCCGTGGGGATGGGGCTGGCGGTCATTTTCGTTATGACCATCGCGTCGGCGGTGACGGCGCTCATCTACCGGCACGTGCTGCTGCCGACCACCCCCGAGCACACGAATCTGCTGGGATGGCTCGGCCTGCCGGTACCCGAGGGCGGATACGTCCTGGTCCTCAAGACGATCTCCTACATCCTGGTCATTGCGGTCCTCGTCCAGTTTGTCGAGATGGCCCTGCGCAAGACCGTGCCGTGGCTGTACCGGGCCCTCGGCATCTACCTGCCGCTCATCACGACCAACTGCGCGGTGATGGGGATGGCTCTCTTGAATACGGAGGCGTGGCGCGACCCGGCCAACGGGCTGCCGGTGCACCTGGCGGCGTTCAACGGGTTCTGCGGCGGGGTGGGGTTCCTGGTGGCGATGCTGCTGATGAGCGGGATCCGGGAACGCCTGGCGGACCTGCCCGTGCCGGCGCCGTTCCGCGACCTGCCCATCGCCTTCGTCTCGGGGGGGCTGATGGCCCTCGCCTTCATGGGGTTTGCCAACCTGTTCGGCATTGCCGTATAACGGGGTGGCACGAGGGGTTCGTCGCGTCTTGGCACGCCGGGCGGGCCTGCCGTTCGAGCCGGCCGCGGAAGCGGCCGGTCATCCGAATCCGCCGTGGCCGTCGACCGTGCCGGATCGGGGTGACCTGCTGCTCCCGCAGCGGGCGCCAACCGCACCGCGCCGCGTGCCACCGGTTGCTTGTCCATCGGTGCCGCACCTTCGGGGAATACGGTTTGACAAGCAAACCGCGGCACCTGCGTGATCGGCGCGGCGGGTGCCGGCACCCGCCGCGCGTGCCGAAGTGAATCGTCCGGGCGGCGGCGGGTCTTAATGGAGCGAGAGGAACACGTGGACGTAATTCTGACCCACATCACGGCAGCCGTCGCCGTCCTTGGGACGCTGGCCGTCGCCTTCGGCCTTCTCCTGGCCGTGGCGCACCGGTTCTTCCACGTGAAGGTGGACCCGCGGCAGGCGAAGATCGAGGAGATTCTGCCCGGCGCCAATTGCGGTTCATGCGGCTACGGCGGCTGTGCGGCTTACGCGGAGGCCGTCGCCAAGGGCGAGGCCGAACCCGACCGGTGTACCCCCGGCGGGCCGGAGTGCGCCCGCAAAATCGCCGAGATCGTGGGCCTGGAGATTTCCGGCTTCGTCCCGAAGGTCGCCGTCATCAAGTGCCAGGGCTCCTTCGAGCACACCCATGACCGGTTCCGTTACGTCGGCGAGCACGACTGCCGGGCCGCCACCGCCACGCAATACGGCCCGACGGCGTGTCCATACGGCTGCCTGGGGCTCGGCACGTGCGTGCGGGCGTGCCCGTTCGACGCCATGGTCATGGATGCCGAGACCGGCCTGCCCCGCGTCCTGGAGGACCGGTGCACGGCCTGCGGCACGT
>CAZNYC010000088.1:0-17833 GCA_964577175.1 uncultured Anaerolineales bacterium
GGGAAGGGGCGTACTCGGGCTCACAGGATAGCATCAACGTGTGCGCGGCGGGTGCGGAGACCCGCCGCCCACGAGTTAGCCGTGCCACCCCTACCTTTACTCCTCCAGCGGCGCCGCCTGGCCGCGGCGGACCACGTACCACACGGCCGCGATGGTGACGGCGCCGAGGGCGTTGGCGGCCATGTCGAGCCATTCCGGCGACCGGCCGGCGGTCAGCGTCGCCTGGCCCAACTCCATCAGGGCGCCGAGGCCGGCCGTCACGGTCACCGCCAGCAGCAGCCGCGACTTCAGGTAATGGGTCGTCGGTTTCGGCCCAAGGGCGTAGCACAGCAGGAGACTGACGACGGCGAAGGTGCCGACGTGGAGGACCTTGTCGGAATCGAACGCCCCGCCGCCGATGTCGAGCATTTCGGATTCCGCCAGGCCGAGGGCGCCGAGCAATCCGACGGCGGCGGCGACGAGCGGCCATCGGGACTCGGCCCGCTCCCGCGCCCGGCCGGGACGCCAGCGTGCCCCGTGACCGACCCAGGCGGCCACCAGGCCCAGCACCGCCGCCAGCGCGAGCACGTTCGGCGCCAGCACCGCGGAGGCGTCGAACCGGAAGTACAGGAGGTTGGCGGCGAGGGCGGCGAGGCCGGCGACGGCGGCCGTCTTCGGCCAGGGGCCGCGGTTCCCCCCGCAGCCGCGGAGGATGCGCAAGGCGAACACCCCGGCGGCCAGGAGCACGAGGGCCAGGCCCACCCATCCGACCTCCGCCCGGAGCAGGAGGAAGCCGCTGGTGTCGACGTCGCCGCCCGCCGTCACGGGCGGGCCGGGCCGTCCGAACGTCGCCCGCGGCGAAAGGGCGCCGGCACCCAGCCCGAGCGCGGCCCGGTGGGCGGGGACGGACTCGAACAGGGCCTCCAGGGCGGCGCCGGTCCCGACGGCCTGCTCCGTCGGCCCCGCCACCAGCGTGCCGACCCACAGGCCGGCGGCCACCCAGAGGGCCAGGCCGAGCGCCACGGTCACCGGCCGGCGGAGGCCGAGGGCGGCAGGTCCCATGAGAACGTATCCGCCCAGGACGACGCCGACGGCCAGGGCGGCGCACCCCGTCAGGACGAGCGGCGGGACGTTGGCGGCGCCGAGGGCGACGGCCACGCCGGCGGTGACGGCCAGGGCGATGCCCGTCCGGACGGTGGCGGCCCGGTCGAGCCAGCCCCACCGCGACTCGCGGCGGTCGGGGCGGCGGCGGGGCATCCATCCCAGGTGCCGCAGGACCACCAGCAGACTCACCGGCAGGGCCGCCAGGAGCGCGGGCACGAGGCTGTCGCCGCCCAGCAGCAGGATGGGCCCGGCGCGGGGCGGGGCCCGGGCGTGTCCCCACGTCACCACGACCACCCAGTACGCCAGCAGGCCGAGGCCGACCACGACCGCCCACGTCAGGCGGCGGGCGCCCTTGCGGCCGGGGGCGGCCGAGGAAACCAGCCAGTACAGCCCGGCGGCGCCGGCGGCGAGCATCAGGACACCGGTGGCGGCGCGCGGCCGGCGGGCGTAGCGGACCAGGGTCGGGCCGATATCGCGGTCGGCCCGGCCGGGCTCGATGAGGAGGTCCAGGGCCTCGGCGGCGGCGAGATCGGCGCCCGCGCCGAGGCCACCCAGCGGCAAGGGGAACGTCTGGAACAGCAACAGGGCCAGGCCCACCCACACGACGAGGTTGGCCCAGGTCTTCAGATGGGTCAGCGTGGACCCCAGGACGCCGGTCAGGACCCAGAAGGCGTGGAGGAGGCACACGAGGAAGAGAAGTTCGAACCCGCCGAAGCGATGGCGGTCGGCAAAAAGGGTGGGGGCGATGGCAAGGCCGGCGGCGAGGACCAGGTGGAACAGGAGGCGCACCCCCCGCTGCAACGGTGCGGGGGTCGGCGGCGGTGGTGGAGGCGCCTCGGGCATGGCGTTTGCGGGAGGCCGGGCCCTGCGGCCGGCGGCGGTCGGCGGCCCCCGTCCCCCGGAGGGGAGATCAGGTGGTGTCCGACTCCTCGGCCGTCGGCGACTGGAACCTCGCCGACGCCACGGCGGCGGCCATGGCGGGGGCGGCCGACGGCGTACTCTCGGCATAATCGTAGTACGCCTCGTAGGATTCGCGGAAGTAGCCGCCCTTGGTGGCCCGGACGCGGTTCAGGACGGCCCCGTAGAGACGGGCCCGCAGGGCGATCACCTGCCGGGCCGCCCGCAGGGCCATGCCCCGTGTGTTCTCGGCCGCCTGGAGCACCAGTGCGACGCCGTCCACGAGGTCGGCGAGCAGATGGTTGTCCGCCACGACGAGCATCGGGGCGCCATCGATGAGGACCTGGTCGTACGCGCGGGCCTGTTCCGCGACGAGGCGGCGCATGCTCTCGGAGCCGAGCAGTTCGGCAGGGCTGGGCGGGGCCGCCCCGGCCACAAGGACGTCGAAGTTCTCGATGGCGGTGGCCTGGATCGCCTCCGCGGCGGTGTTCATCCCCACGAGAACGTTCGACAGGCCGACGGCGTCGGGTACGTCGAGCGCGCGGGCGAGGGCGGGGCGGCGGAAATTCGCCTCGATCAGGAGAACGCGGCTGCCGGAGCGGGCCATAGTGATGGCCAGGTTCGAGGCGACGGTCGTCTTGCCGTCGCCGGGGTGAGCGCTGGAGATCAGCAGGCTCTTGATCGGCTGGTCGGAGGCGAAGAGGAGGCTGGTCCGCAACTGGCGGAACGCCTCGGCGAGGAGGGACTGCGGCACGGCGTGGCTGACGGTGGCGAGGTTGGTGTCGAGCGAGAGGCGTTCGTCCTCGGAGAGGTCGGGCACGCTGGCCAAGACCGGCACGCCCACCTGGCGGACCACCTGGGAGGGCGTCCGCAGCCGCGTGTCCATCAGTTCGATCAGGAGGCTGAGGCCCAAGCCGAATAACAGGCTGAACACCACCGCGGCCACCGAGTACAGGATGGGCCGGGGCTGGGACGGCTCGACCGGCACCTCCGGCCAGGAGACGACCTGGATGTTCGGCCGGGAAAGGGCCGCACTGATGCGCATACGTTCCAGGCCATCCAGGACGGTGTTCAGCATGTCCCGGACGCGCTGGTACCGCTCTTCGCGGGCGCGGTAGTCGGCAGTGAGTTTGGCGGCGCTGACGGCCCCGGCGCGGGCCTCGCCGACGCGGGCCTGGAGGTCGGCCTCCAGGGCGCGGGCCTGATCGTAACGATTCTTGAGGGCGGCGGCCTGCTGCTGGACGAGTTGGTTGATGATCTCGCTTCGCTGGGTCTCGAGGTCGTTTTGGGCGGCCTGGAGTTGGACCTTGGCTCGGCGGACCTGTTCGTGCTGCTCGCCGAACCGCTGTTTCATGCTCTGAAGTTGCTGATCGAGACCGGCCGCCTGCTGCCGCAGGGTGGCAAGCGTGCGGTCGGTGCGCAGGGCATCCATGATCTCGGGAAACGCCATGAGGACGGGCGAGAGGTCGCCGGTTTCCTCGGCCTGTTTTCGGAGTTCCTGGAACTGGTCCCAGGCAGCGCTGGCTTCGGCGAGTTCGGCCTCGGCAACGGTGAGTTGGCGGACGAGGGCGGTGAGGCGGGCCATCTGCTCGCCGCCCCGGTCGTCGGCGACGACCACGCTGGACTCGTCGCGGAAGCGTTCGAGGTCGTCGGCGAGGGCATCGAGTTGCCGGCTGAGGTCGTCGCGTTCGGCGCGGAGTTCCTCCTGGCGGTCGGCGCTCGCCTGCTGCCGATCGACCTGGAGTTTGTCGATGTACTGGGTCAGGACTTCGGTGACGACGGCCTGGAGATCCTCGCGGTCGAACCCGCTGAGGGAGACCACGATGTTCTGCGTATTGGGCACGTGGACGACGGAAAGATCTTCGAGCAACTCATACGAGGGGTTCGCGCCCGTGTACATAGCCTGTTTGCCTTTGAGGGCATCGAGCGCCGCCCGCAGGACCCGCTGGTTCTTGATGGCCATGACCTGCGATTCGATGTACGGCTCGAAGAGACGGACGGGGACCTCCTGCTGATAGCCGGCCGTCAAGGCCAACTGCTGCTCCTGGCCGGGCTGCACCTGGATGACGCCCTCGGCGGTGTAGATGGGGGCCATGACGTACCACGCGACGATGCCGCCGACGCCCCCCAGGCCCAGGACGACGAAGCAGGCCATGATGAGCCAAAAGCGTTTGCGGAAGATGCGCCAGACGTCGGCCGGCCTCAGGGCGACGGCCGCGCCGAATTCCTCCCCGGCAGGCTGCTGGGACGTTTGTGTCATCCTATGTTCCCTCCCGGTAGGCTTGCGGGGACGCATTATAGCGACTGGTTGCGTCGTGGGTGCAAACTTTTTTTGCGGATCCGGTCGGCGGAGAACGGGCTGCCGCCCCCTGGTCTCGGGCGGCGTCCCGGCGGGGCCGGCGGCCGGTTATCCGGCGGCGGTGGCGAGTTGTTCGAGGCGGCGCTCGGCGTCGGCCTTCTCTTCCCCCTGAAGGCCCATGTCGATAGCCTTGGTGTACTCCTCGCGGGCCGCATCCTGGCGCCGGCTGGCCTCGTACGCCCGGCCGAGATGATACCGCGCCTGCGCGTTATCGCCAAACCTGATGCTGGCCAGGAAGTGCTCGATCGCCTCCTGGTACCGGCCGTCGAGGAACTCGATCCACCCGGCCGTGTCCAGCACCTGCGAATGGTTCGGCACCAGGCGCATGCACCGCGAGATCAGGTCGCGGGCCCGGTCGTAGTCCTCCTTCTCGGTCGCGAGAATCCAGGCCATGTTGTTGGCGTTGGCGACGTCGGTGGGATCGATGGACCAGAGCATCATGCCCCACTTCAGGGCCTCGTCGATCTGGCCGGTCTGGTACAGCGACAGGCTGTAGATGCGGACCGAGGGCATGTAGGGCCGGAGTTCCGGCAGGCGGCTGGGCATGCGGCTGAACTTGGACTCGAACTCCTCGGCGAGCGGTTCGAGGATGCGGACGGCCCGGTCGGGCCCGCCGGCACCGATTTCGAGGGCGGCCAGACCGGCCCGGATCGGCACGCTCGTCGGCACCTTCTTCAGGCCCGTGACGAGGACGTCGCGGGCCTCCTCCTTTCGGCCGGCGCGGACCAGGAGGTCGGCCAGGTAAACGTACCCCTGCTCCCACTCCTCGCGGCCCAGGAGGCCGTTGCGGAGGGTGTCGAACGCCTTCTGGCGTTGGCCGGTCTCCTTGTACAGGGCCACCAGGGCCAGACGGGGCCAGACTTCCTTGGGCCATTTGTTCATCGCCTCGTGAGCGCGGTCGAGGGCGTCCTGGCGGCGGCCGAGGGCCACCAGCGCCCGGACCTCGCCGGTCAGGGCGTCGCTGGACTCGGGCTGGACCTTGCGGGCCTTTTCGAAGGCGGTGAGGGCGGCCTGGTAGTTCTCCTGTTTCATCCGGGCCTGGCCGAGCGCAACGAGCAGGTCCACGTCGGTATCGCGGCGTTGGCGGGAGAGTTCCTCGAGCAGTTCGGCCGCCTGCCCGTACTTCTCCGCCGCCATGTATTTCCAGGCGAGTTGGAGACGGCCCGGGACGCTCGTCGGGCGGAAGTCCAGCAGCCGCCGCAGGTCCAGGATCGCCTCGGTCAACTGGACACGGCGGGTGTTGATGTCGGCCCGCAGCAGTTGGGCCTTCTCGAAGGACCGGTCCGCCGGATCGACCTCCGACAGGATATCGAGCGCCTTCATCGGGTCCGGCCCGGCGTAGAGTTCGGCCAGGCGGACCCGGGCTTCGCCGTACCCCGGATTCAATTCGAGGGCCTTCTGCATGAGGCGTTCGGCCTCTTCGCCCTTGTTCTGATGGGCGGCGATACGACCGGCCACGACGAGGGCGGCGGCGTCATCGGGATTGTTCTCGATGACCTTGTCGATGATCGCCCGGGCCTCGTCCAGTTTTCCCTGAAGCATGTAGACGTCGGCGATCCGTTTCCGGGCGAGGCCGGCGTCCTCGCCGCGCCCGACGGCCTCGCGGTAGGCTTCGGCGGCTTTGCCCCACCGTTTGACGGCGCTGTAGCGATCGCCCAGAAAGATGAGCGGGTGGGGATCCTCGGGACGGAGTTCGGCGGCCTTTCGGAAGTACGGTTCGGCCTTTTCGGGGGAACTGACCTTGGCGGTGAACTCGCCCCGGATGACGTAGGCCTCGGACTCCTCCGGGTGTTTCTCGACGTACGCGTCGACGATCTTGGCCCCCTGCTCGGTCCGTTTGGTCTCGGCACAGAAATCGGCGTACGACCGGACGAGCAGGGCGCTGTCCGGCGCGATCTCGTAGGCCTGCTGGAAAACCTTCTCGGCCTCGTCGGGCTGATGGTGCTGGACGTGCAGGGCCGCCAGGGCGACCAGGTTGTCGATGTGCCTGGGGACGATCTCGGCGATACGCCGGCGGGTGTCGAGGGCCTTCTGCCATTCGCCCATGCCGGCATGGGCCGTAGCCTTCAGTTCCAGTGCCTGGACCAGGCCGGGGCGGAAACGGAGGGCCTGGTCGGCCTCGCTGAGCACCCCGCTGAAGTTGCCCCGCTGCCGGTACAGCCGCGCCAGCATCAGCCGCGCCGGCACGAGGTTCGGGCGGGCTTCCAGGGTTTTGTTGAGTTCGGCCATGGCCTCGTCCCACTTGCCCTGGCTGGCCAGCACCTGGGCAAGCATGTAGTGGCCCTGCGACAGGCTGGGATGCGTCTGGACAACCCGGCGGAGGGCGGCGACGGCCTCGTCGGCCTTCTCCTGGCTGAGCAGCAGGAGGGGGTCGGCGAAGAGCAGTTCCGGCGCCTCGGCATCGATCGTCTTGAGTTGCTGGACGAGGTCGGCGGCCTGGCCGAACTCGTCGTCGCTCAGGCGGAGCAGGAACAGGCGCTGCCAGGCCTTTCGCCAGGCGGAGGAACCGGCCTCGGCCTTCCCGAGCGCCTTCTGATACGTGGCCTTGGCTTTGCCCCGCCGGTCCGTTCCGGCATAGAGGCCGGCCAGGGTCACGAGGTCGCTGGCCGTCGCCTTCTCAGAGCCCACCCGCTGCTGGAGTTGCTCTTCGACCTCGCCCGCCGTGCCGGAGACCGCGAAGAACAACTCCTCGGGCAGGGCCGCCCGCACGTCCTCCAGGAGGGCGTTGAGTTTCTCCTTCTGATTCGTCCGCTGGTAGAACTGGAGGAACTGCTGGTAGACGTTGGGGTCGTCCTCGGCCACGCCGACGGCCTTGCGGTACGTGGCTTCGGCCTCGTCCTGGCGTCCCATCCGCTCCTGGATAGCGGCCATGAGGAGGAGGGGGTCGGGGTTCTGGGGCGCGTTCTCGGCCGCCTCGGTCGCCACGCGGAGGGCATCCTCGGCCTTGTCCGTGAGCAGCAGGGCCCGGGCCAGATGGAGGCGGGTCGTGGTGTCTTCGGGGTTCCGCTGGAGGACGACGCGTGCGGCACGGGCCACCCGGTCGAACTGCCGCAGACGCAGTTCCACCTCCACCAACGTCCGCCAGGCGGGTGTCAGGCCGGGGTGCTCGTCGACGAGGTCCTGGAGGGTTTCCTCGGCGGCGCCGAGTTCCCCTGCCAGCATGTAGGCCCGACCCAGGAGCAACTGGGCGCGGGGGCCCTGCTGCTTGTCACGGGCCTTCTCCAGGAACGTGATCGCCTGCCGCACCTGGCGCGTCACCAGGGCGCGTTTGCCCTTGAGGAACTCGACCGCCCCCGGGGCGCTTCGGCCGGCAGCATCGATCTCTTCCAGGCGGGCAATGATGCCCTCGGCCTCCTTCAGCGCGCCGGTTTCCAGGTAGATGTCGGCCTGCTGGGCCAGGAGGGTGACGGAGTCGGGAATCGCCTCGATGCCCTGCTGGAGCACGTCGATGGCCTTCTGGCGATCGCCCTCGATGCGATGGATGCCCGCCAGGCGCAGGTACCCGTTCTCGGACGCCGGGTCGGCCTCGACGGCGCCGGCAAAGTACTTCTTGGCGGCGTCGAGGTCCGGCTCGCTGATAGCGGCCTCGCCGAGGGCCACGTAGATATCGGCGTTCGGGCCGGCGGCCTCCAGGCCCTTCTGTAGCGTCTGGATGGCCTCTTCCGCACGGTCTTCGCTCATCAACAGGCTGCTCTTGAGCAGGTAGGTGTCGGCCTCCTTGGGGTTATTCTGCATGGCCAGGTTGACCACGTCCTCGACCTTCTCCGGCCGATCGAGTTGCCGGTACGTCTGGGCCAGCATGCGGTAGAGCGGCAGGAGGGTGGGGTCCTGCTGGAGGCCGGCCTCGCAGGCGGCAGCGGCGGCCTCGTACAGCGGGATCTTCTTGGACTGAATCGGCTGGGCCCCCGCCAGGCCGAGATGGGCGCGGCCCTCCCACAGGTACCCCCGGCCGTACGACGGGTCCAGTTCCTGCAGCCGCTTCGCCTCGGTCAGCGCCTCCTGCCAGTACCGCAGCGCGATGTAGAGTTCGGTCAGTTTCCGCTGGGCGTCCACGTGGTCCGGCTGGAGATGGACCGTGGCCCGGTACGCCTGGATAGCCTGGCCGGCTTGCGGCGGGGTGAGTTTCAGGGCGATATCGCCCATCAGGTGCATGACCTTCGGGTCCTGGGCGCCGCCGGCCTTGGCGGAGTCGCGGATGTGAATCCACGCCTGGGCGTACTCGTCCTGCTCGTACGCCTCCACGGCCTTCTGGTAGAGCACGTCCGGGTCGCCGCCGGAGAACCATCCCGCCATCAGGCCCCACACGACGAGGCCCGTCGGAACGCCCACAAAGATCACCACGTAGAGCAGCAACCGGGTGTTGAGTTTTCTCGCCATCGTCTATGCGCCTCCTTCCGACCCTTCCAGATCGGGGTAATACCGCTGTTCCAGAAGCGGGATGAGGGTTTCCATGAACTGGCGGCCCAGGCGGTACGGCTCGCTGGTGCGTTCCATGGCGCCTTCCGCCTCGCTCATCGGGACGAAGACCGACACCTGGGTCTGCGAGAGGTAACTGCCCTCCCGTCCGATGGCCCCGGTCGTGGCCCGGATGCGCGCCATGGACCGGTTCACCTCGTACGTGCCGCCCACGTTGAAGTACTGAAACATGAGCGCGCCCGTCGGAGACATCCCCTGCCCCGGATGGAACAGAATCACGTTTGCCTTGAGTTCTCGTCCATGTTTGGCGGGGTGCGGCACGTCGTCCTCGCGCAACGCCACCAGTTCGTAGCCGCTCTGCGTCATGCACACCCACGGTACATGAGGAATATTCGTCATCGCGTTGGCGTTATACGCAATAAAAACCCCGACCCGGTAGGGGGACTCCCCCGACCGCAGGATCAGGTTCAGGTACGTATCGGCCCCGAGGATGTCCTCGATTGCCGGCGCCAGTTCCTGATGCTCGCCGTGCCAGTTCGGCACCTTGGCGAACAGATCGTCCCGCAGTTCGGTCAGCGGGCGGGCGATGGGCGCCGGTTTCGGCGGAGGCGGTTCCCACGCCAGGAAGAACGCCGCCGACACCCCCAGCGCCGCCACGCACAAACCGTATTGCGGCAGGAGACCCAGCGACCGCGACGCCACCAGGTACCCCAACAGCGCCGCCGCCGACACGAGCATCCGCGCCACCGGCATGACGTCCCCGCTCACCGCCCTCGGCGCCGCGCTCAGCATCAGGTACGCCACGGCTGCGCCGCCCGCCACCAAGGCCCAAGGCGACCGGACCGCCCCCATTCCCGCCGCCGCCAGCACCGCGGCGCCGGCCAGGGCGACGCCCATGTCCAGCCACGGCCGGCCCCCGTCGGCCAGCGCATCGGCCAGCGCCAGGCCCGCCGCGACGACCAGGACGGCGGCGGTCGCCAACCTCCATGGGGCTTGCGGGTTGTCCGTTGCACGGGTCATCCGTCTGTCCCATCGGTCAGGCACGTTTCCGTCAGGACGAGGCTTCACCGGCGGCGGGGGAACCGGACGGCTCGGCGCCGACGGCCTGACCGCCTTCCTCGTCGGCTGGCCCCTCGTCCTCGACGAAGAACAGGTCGATGAATCGCAATTCCAGCCACATGAGCCCGAACGCCAGGGCCAGCATCGCGAACCCGAAACTCTGGTGCAGCCAACTCTCCGGGTTGAGCACGGCCTGGCGGAGCGATTCCACCTGGGCCGCCACCGTCGCCCCGTCGAACATGCTGAGAACGAACGCCGGCAGCCACGTCGAGCCCCCCGTCTCCACCGCCAACCGCTCGAAGTGGAGATGGTCGCTCGCCAGGGCCATCAGCGTCACCCGCACCACGTTGCAGAAGACGGCGATCGGGACGCTCGAGATCATGATCAGCGCCCGCTCCCACCATGCCCGACGATACATGAACGCCATCAGCACGCCGAGCGCCACGAAGGCAAAGAGCAGGTGGAGGCCGGAACACGCCTCGGCGACCGTCAGGGGCCCGCTCGCAAGATTCAAAACGTTGACCTCGCGGCTGACCCACCGGGCCCCCTCGTCGGCGTGCATCTGGAGCCACTGGCGGAGCACGTCCGGCGACACGCGTTCGTAACCGAACAGCCAGAGGGCCTGCTCGGTCACCCCCGCCGCAAACCGCTGGAGCGGCAGCGCAACCCCCTCGTAGTACTTCACGTTCCACGGGATCATCAGGCCCAGGTACACGACCGCCACCCAGACGGCCTTGAAGACCTCCCACCCGAGAACCAGCAGGACGGTGCCCGCCGCCACCAGCAGGAACGTCACCTGGCCGGGGTACCCGAACATCATCGTCCGGGCCCAGATGCGGAAGACGCAGCCCGCCATGATGAGCCCGAGGCCCCAGATACACGGCTCGAGGCGCCGCGGCGGCCGTTCCTTCAGCCGAAAGTGCGCCACGACCACGGCCAGGAGCGGCACGAGGTACCCGTGGCTCCAGGCGGCGTTATGGCGCCAGGTCAGTTCCCACTGTTTCAGGGGATAGGCGTAGACCGTCACCAGCAGGCCCACGAGGGGGAGCATCATGAAGACGATACGGGGCGTCAACAGCCGATTCCAGTCCCACTCCCGCACCGCGTCTCCCGTATCGGACCGTTGGGACAAGTTGCGCGTCACCGTGCGACCATCACCCACGAGGGTTCTCCCCGAGGCGGTCCCGGGCCGACGCCTCCCGGCCGCGACGGATCAGCCGCACGCCGCGTCGCCTAGAACGGCGTATCGAAGATGGGGCTGATATCGTCCGTCCACGGGTAGAAGTCCGCGTAATTCATGTCGTACACGAACCCGAGACCGTAGGTGGCCCGAAACGCATTTCTGAGCACCGCATTGTATACCGCGCCCTGGTCCGTGCCAACCCGGATCTGGTCTTCCGGCTGAATGTAGAAGTCCGGCGACTCGCCGCGCGACACCTTTCCGAGGTCGACGTAGATGATCTCCTCCTCGGTCTCGGAGATGCGGCGGACGAGTTCGGTCCGCCACGGGACGGCGACGGCCGTCAGCCCCCCCCCCGCCGCCACCGCCTGGAGGAGGGTGATTTTGCGGCCGGTGAGGCTGTAAACGCCCGGCCGGGCCACCTCGCCGGCCATGTAGAAGTCGCCCACCGGCGGGGACGGGATCGTCACGATGTCGCCGTCGCGAAGGACGACGTTCTGCGTCGGATCGCCGGCCTGGAGGGCCTCGACGTCGAACCGGACGATCCGCCGCAACTGGCCGCTGCCCTGGACCACGCCCAGGCGGCGGAGTTTCTGTTCCAGGTCCAGGCGGACCTGGTCCGTCGCCCCGGCCTCACGCGTGTCGGCCAGGCGGACCGGTTCGGCCTCCGGCTTTTCGGCGGGGGCGGGTTCTTCGGCGGGCGGCTCGGCCGGCGGCTCGGCGGGCGGCTCGGCGGGCGGCTCGGCGGGTTTCTCGACGGGGGGCTCGGCCGGCGGTTCGGCGGGGGGTTCGGCCTCGGCGCCTTCGGCTTCCCCTTGCTTCGGCTTGACTTCGATCCATTTGCCGTCGGACCAGATCCAGCGACTCAGGTCCTCGTCGTCGCCGGGGGGAGCGGCCCGTTCGGGGGCCCCCGCGGGGGCCGGCGCCGCCGCCAGGGTGCCGGCGTCCGGGCCGGGCAGATGGTTGGCCTCGGCCGCCTCGAGCCGCCGGACCTCGGGCATCTGCCCTTCGGCCATCCGCTGGAGAAGCATGCGGACCTCGGCCGGGTCCGTGCCCGCGAGGTCGCCCGTGGCCGACGGGTTGCTTTCGGCGGGCGCCGGGGCGACCGACGCGGGCTCGGCCACCGCCTCGGGCGCGGCGTCGGTTGCGGCGGGGGGGTCGGCCGGCGCCTCGGCGCCCTGCCCTTCGGCCGCGGGGGCTTCGCCTTCGACGGCCTCGCCCTCGGGCGGCGGCGTCCCGGCATCGAGCATCAGCAGGTCGGCCTCATCCGGCGAGTACTCGCGGATGACGTACCCGTAATCTTCCGTCAACTGGAGGATGCCCCCCGCCATCGCCACCAGTTCCAGCAGCGTCATGTCCTGCTTGCTCATCGGGTAGACGCCCGGCCGGGCCACGCCGTTGAGCATCGACACGCTCAGGTTCCGGTACTCGGTCACGAAGACGGTGACCTGGGGATCGACGAGGTACTCCGGTTCGAGCAGGTCGCCGAGTTTCTCCTCCAGGCCGTGGGTCGTCAGCCCGGCACACTTAATGGTACCAAGAAACGGAAACGTGACGCGTCCGCTCTGGCTGACGCGCTGGCGTGTGACGTACGGCTGCCCCGGCTGCATGAGTTCAAAGACGGTGATGTCGATCAGGTCGCCGGGGCCGAGGATGTAATCCTCCTCGGGCGCATCGAGGTCGTCGGGGGTGGGGCCGGGGAACTGTTCCTCGGGTTCGACTTCCCGCTGGATCCAGTAGTTCTCGGACTTGACGATCTTGTTTCGGATCCGTTTCGGATCGTTGACCACCCACATGTTGGGCTGATAGCCGGTGTAACGGCCGAGTTCGTTCTGCCCGCACCCGGACAGCATCAGGCCGACGACGGCGGCGGCGATCACAACCTGAACGCATCTGCGATGGCCCATGCTTCGTCCCTCGCTCCCTTGGCCTGCTGGTTCCTGGTGAGACCGCGGGGGCCGGTTGGTGCCTTGGCACGTCGCTGAACGTGTGCACCCCCCCGGTCACGGCCCGGCCCGCGTCGTCCCCTCGGGGGCCCGACGGGGCGGACGCCATTGTACAGGTCGGTCCCCGGGTGTCAAGGAAACCAGCGCCTCGCTTCTCGCCGTTCGTCCGGACGGGAGTATGGTATCCATCGACCGTCCGAGGGCCGGCGCTTGACCCCATTCGCCCGGCGGCATTAGTACCGCAGGACGGGTTCGGCGTCCAGACCGAAATTGACGACGTTGTACGCCTCCGGTTCGCAGTCGTGGCCGGGGGTCCGGCCCAGCCAGCCGTGCCGGCAGGCGTACGCCTGGGGCGTCACCCAATCGAGTTCGCCGGCGGCGTGATGGTGCGGTCCCAGGAGGTTCCTCAGGCCGGTGGTCAGGATGACCGCGACGTGGTTCCGGCCCTTCTCCAGGAGGCCGTCGACGCAGACCTCGCCCGGGGCCTGCCACACCGTGCCGGCCTCGTGCCCGTTGACGACGACCGTGGCGGTGACGGCCTTGAAGGAGGGGAGTTCGAGAACGGCCCCCTCGCGGGGCGCGTGCGGGAGGGTGACCTCGCGTTCCAGGACGAGGCGACCGGTGAAGAACGGGTACCCCGCCCGCACGAGGTCCGTGCCGGTCAGGCGGTCGGGCTCGTCGACGAGCGTGGGCCGGCCGAGCATCCATCGGCTGCCGCCGGCGCCCTGGCGGGTACCGTCCGGGAAATCCACCGCGAAATCGCCGACGAGGTAGACGGCCTCGAGTTCGGTGTCGGGTGCGGCGGTGCGGACGGCCCAGCCGCCCGCCCGGCCCGTCAGCAGCGCCCGGTGCCGCGGGTCCATCTGCCACGGCCGGCGCAACTCGATGACGTTCGTCCCCTCGCGGACGTAGCGGGTGACGTCGGTCCGGCGGAAGGCGGCGTCCCAGTACGGGCCGGAATCGTTCAAGGGGGTCCGCATCTCGTTGTACCACAACTCGTGCGAGGACGCGTCCTCCACGACGAGGTGGAACCGCCGGCCCGCCAGGTCCGACACGCCGCACGCGAACTCGAACTTCAGGGTCACCGGCTGCTGCCGGTCGCGGCGCATCAGTTCCTGCTGAATGTCGACGACGGGCATGGGGTCGGAGTACGGCTCGTCGTCGGTCCGCCAGCGGGCGGTGTCGAGGACGAGGACGTTCGGGTCGAGCCGGCGGATGCGCCACCGGCCCTTGAAGACGTGCTTGCGGCCGGGCGGCTTGGGCGGCCCGGCGACGAGGCCCTCCGGCGCTTCCGGCGGCCGGACCACCAGCAGCAGGCTGCCCCGCGGCGGGAAGGTGTACGACAGGGTCATCCCCTGCTTCCGGGCCCGCGCCGTCACGGGCAGGTACTCGCCCGAGCCGGGGTCCAGGACGAGCGGCACGCCGGAGACGGGAATCCGCAGGCGCGCACGGACCTGCTTCTCGCGGTCGGTGTTGACGAAGAAGAAGACGTGGTCCTGGTCCACCGTCCGCCACTGGGCCACGACGGACGTGGCGTCCGCGCTCTTGCCGCGGAGGACCTCCAGGTCAGGTTTCAGGGCCCGGCGGAGGGCCGTCCGGCCGCGTTTCGTGCCGGCGTCGGTCCGCTTGCAGCGTTTGGCGAGGGTGGCCGGGGCGTCGGACGGTTCGCCGTCCACGCAGGCGGGCACGCGGCCGGCAAAAAGAACCGTGCCGCCCGACGTCTTCAGCCGCTTCAGCATCGCCAGCGTACTCCGGCGGAGGGTGGTGGCGTCCGGGACGATGACCGTGTGGTACCGTTGGCTTCCCACGACGAGTTCGCCCTTTTTGAGGGAGGCCTGGCGTTCCAGGACGAGTTCGTCGCCGAAGTGGAAGTCCACGTGGATGCCCAGAAGAAACTCGACCAGGCGCGCCAGGGCGCCGTCGAGGTCTTCGACGGCCTCCTCGTCGATGGGACTGTACTCGGCCCACGCGCTGGCGGCCGGATGGAGGACGAGCACGTCCACCACCGGCCGGCCCGCCGTCAGCACGGCGGCGAGGGCGGCCATGTACTCGTTCCACAGGTGATAATACGGCCACCAGGGCTGATGGTAGTGGAGGCTGGGCGGGAAGTCGCGCTTGCGCAGGCCCCGCAGCGAGAACGACGACTGGTGCGTGCACACGAGATTCACGCCGAGGGCAAACTGCCACTCCGCCAGGAACCGCATGTCGTCCAGCGTCAGCGCCCACCCCGCGCCGCGGAACGATTCGCCGAGCACCCGCTCGCGCCCCGCCTGCGCCGCCGCGCTCGCCGCCTGCTTCACCGCCACGGCGCTCGGGGCGGACCGGCCCGGAACGTCGATGCCCGGCACGTGCATGTACTCGTAGTGCGGCATGGCGGCGCCGATACACTGGACCTGGTCGAGCAGGGTCTCCTCGCCCGCCAGGTGACCGGTCAGACGGAGGCCGTGCCGGTCGCACCACTGCGAGACCGGCATCGTCCATGCCAGCAGGAAGAGGCGGGTGACCGTCTCGTAAAAGTCGAACCGGACCTTCCGGTAGTCGCCCACCGGGTAGAACAACTCGGGCAGGTGGTCCACGAGGTCGTAGTCGCACGTCCGCTGGAAGTACCGGACGAGGTGCGGCGACCAGGGCAGCCGGTGGCCGGTGCCGGCGTACTGCGGGTCGTTGGTCAGGATGCCGGGGATGCCTCGCCCGAACTCCCCGCCCACCGTTTCCTGGTACCGTTCGTGGGTGGCCTTGAGGAACGCCTGGGTGGCCTCGCGGCTGAAGACGTCGACGTTCTCGCCCACGCGGTAGACGAAGTGCAGGAAGGCCTCGTCGCGGCCGGGGGTCCGTCCGCAGACGGCGCGGGGCTGGGGCACACGCCGGAACGACGCGTATTCGTCCTTGCCCTTCTTTGTGCCGACGAAGACCGCGACGGTCGCCTCGGACGGTTCCCACGCCGGATTCGCGATCGGCTCGACGACCAGGTGTTTCTGTCGGAAGGCTTCGCGGCCGTTGTAGACGCGTCCGGAACACGCCCCGCTGGGGGAGGTGTCCTCGTCCTGGAGCCAGGGGGTGACGCCGGCGTGGGGGGCCTCGTCGATGGCGTGTCGGACGGCCTCCATCCACTGGGGACCGAGATAGGTCTCGCGGAGACCGCGGGCGGCATGCATGACGTGGCCGCCCAGGCCACCCCGCGCCATCTCGCGGATCTGCCGACGGACCTCCTCCGGTTCCAGCCGATCGTTCCACGACCAGAAGGTGGCGGGCCGGTACTCCCGGCCGCGGTGCACCGCTTCGGCGAATCGTCGCAGCAGATCCATCAGGGCGACCCTTTCTCGCCCAGTTCCCCGACGGCCGCGCGGAATGCGTCGCCGCGCTCCTCGTAGTTCTCGAACATATCCCAACTGGCATAACCCGGCGCAAGGAGAACGGTGTCGCCGGGTCTGGCGAGGCGGGCGGCCTCCCGGACAGCGGCGGGCAGATCGTCGGCCCGGACGGCGGGGGGACCTTTCGGGCCGATCGCCTCGTCCAGGGCCTCGGCGGTGGCGCCGATCAGGACCACGGCGCGGGCCCGCCGCCGGGCCGCCTCCACCAGCGGCGCGGAGTCCAGGTGTTTGTCGTATCCGCCGGCGATGAGGACGACCGGCTCCTGGAGCGCATCCATCGCCGCCGCCGCCGACCGCGGCGTCGTGGCCTTGCTATCGTCGATGTACCGGACGCCGGCCACCGACGCGACGGGGTGGAACCGGTGCGGCAGGGGCTCGAAGTCGGCCGCCGCCGACAGGATCGCCTCCGGCGGCGTGCCGAGGGCCCGGGCGGTCGCCGCCGCCGCGAGGGCGTTGGCCAGGTTGTGCCGGCCGCGGAGCCGCAGCGACCCCGCCAGGGCGATCCGCTCCTCGGCGTCCGCGACGCGGAGCACCGTCTCGCCGCCGTCGAGGTACGCCCCCGCCTCGACCGTCTCCTGGAGGGAGTAGAAGAGGGTGCGGCCGGGGGTATCGTCGGCCCACGAGCGGACCTCGGGGTCGTCGGCGTTCAGGACGGCGAGGTCGTCCGGCCCCTGGAAGCGGAGGAGGTTCTTTTTCGCCTCGATATAGGCCGCCATCGACCCGTGCCGGTCGAGATGGTTCGGGGCCACGTTCGTAACGGCGGCGGCGTGGGGGCTGATGCGGTGCGGGCCGAGGTCCTCGAGTTGGAAACTGGACATCTCGAGGACGACCGTCTCGTCCGGGCGGATGTCCGGCAGTTCCTCGATCAGGCTCTTGCCGATGTTGCCGCCCACGCGGGTGGGACGGTGGCGGGCCAGCATCGCGCCCAGGAGGGCGGTCGTCGTGCTCTTGCCGGCCGACCCCGTCACGCCCACGAGCCGGGCGGGGCACGCCTGCACGAAGAGGGTCATCTCGGCGGTGATTTCGGCGCCGGCGCGGCGGGCCATCTCCAGGTACGGCGAGGTCTTCGGGACGGCCGGGCTGACGACGAGGATGTCGGCCTCCGTGAAGTCGGCCGGGTCGTGCCCGCCCAGGTGCAGCGTCACGGGCAGCCCCTGGAGGGCCTCGACGCTTGGCGCCAGGGCTTCGGCGGATTTCAGGTCGGTCACGGTGACGCGCGCCCCCCGCCGCGCCAGGGCGCGGGCCGCCCCCACGCCCCCGCCGAACAGGCCGAGGCCCATGACGGTCACGGCCTTGTCGCGGCAGCGATCAAGGACGGTGGGTCGTGCGCCGGATACCGATGGGTTGGAGAGAGGGTCCACGGCAACGTCCGCCAGGTGTTCGCGGAAACGGGCCGGGCGCCGGCCGGGGGCCGGGGCGCGCCCGGGACGGGACGATCAGGTGGCGGCGGCGCGGCGGGCGAGGGCCTCGGCCAGGGCGGCCTTGGTGTCGATGACGGCCACCTCGATGGCGTCCTCCCAGT
>CAZNYC010000089.1:0-17202 GCA_964577175.1 uncultured Anaerolineales bacterium
CCCGTCCCCACCGCGCTCGAAACGCCCCTTTCAGGGCTGCGCGGCAGTGCAGCGGAAGGGGGCCGTGGCGCAATGGGAAAGGGGTCTCTACGGAATCGCGCGTCCACTCGCTTCAGCGGGCTCCTGCCTCTCGGGCGGATCGGGGCGGAGCGAATCCAGGAGTGTGGCCAGGTGCCGCTCCACCACGAACTTCTGTTCCAGGTAGCCCTTGACGCCCGTCAGGATCCCCGTTTCTCCCACGGGGACCGCCACGCAGCACACGTACATCGTCCGACCGTCAACGGTCGCTTGAAGCCGAGCCTCATGCACTTGCCTGCCGCGCCAGTCGCGTTTTCCGAGTTTCACATGACTCTCGCCGAACGCCACGGTATCGCCTTGGGCTTGGCGGAGGATGTTTTCGAGCATGGTGAAGTAGTTGACGATGGCCTTGATGCGCTCGTACGGCGGCGACTTGCGCCACGGGCCTTGGCCTGTCGCCGTCATGACGATAGCGCACGCCGGCTCGTCCGTCTCGGGATCAAACGAAACGAATCCGTGATGGACGCGGGAGTTGAGGCATTCGGCATGCAATGTGTCGAACCCGGCGGGGATCTTGACGGTGAATCCCCGTCGCGGGTCGTGCACGGTGCGGGCCTCGGGACGCACGCGCTCGCCGTCCTTGAACATGCTCTTCAGCAGCAGCAATTTGCCTCCCGGGGCGTAGACGAGCCAGGGACCATTCCGCCGGCCGTCCACGAAAGCCTGTTTGCGGAGGATGCTGCCGTCCTCGTAGTACCGCAGGCACGGGCCGTTGAGTTCTCCCCGAACGAACTGCTTCTCGGCCTTGACATTCCCGGAGGGGTAGAACAGCCGGCACCAGCCGTGAAGCCGGCCGTTCGCGAACGACCGCACCATGCCCAGTGTCCCATCGGCGTGAAAAATGCTCAACTGCCCTGTACCTTCCTGGGTCTCCGAGGCCACGGCGCCGTCGGGTTTGTAGGAACGGGCGGTAATCAGGCGGCCGTCCTCGTGCCGCGAGAAGTACAACGGTTCTCCGTGACGATAATACCGCCGATGCTCGACCGAGTCGTAATAGGTTGCCCCCACGCGGCCCCGCGCCGTCATCTCCACGTACAAATGTTGCCGTTCGCGGTCGTACCATTCGCGGCTGAGCGTGCGGTAGCGGACGGGGCGAGCGTCCTGAACGGTGACGCGGCAGTCGAGGCGGGCGCCGTACTCCTCGGTGTTGAGGTGGCCCAATGGGAGATAGGGTTTATCGAGGATGCGACGCCGGGTGAGTAGCAGGCGGACGCTCGCCTCCCCGACGCTTTTTCCGGTTGGTTCCTCGTCGGCCGTGATCTGGACCGTGACGTTATTGACGCCATTCTCCAGTGGGAACGCCTTCGAGCGGGTCCGGCTGTCCGCGCTCGTGAAGGCCAGCACCCGGTGTCCGTTCACCAGGACGAAACCGTGATGGTCAGGGGTCTTGCGAACGACCGAAACGAACGGATAACGCACTGCGGTTTCGCCGGTCGGGCCCGTTTCGTCGTCGGTGCCCGTGGCGTTCGCCCCCAGACACGAGCCGAGCATCACGAAGCCAAACATGGATAGAGTGCAGCGCATCGCGACGACCTTATTACGCCACATGGCACAAGAGGAGGCTTCCTCTCGTCATATCGTACGTCGAGTTGCCCGTTGCGTCACTTGGTTGCGGGACGGCTACGCGTCGTTGCCTTGGGCTATTCGTATCATCTGGACCAGCCGCCGCGTGGCGGCCTCCGGGTCCGCGGCCGCGCAGACGGCCGCCGAGACGGCGAGCCACCGGGCGCCGGCGGCGAGGACCTCGCCCGCGTTCTCCGGCGTAATGCCGCCGATCGCCATCACCGGCAGGCCGACGCGCCCGGTCACCTCCCGGCACAGAGCGGGGCCTGGGATGACCTCCTGCGGTTTCGTGGTGCTCTGGAACATCGGTCCGCAGCCGATAGTGTCCGCCCCCGCCTCGGCGGCCGCGAGGGCCTGCTCCAGGCTGTGCGTGCTCGTGCCGACGATGCGGCCTGCGCCGACGATCCGCCGGGCCGCGCCCACCGGCAGGTCGCCCGTCCCCACGTGGACGCCGTCGGCGGAGGCGAGGACCGCGAGGTCCGGCCGGTCGTTGACGATGCAGAGGGTTCCGGCCTCGTGGCACGCCTCGGCGGCCCGGCGGGCGCGCGAGAGGAGCGCCCCGTCCGGCTCGTCCTTCTCGCGGACCTGGACGGCGGCCGCCCCGCCCGCGAGGGCGGCGGCCAAGACCTCTTCCCACGGACGTCGGCAGAGCGATTCGGTGAGCAGGACGCACAGGCCGCCCGCTGCCAGGCGGCCCGCCGGCCGCAGCGCCTCCACGAGCCGTTTCTCCAGGTCGTAGGCGCGGTAGCGGACGGCCTCGACGGCCGCGGCCGCGCCCGCGTCGACCGTCTTGCCGTACTCCTCGATGGCCCGCAGCGCCTCCGTGAGGCGTTTCATGGCGGCGCGGGCTACGTCGGCGGTGCCGTCGCGGCGGCCTTCGGTCTCGGTGCCAAGGCGGGTGCCGACGTCGCCCGCCGTGTCGCGGGCGGCGAGGAGGGCGCCGGCGTCGAACCGGTCGAGGGCGGCCCGCAGGTCGTGCCGCAGGGTTTTCAGTGCCTCGGCGAGGTCCGGCCGCTCCAGGGCGAAGCGCGCGGCTTCCTCGGCCACCCGCAGGGCCTCGCGGGCCCGGTTGGCGTTGGCGTCCAGGACGCGGTAGACGGCAGTGCGGTCGCGGTCGGTCACGGGGGCCATTATGGGGGCGCGTTCTCCCGTCTGCAAGGAGGTGCTCGTGCTTTGCAGTTGACAGGACCGGGCGGGTGTTTCAGAATCGGACAAGGTTCGAAGGAGACAGGCCAGTGGAAACGAACCCGGATGCGATTCTGGAGGGAGTCAGCCAACACCGCGAGGCGCTTCAGCAGTTGGGCGTGAAGCGGCTGGGATTGTTCGGCTCGGCCGTTCGGGGTGAAGGCCCCCCGCGCGATCTTGATTTCCTCGTGGAATTGGACCCCAAGACGTTTGATACCTACATGGACGTGAAGGCGTTCCTGGAAGACCTCTTCGAGTGTCCCGTGGACCTCGTCCTGGCCGACGCCCTCAAGCCGGCCCTGCGCGACGGCATCCTGGAGGAGACCGTCTATGCGCCGGGACTCTAGGGTCTACCTGGAGGACATGCTGGCCGCGGCGGAGAAGATCGACGCCTACGTGTCCGGCATGGCGCGGGAGGATCTGAAGACAGACAGTAAGACCCTGGACGCCGTCGTCCGGAATCTGGAAGTCATCGGGGAGGCGGCCAAGAACATACCCGACGCCACGCGTCAGGCCCACCCCGAGATCGCCTGGAGGAAGATGGTAGGGTTGCGCGACATTCTGATTCACGAGTACTTTGGCGTAGACCTGGAGATCGTCTGGGACATCGTGCAGCACAAACTCCCGGAACTCACCGAAGGCCTTCGCCGTATTCTGCAGCAGCAGGACGGTTAAGGAGCCACTTGCCCCAGCCGCCATGGGTCGCAGACGTCCGCGTGTTCGCGGGTACGCGTACGGTCGGGCTTTTGCGACGCATCCTCGCGCCCCCGGCCCGAACGCATAGTGCCCGGCCGATACAGGTCCGGGTCCGTCGCCCTGCCGGGGCTTACGCGGGGCCGGGCGTCGGCCGGTCGTGGGGGTCGTTGGCGGGCCGGGCGGCTTCGTCCTGGTCGGGCGGGAGGTGGACGACGCACGAGACCATCGTGCCGCCCTCCGGCCGGCGGTCGGCCTCCAGCACGCCGCCGATCCGATGGGCCCGGTAGCGCATGACCCGCAGGCCCATGCCGGCCTCCGGGTCGCGTTCCTCCGGCAGGCCGACGCCGTCGTCCTGGACGGCCAAGGCGATCGTGCCGTCGCCTGCCGACAGGCGGATCGTGACCCGTTCGGGGTCGCCGTGGCGGACGGCATTGTTGACCGCCTCCTGGGCGATGCGGTACAGGTCGGTGGCGACGGCGATGTTGTCGACCGGCACGGGGCCGGGGCAATCCAGGTGGCAGGCGATGCCGTAAATCTCGCGTGTCCGCTCGGCCAGGTCGCGGATGGCGTCGACGAGGCCGTCTTCCCGGACCTCGACCGGGCACAGGCCGCGCGCCACCGTCCGCACCTCGCCGCAGGCCTTCTGGAGGAGGTCGGCGATCTGGCGGGCCTGGTCGGACAGGGAGGAGCCCTCGGCCGCCAGGCGTCCGGCGAGCGTTTCCGCCAGGTACCCCAGGCCGGTCAGGTCCTGGCCCAGGGAGTCGTGCAGGTCCTGGCCCACGCGCTGGCGTTCCTGCTCGCTGGCGGTCACCACCTCGTTGCGGAGGCGCTTCTCCTCGGTCACGTCCACGCCGAGTTCCAGGACCAGTTTGGAGCCGTCGGACCCCTGGAACGGGTATCCCCGCATGTGGTAGGTGCGTCCGGCGGGGATGGTCCGCTCCCACTCGGCGGGTCGGTTGGTCTGGAGGATCCGCTGGCAATGGCATTCCTCGCACGGCCGGTCGCGCCCGCGGAGCAGGGTGTAGCACGGCCGGCGTTTCGGATCGCCGAGGACCTCCGTGAAATGGCGGTTGGCGTATCGGACCAGGTACTGGTCCGGGGCGATCAGGGCCACCAGGCCCGGCAGGACGTTCATCACGTTGTGCAGGAAGCGGCGCTGGGCCTCGGCGGCCTTGCGGGCGTACACCCGCTCGGTCACGTCCACCAGGGCCATCAGCAGGCCGCTGATGGTCCCGTCGCCGTCGCGCACCGGCCGCAGGCTCCAGTCCCAGTACGTGACGCCGCGCTGCGGACGGCCGGGGTACACGAACGGTTTCTCGGTGACGGCGAACGGCCTTCCGGTCCGGAGCACCTGCCGGAAGATCGCCTCGTTCTCTTCGTTCGGATAGAGGTCGAAATGGTTCTTCCCGATGAAGTCGGCGGGCTGCCGGCCGTCGGCCTGGGCGTAGGCGCGGTTGACGCGGACGAAGCGGAAGTCGGTGTCCAGGTACGCGATGAGCACGTGGACGGTGTCGAAGAGCCGCTCGAGCAGCGTTGTGCGCTCCGGCAGCGAAACGCCGTCGGCGGACGCCAGCGCGCGGGTGGCGGCATCGGGTGGCCTGCTTCGCTCGGGCACCGAGGTGTGACCGTCCGGAGGAGGCATGCACCGGTTCCCTTCGTGTGGATCGCGGGTCCCAATTATGCCGTAGACGGTCCCCCAGGTCAACGCCTGTCCCGGGCGAAGTGGAGGGGTACCCGCCGCGCTTGAGTGGCCCGGTTGGCGCGTCCAACGGCGTGTGGCCCCGTTGGTTTGTCCAACGGGGTTGATCGGCTCTCCCGGCCGGGCAAGCCGGCCGGGCCACACAACCGCGGCCGTGGCACGTGGCGCCAGAGGCACGGGCGTCGTTCGAGCCCACGGCGGAAGCAGGGGGTTATGCTCCTCCGGCATGGCACGTGCCACGGCAGATGAAGATGACCGGCCGCTCCCGCGGCGGGCTCAAGCGGCATGGTGCGATCGATACTCTGAGAAAACGCCTTGGCGCGCACCCCCCGAAAATGCGCTTTTTCCGACCCCCAATCGCCGATTCTGTCCCGTGTGGGACGATCCGGGGCCGGAATGTTAAAATGGGTAAGCCGAAACGTACCCCTTTTTTCCACTTTTTGATCGAAACGCGCGCCGATGCGCGCAAACTTGCCCCGAACTTGCGCCTTTTCTCGGTGCATCGAGGAGGGGCCATATAAATTAAAAGCGCGATGAAAGGCAGTGCCTGAGTTACAGCAACGGCAGGCAACAGGGAACAGGGAACGGGCAACAGGCGGAAAGGCAACGGCAGGCAACAGGGGCAAGCCGCCAGTGGCACGTGGCGGGTTGGCCGTGGCACACAAGCCGGCGCCTCTCCCCGCCGGACAAGCCGGCCGGGCCACACAAACCGGCGCCTCTTCCGGCCGTCTCACGTTTCGGTTTCGGCGCCGGTCTTCTCATCGGTGCCGCCCTGCTGCTGTATCCAGAGGAAGGCGTGCTGGTGGAGTTCGAGGGCGGAGCGGAGGTGGAGTTTGGTTTTGATCTTCTCGCGGTGGCTGTCGATGGTCCGCGGGCTGAGGTGGAGGCTCTTGGCGATGTCCTGGGTGCTGTGGCCGCGCGCAATCTGTTCAAAGACCTCCAGTTCGCGGTCGCTGAGGCTCTCAATGGGGGATTCGCCGATGTCCTCGCCGGCGGTCAGGCGTTCGAGGACGCGGCCGGTCATGCGTGGGCTGAGGGCGATGTCGCCGGCCATCACCCGGCGCATCGCCTCCAGGACGCGGTCGAGGCCGACGGACTTCATGGCGTACCCCTTGGCGCCGGCGCGGAGGGTGCGTTCGGCGTAGAGGGTTTCGTCGTGCATCGAGAGGACGAGGACCCGCAGGTCGGGGTACCGCGCGACGAGGTCCTTGATCAGTTCCAGGCCGCTTTCGCTTTCCAGGGAGAGGTCGACGAGGGCGATGTCGGGCGTCTCCTCGGCGCAGGCCTTCAAGGCCTCCTGGCGCGTGGCGCCCTGGGCGACCACCTCGAAGTCGGGGTCCTCGTCGATGGCCATCGCCAGGCCCATGCGGACGACCTCGTGGTCGTCGACCAGGAGGGCGCGGGTGGGTTTACGTGTGGTGCCGGGGGGAGTCATCGTCCGTCTCCTCTCGCTGTGTATGGAGGTGAAGGGGTGGCAGGAGGCACGCGATGCGCGTCCCGCCGCCCGCACGCTTTTCGATCTGGAGCCGGCCGCCCATGCGGCGGCAGCGGTACTCCATGACGCGCAGGCCCATGCCGTCGCCGGCCTCCGCGGGCTCGGGCAGCCCTTTGCCGTCGTCCTCGATTGCCAGGGCAAGCGACCCGTCGTCCGGCGTGAGGCGGATCCGGAGGCGGCGGGGCTCGGCGTGGCGGACGGCGTTATGAATCGCCTCCTGGGTAATGCGGTAGAGGTCGGTGGCGGCCGCGGGGTCCCGGACGGTCAGGGGGCCGGGGCATTCCAGGGTGCACGGAATGCCGTATACCTCGCGCGTTTCGTCCAGGAGGTTCCGCAGGGCCTCGACGAAGGCCTCCTCGCTGAGGTCCACGGGGCACAGGCCGCGGGCCACGGTCCGTGCCTCGCCGGCGGCCTTGCGGGCGAGGTCGGCGACGGTGCGGGCCCGGTCGGCCAGGGGCGATCCGTCGGCCGAGAGGCGTTTGGCCAGCATCTCGGCCACGTACGCCAGGCCCGTCAGGTCCTGGCCGAGCGAGTCGTGCAGGTCCTGGCCCACGCGCTGGCGTTCGGTCTCGCCGGCGCTGATGACGTCGTCGCGAAGGCGTTTCTCCTCGGTCACGTCCATGAGGGTCAGGAGGACGCCCGCGACGGTGCCGTCCTCGCCGGCGACGGGCTCGGCCGCCCAGTCCCAGTAGGTCCGGCCGGATTCGGGCGCGCCGGCCTCGAGGGGGGCCTCGGTGGCGCGGCAGGGTTGGCCGGTGTCCAGGACCCGCCGCAGGATCGTCTCGTGCCGGCGGTCGGCGTGGACCTCGCGGTAGGCGCGGCCGACGAAGTGGTCCGGCTCCCGGCCATGGGCCTGTGCGTAGGCCCGGTTGACGCGGACGAACGTCAGGTCCGTGTCGAGGTAGGCGATGAGGAGGTCGGTGGTGTCGAAGAGGCGCTGGACGAGTTCGGCGGTTTCGCGGAGGGCGGCCTCGGTTTGCTTCCGGCAGCTGACCTCGGCTTCCAGGGCGACGTTCGATTCCACGAGTTCCGACGTCCGGCGCGCCACCTCGTCCTCCAGGCCGTCGCGGGTCCGGCGCAGGGCCTCCTGGGTTTCCATGAGGTCGGTGACGTCCTCGAAGGCGGCGACGGCGGCGACGATGTGTTGCTGTTCGTCGCGGACGGGCGCCGCGTTGGCGCGGACGACGTACTGCGTGCCGTCCGGGCGGGCGAGGAGGACCTCTTCGTCCCACACCTCCTCGCCGGTGAGGAGGGCCCGGCTGGCGGGGAGGCGGTCCGGCGGGTAGGGGGCCCCGTCCGGCGTGAGCAGCCGGACCCGCTCGGTGTAGGTGCCCATCTCCAGGCCGCTCGGGTCCGCCCCGTACAGTTCCCGGGCGCGCTCGTTGACGTAGAGGATGCGGCCGCGGGGCGGGCCCACGACGACCACGCCGGCCGGGACGGTCCGCAGGAGGGTTTCGAGCCGCCGGCGGACGGCCTCGGAGTCCTGCAGGGCGACGGCGACATCCTGCTCGGCCGCCTCCGCCCGCTCCAGGGCCTCGTGCAGGACGGTGATGTCGCGGCTGACGGCGAGCATCGTCACGACGGTGCCGTCGGGCCCGAACTCGGGGCACAGCCGGGTCTGGAACCATTGCCACCGGCCGCGGATGTGCAGGCGGAACTCGAACGTCTGTTCTTCGCCGCTGCGGAGGACGCGGTCGACGGCTTCCTCCCCGGCGCCGGCGGCGGCGTCCGGGGCCCCCACCTCGCGGAGCGTCTTGCCGAGCATCCGCTTCACCGGCACGCCGTGCAGGTCTTCGATGACCGGGTTGGCGTAGAGGAGTCGGCCCTGGGTGTCGATGCGCGAGACGGGGTCCGGGCTGTGGAGGACGAGGGCCCGGAACTCCTCTTCGCGGCGGCGGCGTTCGGTGACGTCGCGGAACAGCCACCTCAGGCCCGAGACGCGCCCGTCGGCGCCCCAGGACGGCGCGACGGTGACGGCGGCGGGGACGGGCTCGCCGCCGCGGGGCTGGAGGAGCACTTCCCCGCGCCGGAGCCGCGTGGGCGGCGTCCAGCCCACCGCCAGCCGGTGCAGGGCCGTGCGGTCCTGCCCGGCGACGAAGACCGCCAGCGGTTTGCCGGGGAGGCGTTGCGGCTCGACGGCGAGGAGGTCGGCGGTGGCGCGGTTCGCCTCCTCGATGACGCCAAACGCGTCGGTCGTGACGTAGGCGTCCGGGGCGAAGTCGAAGAGGGCCTGGTACCGGTTGCGGGCGTGCTCGGCAAGGCGGCGGCTGTCGGCGACCTCTTCGGCCTGGTGGCGGATCTCCTCGTCGGCGGCGGCGAATTCCTCGGCGGTGGCCGAGAGGTCCGCCAGGGCGCCGTCGAGGTCCGGCAGGTCGGTGTGCTCGGCCAGGCGATTGCGCAGGGCCTGGAGTTTCTCCAGGAGCCCCTCGGTGTCCGGGAAGGGTTTCTTACGAGCCATCGGTTCGTTCCTGCGGGTGTGTCCGCTGGTGGGCGCCGCGCTCGCACGCGCGGCGTCCGAGCCCGCTGCGGGCTTGTCCGCCGCAGCCCGAAGGGCGAAGGCGGAAGCCGCGGGTCATCCTCTTCCGCCATGGCACGTGCCACGGCCGATGGAGATGACCGGCCGCTCCCGCGGCCGGCTCGCAGGGCAGGGGGTTCGAGACGTCGGCTCGAGCGGCACCCGCCGCTTCCCACCGGCGGGAGGCCTCCTTGGGCATCGGGTGCCGGACGTTGGACATTTCAGGCCTTACTCCCATCCGCATCGCCGTCGCGGGCGGTGTCGTCGCCCACCTCCTCCATCAGAAGGATGGCGCCGCGGAGGTTGTCCTGCGCGTCGGTCCGGGTCTGGATGCGGGTGCGGCAACGGACGGACTGCCCGCGGCGGTTGACGGCGTCCATGGTTTTCTGTTCGCAGGCGACCTCGCCGGAGAGGACCCGGCGGACGGCCTTGTGGAGGCCATCGAGTTCCAGGCCGATGTCGAGGTTCATCAGGTGCTGGCCGACCACCTCGTCCTCGCCCAGGCCCCACAGTTCGGCGGCCTGGGCGTTCCAACTCTCGACCTGCATTTCCTCGTCCACCGCGACGACGCCGGCCTGAAGGCCGTCGAGGACGGACTCGAGAAACGCGTTGACGTTGTCGAGTTCGTCGGTCCGGCTCCGGAGTTGGTCGTTCATGGTCTTGAGTTCTTCGTTGGTGGCCTGGAGTTCCTCGTTGGTGGTTTCGAGTTCCTCGTTCGAGGCCTGGAGTTCCTCGTTGGTGGTTTCGAGTTCCTCGTTCGAGGACTGGAGTTCCTCGTTGGTGGTTTCGAGTTCTTCGTTGGTGGACTGGAGTTCCTCGTAGGCGGCCTGGAGGTCGGTGCGGGACTGCTCGAGTTCCGTCTCGAGCCGGGTGCACTCGGTCTCGTCGCGGAACGCGATCAGCATGCCGCGCACCGTCCCGTCGCCCTGGAACAAGGGGGCGACGTACACGCGAAAGGTCCTGGCCTTGCCCTCGGAAGGTTCCCAGTGGACGTCGTCGACGGTCGTGGCCTGGCGCTGGTGGGCGACCGCGTCGATGACCGACCGCAGTTCCACCGGCCGGTACGAAAGTTCGAGGTCCTGGAACGGCTTGCCGAGGTCCGGTTTGCCGAGGCGGAAGAGCGACCGGGCCCGCCGGTTGGCGGCCGCGAGTTTGCGGCTTTCGGCGAGGATGACCATGGCCTCCGGGGCGGCGTCGAGGGCGGCGGCGTCGAGGGCGGCGGCGTCGAAGGCGGCGGCGTCGAAGGCGGTGTGCGGCTCGGTGGCCCGCTGGGACGTGGGGCGTTCCGGCGGCCGCGTGGCACGGAGGCGGACCCGGGCGTCGGCCATCGCGCCCGGCACCTTCCGGAACAGCCGGAGGTTCAGGTTCGCCGGCGTGAACAGGTTCGTGTGCGTCAGCAGCATCTCGGCCTTGCCGAGGAACAGGTACCCCTCGCGGTTCAGGGCGAAGTGGAACCGGGCCAGGATGTCGGCCTGGGTGTTGGCGTTGAAGTACATGAGGGTGTTGCGGCAGACGAGCAGGTCCAGGCGCGAGATGGGGGCGTCGCGCAGCAGGTTGTGCTTGCCGAAGATGACCGACCGCCGGACGCCGTTCGCGAAGGCGTACCCATCTTTCGTTTTCTTGAGGTATTTCTTGCGGAGGTCGTCCGGGATCGGCTCGACCTCCTTCGCGCTGTAGACGCCGCGGCGTGCCTTCTCCAGGGCGGGGTAGTCCAGGTCCGTGGCGTAGATCTTGACGGCGTCGGGGAAGATCTCGCCCGGGACGGCCTCGGCCAGCAGGATGGCCATCGTGTACGCCTCCTCGCCCGTCGAGCACCCGGGACACCAGGCGCGGAGGGGGTCGTCCGGCGTAATGCCGTCGGTGATGGCCGGGATGACGATCTCGTTGACGGCCTGCCAGGCCTCCGCGTCGCGGAAGAACGAGGTGACGTTGATGAGAAAGGTGTTGAAGAGTTCGTTGTACTCGCTGGGCCGGCCCTGGAGGACGTCCTGATACTCGCTGAAGGAATCGAGGTCGAGTTCCGCCAGGCGCCGCTTGAACCGCCGCCACAGCGTGTTCCGCTTGTAGACGGAGAAATCGAAACCGCGCGTGTCGCGGATGAACGCCAGGAGGGCGTCGAACTCGGGCGTGTGCTCGGGGGGTTGCTGCCGCGGGGCGGCCGTCTGCCCCTCGCCGGCGGGTGCCGCCGGAGCGTCGCCGGTGTCCGCCGTCTCGGCGTCGGGGGGCTCGGTGTGATCGGCGTCGGCGGGCGTCTCGGCGGCCCGGTTCGGCGCCTCGGGGGGGTCGTCGCCGGCATCCGGCGGGCGGTCGTCGCGGTCGGCGCTCATTCCTTATCTCCTTCCATGACGAGTTTCACGAGGGCCGGCGCGATGTCTTCGAGCGGCAGGACGAAGTCGACGCACCCGGTGCGGATGGCGGCCTGGGGCATGCCGAAGAACTCCGAGGAGGGCTGGTCCTGGGCGATGACCGTCCCGCCCATCTTCTTCACCGCCCGCACGCCCATGCTGGCGTCCTTGCCGGTGCCGGTCAGGACGACCGCGATGGCCCGGTCGCCGTAGGTCGCCGCCACCGACTCGAACAAGAGGTCCGCGCTGGGGCGGACGAAGTGGACCATGTCCGAATGCGACAGGGTGAGCGTGCCGTCGCCGTTGACGAGCAGGTGGTGATCGGGTGGGGCGATGTATGCCCGGCCGTGCTCGATGCGGTCGCCGCTCGCCGCTTCCTTGACGGGGACGGGGGAGCGTTTGTTGAGGATCTCGGCCATGAGGCTGCGGTGTCGGCGGTCGAGGTGCTGGACGGCGAGGATGGCGGCGCGGAAGTCCTCCGAGAGGCACGAGAGGACCCGCGTCAGGGCGTTCAGCCCACCCGCCGACGAGGCCAGGGCCACGGCGTCGAACGGCGTCTCGGCGTCGGCGGATTCGGGCGGACGGCGTTTGGCGTCGGACGCCATGGGCTTTCTCCCCTTCGTGATCGAAAAAACAACGGGTGCATATGCGCGAGTGCGCCGGTGCGGGCGCGACGTGGGGCCTGTGCCTGTGTCCCGCGCCAGGCTCGAGCAGGCGATTCGCCCCACGTTCCATTATGAATGCCGCGCACCGGCCACGCAATGGCAAAAGGACATGCGGCAAGCCGCAAGCGGCACGTGGCACGTGGCACGTGCCGCGCTGGGCGCACTGGTGGGCAAGGCCGGCCGTGGCACGTGGCGCATCGGCATGGCCGGGCCACACGGCGCCCTGATTTCGCGAGACGGTGGTACGGCCGCCGGCCGTCGGATATGCTGGAGGTGTGGGCGGCGCGGGCGCGCCGTCCCCTCTGTGTGAAAGGACCCTTTGGATGGCCGAGCCCGCCAAGACCGACGAGAAAGTCCAGACCCTGCGCCGCCTGCTGGGCGACCGGCAGACGCTGCTCATCGTGCTCCAGGACAACCCGGACCCGGACGCGCTCGGGGCGGCGACTGCGCTCCGCCGGTTCGTCCACGCCGTCGCCGACGCCGAGTGCACGCTGGCCAGCGGCGGGCACGTGAGCCGGGCCGAGAACCGCGCCCTTCTCCGGTACCTCGAACTCGACCTCCACGACGCCTGGCACGTGGCCCCGGGCGGCTACGATGCCGTCGCCGTCCTCGACGCCCAGCCGGGGCAGGGCAACGTGAGCCTGCCGGCGGACTTCCGGCCGGACATCGTCATCGACCACCATCCGCAGGTCCGCGAGAGCCGCGGGCTCGCCTTCACCGACATCCGCAGCCGCTACGGCGCCACCTCCACCATCCTGTACGAGTACCTGCGGGAGGTGGACGTGGAGCCGAAGGCCTCGCTGGCCACGGCGCTGCTGTACGGCATCCGGAGCGACACGGAGGACTTCGGGATGGAATCGCACACGGCCGACATCGAGGCGGCCGAGTACCTGTATCGCCTGGCGAACAAGAAGATGCTCGGGGCCATCCAGCGGGCCAAGGTGCCGACGCGGTACTTCCGGATGCTCGCCTTCGCACTCGACGCGGCATACGAATGTGAGGGATGTATCTATGCCACCGTCAACGGCACGACCGAGCCGGACATGATCGCCGAGATCGCGGACCTGCTGATGCGGCACGAGGAGGCGCGCAGCAGCCTGTGCTGGGGGTACCGCGGCGAGCGGGCGCTGCTGAGCGTGCGGACGGACCACCAGGGCAGGGGGGCGAACGTGGTCGTCAAGCGGATCGTGTCGCAGAAAGGGAGCGGGGGCGGGCACTTCTGCGCGGCGGCGGGGCGGATTCTCCTCGACGGCGACGGCGGCGAGGACGAGCGCGAACGCCTGAACGAACACATCCGCCGGGCCTACTTCGACGCCCAGGAGGTGGACGGCCGGAAGTGCCGGAAACTCATCTGAGGCCCCCGGCGCATCGGCACGGGTGTCGTTCGAGCCCGCTGCGGAAGCAGCGGGTTATGCGCCTCCGGCATGGCAGGTGCCACAAGCCGCAAGCCACAACACGTTCCCGCGCGGCGGGTCTCCGTACCCGCCGCGCTCCTGATACGCCGGGTGCCACTGGCTGCTTGTCAGCCAGTGTGCTTCGCATGCCGAAACGCACGGCCGGGCAAGGCCGGCCGTGGCACGTGGCGCGCTGGGCGCACGGCCGGGCAAGGCCGGCCGTGGCACGTGTCAAGGGAGAGGGTATGGCCCTACGCCGCAGGGGTGGGGGAGGAGCGGCGGAGGCACACGTCGGCGTAGACGCCCAGGCATCGGCGGGCGGCGTCGGTCCAGCGGAACCGCCCCGCTTCCTCCAGGCCGTTGGTGTGCAGGCACTCCGACAGCACCGGCCGGCGGAGTACCGCCAGGATCCGGTCCGCCATCTTGTCGACGTCCCAGAAATCCACCTTCAGGGCGTGGCGGACGGTCTCGGCCACGCCCGACTGTTTGCTCATCAGCACCGGCACGCCGCGAGCCAGCGCCTCCAGGGCCACCAGGCCGAACGGCTCCGAGACGCTCGGCATGACGAAGAGGTCGGCCATGGCGAAGGCGCGGTCGACGTCCGCCCCGCGCAGGAACCCGGTGAAGAAGACCTTGTCGCCGAGACCCATCTCGGCGGCGCGGTGGACGATGTCGCCCATCCGGTCGCCGTCGCCGGCCATGACGAACCGGACGCCGTCGGCGTGCTCCAGGACCCGCCGGGCGGCCGCCAGGAAGAACTCCGGGCCCTTCTGCTGGGTGATGCGGCCGAGGAAGAGGACCGTCTTCGAGCCGTCCGGGGCCGGCAGCCGCGAGCCGTTCCCCCAGGCCGGCGGCGTGACGGCGTTGTAGACCACCGTGACCTTGTCCTCCGGCAGCCCGTAACGGGCCATGCACGTGCGGCGCGTGTAGTCGCTGACTGCCAGGACGCGGTCGGCGGCGTGCATGCCCGTCCGCTCGATGTCGTAGATGGGCTGGTACACCTGGTTGCCGTTGCGGTCGAATTCCGTCGAGTGGACGTGGACCACGAGGGGTTTGCCGAGACGCCGAGCCAGCCGCACCCCCGCCGGAAACGTCATCCAGTCGTGGGCGTGGACGACGTCGAAGGGTTCCTGGGTGGCGACCTCGTCGGCGAGGTCGGCGTACCGCCGGGTCTGCTCGAAGAGGTCGCCGGCGTAGAGGACGGTGTCGGGGAAGGCGGGGGAGGCGTCGGCGCGGTCGGCGTGGCCCGCAGCGGAGGGGGTGTCGTCCGTGTCGCCGCCGGGCGGCTTCGTCGGAATGTGCGCGCCGGGCATGCGGGAGGCGGCGACCTCGGCCCGCGGCGTGCGGGCGTAGACGCTGGCGGGGTCGGCGGCGCGGCCGCCGGACGGCGTCGACGCCATCGCGAACGTGTGCCCGGCGGGCGTGCCGACCACACGGACGTTCGGCGCCGTCTGGGCGCGAACGGGGTGTGGCACGACGAAGGCCACCTCCGTGCCGAGGGCGCCGAGGCCTTCGGAGAGTCCCTGGCAGGCGGTGCCCAGTCCACCGCTGATATAGGGTGGATATTCCCAGCCGAGCATGAGGACGCGCATAGGAGTTCTCCCTTGTCCCTCTCAGAGGTACTGTGACCGTCGCCGTTTATTCTTGCATTCCGGGGCGGTGGACGCCATCGGTGCTTCGCCGGGATGGGTATGGGAGAAGCGCGCAATGTGGCCCGACGGGCGCGGTGCACGTGGGCGCCCCCGTCGTTCGAGCCCGCTGCGGACGCAGCGGGTCCCGCTGGATCGGCGGTGGGTGTCGGCCACGGCGGATGGAGATGACCGGCCGCTTCCGCGGCCGGCGCAAGCGGCACCGGCGCCGCGTCGGGCTCGGGTGGCGCGCGTTTCGGCCGGAAAAGAGGCGAGACCTTTTCCTCGAATCCTGTTAGACTAATCAGGTGTGCGAACCGGGTTTCTGGAAGGAGTGAACGCCGATGCCGAACGAGACACAGAGCCGTCAACCGTCGTCCGAGAAGGCCGTGCCGCGGCGCGACTTTCTCAAGAGTGCCGCCCTCGCGGGGGCGGGCCTCGTCATCCTGCCGAGCGGGGTGGTCAGCGGCGCCGATGCCCCGAGCAACAAGTTGAACATCGGGATGATCGGCACGTGGGGCCGGGCGGGCGCCCATTTCGGGACCGCCTCCAGGGAGAACATCGTTGCCCTGTGCGACATAGACGAGAACCACCTCGCCCAGGCCGCCAAGAAATTCCCCAAGGCCAAGAAATACGTCGACTGGCGCAAGTGCCTGGAACAGAAGGACATCGACGCCATCTTCTGCTCCACGACCGACCACACCCACGCCTTCATCTCGTCGTGGGCCCTGAACCGCGACATGCACGTCTACTGCGAAAAGCCGATGGGCATCACGGTGAACGAGGTCCGGCACCTGCGGGAGAAGTGGCTGAAGAAGAAGGGCAAACTCGCCACCCAGCAGGGGACGCAGCGGCACCAGATTCCGAACTTCAACCGCGTGCGCGAACTCATCGTCGACGGCGCCATCGGCGAACTCAAGGCCGTCTGGGCCTGGGGCAACCGCCAACTCCGCCGCGACGGGTACCCCGAGGGCAAGGGCAGCGTCCCGGACCACCTGCACTACGACCTCTGGCTCGGGCCGGCGCCGTATCATCCGTACAATCCGGAGTACTTCAGCCGCGGCCCCGGCGCCAACTGCCTGAGTTGGAACATGTTCTGGGACTTCGGCACGGGCCAGGTGGGGGATATGGGCTCCCACACGATGGACCTGGCCTGGAACGCCATCGACGCCGGCCTGCCCACCACCGCCGATGCCAAGGGCGAGAAGTTCAACCCCGACGTCGCCCCCGTCACGATGACCTCGTCCTGGGACATTCCGAAGAACGACTGGCGCCCCGGCATCAAGGTCACCTGGTGCATGGGCGGCGACATGCCCGACTCGCCCAAGGGATACGTGAACCTGAAGGGCATCGGCCACGGCGTCATGTTCAAGGGCAGCAAGGGGTTCGTGGTGGCCGACTTCGGTTCCCGCCTCCTCCTGCCGTGGGGACCCGACGCCGACTTCAGTTACTACAACAAGCGGCCGAAGGACGAGATGATTCCGGACCTCGGCCAGTTCCAGGCTGACTGGATCAAGGCCTGCAAGGACCCCAGCCACAAGACCGCCTGCGACTTCGAGTACTCCGGCAACATGATGGAAATGATGTGCCTCGGCCTGGCGGCTTACAAGGCCAAGAAACTGCTCAAGCACGAGGGCAAACTGGAGTACGACGGCAAGGCCGGCAAGATCACCAACGTCGCCGAGGCCAACAAGTTCCTGACCAAGGAGTACCGCGGCGACTGGACCCTGGACGGGTAAGCGGCCTTTCTCCCTCTCCCTTGATGGGAGAGGGACGGGGTGCAATTTGCCTCCCGCGCGGCGGGTCTCCGTACCCGCCGCGCTCCTGATACGCCGGGTGCCACTGGCTGCTTGTCAGCCAGTGTGCTTCGCATGCCGAAACGCACGGCCGGACAAGGCCGGCCGTGGCACGCGGCGCCTCCGGCGTGTGGCCCCGTTGG
>CAZNYC010000090.1:0-7465 GCA_964577175.1 uncultured Anaerolineales bacterium
CCGTCACTCGCCTTCCAGCACCGCCCTCGCATGGCGGGCGTAGTGGCCGCGGAGGTCCTTCGCGTAGGTCCTGAGGATCCGCTCGCCGACGCCCTCGCGGTCGCCCAGGCGGTAGAGCGCCCGGGCGAGGACGAGTTCGCGGAGCGAGTGGTTGCGCGGGGTGGTGGCGGTCCGTCCGCCGGGGAGGGCCTTCTCCTTCGCCTCCGCCACCGTCGTCGTCGCGTAGCCGGTCATCTCCGGCCTGGCGAGGACGTCGGCCAGCACGCGGGCCGCCTCCTGCCGCCGCTCGGGCGCCAGCGCCGGCCCGAGCGCCTCCAGCGCCATCGCCACGGCCCGGTGATGCGAGAACGCCTGCCCGGCATCCAGCAGCCGGGCCTTCGCCAGGATCGGCCCGAGCGCCTCCGGCCGCCGCGTGCGGCCCAGGGCGATGACGTAGGAGTCCAACGCACTGATGCTCCGGCCGAACTGGCCCATCCCGCGGTAGTTCCAGCCCTTGTCCCATGCCTCGATGCCGCGCACCGTCCGGACGAGCGTGTCGGCCCCCGTCGGGTCGTGCATCATGCCGAGGATGTGCGCGTAGACGCGCTTCGCCTCCTCGTCGCCGGCGGCCGCGTACGCCTTCCGAAGCAGCGGCAGGGCCTGGTCGGGCTGGGCGAGCAGCACCTCGAGCCCAGTGTACCCGTCGGCGACGTTGGCCACGGCCTTCTCCACCCGTCCCTCCGGCAGGGGGAACGAGCCCTCGTGGTCCAGGACCTCCGGCGGCAGGCACTCGGTGCGCACCAGGTGTTCCTGGATGCCGCCCAGGTCCACCTGCCGCACCGTCGAGGCGCTGTGCGCCGCCGCCGCCGCGATGCGTCCCGCGGCGTACCCCTGGTTCTGCACGCACGGCTGCATCCGGATGACCGGGATGGCGTCGCGGTGGGCGCTGACGCCCAGGCCCGTCACCATGATGTTCTCCAGGCCCTTCGGCAGCAGGGCCCGCAGGGGCACGTGGACGGTCATCCCCTTGCGGTCGGGCGGCCGGATGAGGAACATCGGGTGCACCGTGAACCCGTGCGAATCGAAGTTCGACTTGTGCATCGAGACGGTGTCCGGCCAGGTGCGGCCGAGCATCATGTCCATCGGCGTGATGGTCACGTCGCCGACGATCCGCCGCCGCTCGCGCGTATCGACGAGTTGCCCCAGGTCGTAGGCGTCCTTGAACTTCTCGCGGGCGTAGACGAACAGGTGCCACAGGTCCACCACGTCGGTGTCGTCGGCGAACATGTAATCGGTGTTCGTGTAATCGGCGCCGAGTTCGATGGGCGGGAGGCCCGCCCCCTGGACGCCCACGTGCTCGCCGCCCATGTACCGGATCTCGGCGCCGGCGGCGGCGGCGATGTCGGCGTTGCCGGTCGAGTCCACCACGATGTCCGCCAGGACGACGCCTCGCCCCTCGGGCGTGGCCACGACCGCCCCGCGGACCGTGCCCTCCTCGACCAGCGCCCCGCATCCGAACGACCAGAACCAGAGGTCGGCCCCGGCCTTGCGGCTGGCCCGCCGCCAGTACTCCGGCTTGGCGATGGCCACCGAGGGCGCCCCGACTTCCTTGACGCCCTTGTCCACCTCGGCCGTGAACCCGCCGCGGTAGCCGTGATAGTACCGGGTGATCATGCCGAGCGTCCCCACGCCGCCCAGGCCGTGCAGGTACTCGACGACGAGCGTTTTGGCGTCGGCCCGGCCGGCGCCGATGCCGGCGGGCGCCCCGCCGGTGCCCCCGCCGATGACGACCACGTCGTAGGCGCCGAGGACGGGCAGACTGCGGGCGTCGACCGGCACGGTCTTCTCGTCCTTCGGCGCGAAGCGGAACGGGTGGAACGCCTCGCGGACCTCGCCCTGGGCGGCGGGGGTCTCGGGCGGCCGGCCCGCCAGGCGGACGCCCTGAAGCGCCCCGACCTCGCCGGCCTCGCGGGCCGCGGCCCGGCCGATGCGGCGTCCGGCGGCCACGAGTCCCGGCGGCCGGAGCAGGTCCGCCGCCGCCTCGCGCGCGACGCCCGCGCACCCGCCCAGGACGTACAGCCCGTCGACCTTGGCCGGCCGGAACGCCGCCACGTCCACCTCGGCCCAGTCGGGCGAGGCGCCCTCGATGGCGGCCCGGGCCGTCATCGGGTCCGGCGGCACCTGGAACAGGATCTCGGAGGCGTCCACCTGGTCGGCGTGGAACGTGCGGTCGCGGGCCGTCTGCTCGGCCGCCTGGAAGGCCGCCCACGAGGCGTCCGGCATGGCGATCTCGAGCGTGTAGTGCACAAGCGCCTTCGGGCCCTGTTTCGAGGGGAGCACGAGCCCGGTGTGGCGGCCCTCCACGCCCTTGCCCTGGCGCACCGGCCCGCCGATGACGACCCGCTCGAACGTCTGCGGCCCGGCGGGGTACGGGGCGAAGGCGGCGCCGGCCATCCGGGCCACGGTGGCCCGCGGCGTGGCGTCGATGATGGTCTTGGCCCGCACCGCCTGCCGGCCCGACCAGTTCACCATGACGAGGCCCGCCGGCTTGCCGCGCGCATCCGTCAGCACGCCGTCCGGGTAGCAGCCGAAGAGGAACTCCACCCCCGCCTCGAGCAGGGCCTCGTCGAGCGTGCGTTTGACGTGCATCGGCCGGACGGGCCCGACGGGCTCACCGGCGGGCGCCTCCTTCGCGGGCGCCTCGCCGGCGCGGAGGAGGATGATCTCGCCCAGCAGGATCCGCTCGGTGTCCGGCGCGCGCGCGAGGTGCAGCCGCACGTACCGGACCTTGCGGCCGATGGCGACCGTGGGGTCGAGGGCGTCGACGTCCGAGAGACCCGTCCCGCCGCGGGGCGTGTCGTCGTCGGCCGTGCCGGCTTTCTGCCACGCCTTGCCATCGAGACTCGTCTCGACCGTCATCTCGCCGAGGCCGAAGTCGCCCGGCCGCGTGAAGACCAGGGCCCGGGCCTCGGCCACCTCGACGGGCTTGCCGAGGTCGCAGGTGATGGTCGGGTCGCCGTCGTACTGGACGCTGTCCGACTGGGGCGGGCCGAGGCGGCCGTCGCACAGCCGCCCGGACTTCGTATCGGGATGCTTCGACGCCGACTTCGGCTCGGCCGTGTACGTGAACGCGAGGGCCCGCGGGTCGAGGCTGCCGCCCGTCTCGGCGCCTTCGTCGGCGAAGAGGCGCGCCACCAGCGGGTCGGAGGTATCGGCCCCCGCGGGGAGCCAGAGGCGCTTCGTCGCGCACACGTCCTCGCCCAGGTACGGGCGCGGGGCGGCCAGGAAGACGGTGGCCCCGGCCTTGGCGGCCTCGATCGCCGCCGCGCAGGCGCCGGTCGACCCGCCGATGACGAGGACGTCGACGTCGGCGGCCAGTGGAATCTCCCTGGCGGCCTCGGCCACCGCCGGCGGCGCCTCGGCGGCACCGGCTCCGGCCGTCGTCATCACCAGTCCCACGCTTGCGAGAAGGAGAAGTGCGCGTCGCATCATGGCATCGTCCTTAAGAAGGTTCACGGGCCGTCCACGACTATAACCCGTCGGAAGGGAGAAGGAAACGGTTCGATGGGGTGGCGGGGCCTAAAACGGCGCGGCGAACTCCTCGACCGTCAGGCCGGCCTCGCGGATAATGGCCCGGAGCGTGCCCTTGGCGAGTTCCTTATGGTTCGGCACCGTAAGCCGGCGACACGGTGGCTCGCGCCGGCGGAGGATCAGGTGGCTGCCGGTCTGATGATCCAGGTCGTAGCCGGCTTTGCCCAAGGCCTTGGCGGCATCGCGGCCGGAGACGACCGGCAGTTTCGTCACAGTTCCACCTCGACCACGTCCTCGGTGATGGTCGGCGGCACGGGTTCGCCGTGTTTGCGGAGACTCTCGGCATAACCCGCGGCGGCGTCGCGGATGTTCGCAAGGGCCTCGGCGCGGGTGCGCCCCTGCGACACGCATCCCGGGAGCGTGGGACACGTGGCGACGAAGATGCCGTCCTCGTCCTGCTCGATGACCACGCGCAGTTTCATCGTTCGCCTCCGATACCATCAGAAGCATAGCAGCGCAAAGAGTCGTTGGCAAGGCACTCGCGGCTTCTCGCGGCGGATGGCATGCTTTCGCCCCTGACGAAAGCATGGGCTCCCCTCGCTGCCAGGACTCCCGCACTGGCGGACAAGCCGCCAGTGGCACCCGGCGCAGAACGCGCGGCGGGTGCGGAGACCCGCCGCGCGGAAGGGACAGTCTTTCGCGCGGTGCCCAGGACTGGGCACCGCCCAAGGCGCGGAGACCCGCCGCGCGGAAGGGACAGTCTTTCGCGCGGTGCCCAGGACTGGGCACCGCGCAAGGTGCGGAGACCCGCCGCGCACGAGGTAGCGGGGTACGGCTACCCGACGGCCTTCCGGCCGCGGTCGCAGGCCTCGCGGATGTAGGCGTCTTCCGGGGCGCCGCACGCCGTCTTCAGCCGCTCGTAGACGTCCTTGGCGGCGGCCTTGTTGCCCTCGGCGGCGAGGGTTTCGGCCAGCACCAGGCACGCCTTGACGCCCTTGACGCGTTCCCACTGGCGGGCCTTGGCGCCCGCGAGGCAGGCGTCGGCGGAGGCGGCGTCGCCGAGCGTCGCCAGCACCCACCGGGCGGTGATGCGAAGGGTCTCGTCGTCGCTCTCCACGGCCTTCCGGACCTCGGGGATGGCGGCCTTGTCGCCGAGTTGCCCGGCCGCCTGCACCAGGTGGAGGCGCATCGGCCCCTTGGCCTTCGCGAGGGCCTTGCGAATCGGCTCGGCGGCCCCGTCGCCGATGGCCACCAGCGTCCGGACGGCGTCCGGCCCGACGGTCTCGTCGTCGAGGAACCTGGCCAGCGCCGGCACGGCCCGTTTATCGCCCACCGTTTCGAGTTCCCACACGAGGAACTCCTTGATGGGCGCCGGCCGGTCCTGCCCCAGGGCGGTCGTGTACGCATCGATGACGGCGGCCCGCCCTTTCTCCTTGCCCTTGCGGCAGGTGACCACCGAGAGGCCGTGCAGGGTGTAGCGGACCTTGTAGTCGTCGCCGTTGTCGACGGGCTTGATCATGTCGATAAGGGCCAGGACGGCCCGCTTGCCGCCCGCCAGGACGGGGTCGAAGATGTCGCGGACGGCGTCGGGCCAGGGCGGTCCGGTCAGTTTGCCCTCGGCCCGTCCCTTCTTGCCGCCCTCGTCCAGGTCGGGCACGCGGTCGACGATCTCGGCGAGTTTGTCGTTCTTCGCCATGAGGATATCTCCGTTTCGGGTTACAGGTGCCAGGGGGCCCGCATGGGCTGGTTGACGAGGCGGTCGGCCTCCTCGTCGCCGACGACCACTTCCTTGACGGGGTCGAAGTGGATGGTCCGGCCGGTGCGGATGGCGACGTTCGCCAGGTGCATGATGCAGGCCGTCCGATGGGCCGCCTCGGCGTGGCCGCCCGCCTTCTGGCGGGTCTTGACGGCCTCGCCGAAGCCGACGCACGGTTTCGGGTCGGGCATGGCCTCGAGTTTCTTCTTGTCGTCCTCGGAGAGGTCGTCGGCGGTGGGCTTGACGCTCTTCAGGCCGGTCGGCTCGCCCCATTCGCCGCTCTCGCAGACGATCTCGAAGCCGTCGGCGTAGGTCAGTTTGAACCAGCCCCACATGCCGGACACCTCCGACGGCGCCGGCGGGGCGTGGGCCTCGATCTTCACCGGGGCGGTGTCGTCCTTGCCGAACAGCCACGTGATCGGGTCGAACTTGTGGTGGCCCATGTCGCCCAGGCCGCCGCCCTCGTAATCCCAGTACCAGCGGTGCGTGCCGCCGTGGCGGGGCGGATGGTACGGCTTCAGCGGCGACGGGCCGCAGTACAGGTCCCAGGCCAGGGCTTCGGGCGGGTCGCGGGGCTCGACGTCGAGGCGGCCGCTCCACTGCTTCACCTTCAGGCCGCCGCGATGGAGGTACCGGCCCTTGCACGGTTTCAGGAGGCCGCTCTTCATGAGTTTGCGCCTCTGGCGGTTGTTCTCGCTGTTGCTCATGCCGAACCGGCCGTACGTGCCCACCTGGTACACGCGGCCGTAGCGCGCCTCGGCCTCGGCGAGGGCCCGGCCCTCGGCGACGAACAGGGTGGCGGGTTTCTCGCAGACCACGTCCTTGCCGGCCTCCATGCACGCGATGGAGATCAGGGCGTGCCAGTGCGGCGGCGTGCCGATGGCCACCACCTCGATGTCCTTCCGCTCGACGACCCGGCGATAGTCCTGGTACACCTCGCAGCCGGAGCCGGCCCGTTTCTGGAACCCGCGTGCCCGTCCCAGGTGGACGTCGCAGGCGGCCAGGCAGTACGTCTGGAGGCCGTGCTTGCGCTGGAGGTCCGCGTGGGTGCCGGGACCCCGCCCGCCGCAGCCGATCAGGGCCGAGCCGAACGTTTCGCTGGGCGGGGTCTGGCCCTCGCCGCCCAGCACGTGCCGGGGGACGATCGCCAGGCCGCCCGCGGCCGCCGCCGACGACGCCAGGAACCCGCGCCGAGTCACCTTCCGTTTACCGATAGGCATGCCGTGTCTCCTGCTTGAAGGACGTGCGTACGAGTACGAACCCGCGAGGGCGGGGAAGTTTCGGGACGAATCGGCCGGGGTCCTTTGTCATTGGTCATGTGTCCGCCGTGCTTCGCGCTCCCCTTCGGGTCGCGGCTAAACGGGAGGGCGTCGTTGTTTGGCTTTGTCGTTGCCTGTTGCCCGTTGCCTTGCGTTTCATTCCGCATTCCGCATTCCGCATTCAAATCACTCGCGCCACTCGAACGGCTTCGGCGCAATCAGGTACAGCCGCCGGACGGCCACGTTGCAGAGGAGGCCGAGGGCGAGGTAGGAACTGACGAGGCTGGAGCCCCCGTAACTCATCAGCGGCAGGGGGATGCCCGTGATCGGCATCAGGCCGATGCTCATCGCGATATTCAGAAAACTCTGGGCGGCCACGAGCGCCACCACCCCCACCACGAGCAGTTTGCCGAACGGTTCGGTCGTCGAGAAACTCACGTCCACCCCCAGCAGGCACAGCAGGCCGTACAGGACGACCACCGCCCCCGCCCCCAGGAAGCCGAACTGCTCGGCCAGCGTCGGGAAGAGAAAGTCCGTGTGCGCCTCCGGCAGGAAGCCGTAGCGCGTCTGCGTGCCCTCCAGCCACCCCCGGCCCAGCAGGCCGCCGGACCCCACCGCCACCTTGGCCTGGAAGAGTTGAAATCCGTAGTTATCGAGCAGGCTGCCGAAGAAGAGGCGCATGCGGTCGAAACTTTCGGGCCCCGGCCCTTTCTCCTCGAGGACGCGAAAGAGCCGCTCCTTCGCCTCGGCGAACTCGGGCTTCCCTTCGCCCCAGGAGATGGCGTCGGCCAGCCGCCACAGCCGGAACCGCCACATGCCCGTCACCTCGCGGACGAGGGCGGCCTTCTCGTCGTCGGTCATCGTCTCCAGGCGGGTCTTCGTCGCCTCGGCCAGCGGATTGACGGGAACGGGCCCGGCGGGCCGGGCGGCGTCGGCGTCC
>CAZNYC010000090.1:7565-17056 GCA_964577175.1 uncultured Anaerolineales bacterium
CCGCGCCCGGCGCGTCGGCCTTCACCGGCCGGTTGACGGCGAAGTACACCTTCTCGGCGCACCCGTGCAGGAGCCAGGCGTCCACCCGCATCCGCTGGTACCCGTGCATCGTGGAGTAGAAGACCGGCACCATCGCCAGGCCCATCGCGATGACCGTGAGCAGGTGCTTCGCCCGCGCCCCGGCGGCAAACAGCATCAGGAACAGCACCGGCAGGAACAGCATCGCCGTCCCCAGGTCCGGCTGATACAGCACCAGGGCGGTGGGCACCAGCGCCAGGGCGAAGGGCACGAGCAGGCCCGCCAGCGTCCGGTAGTTCTTGCGGAACCGCAGATAATACGCCAGCGAGACGATGAAGCCGATTTTCATGATCTCCGACGGCTGGACCTTCAGCGGCACGCCGGGAATGGAAATCCATGAATAGGCATAGTTGATGCGGTAGATAAAGCCGGGGATCTCCCAGCCCCCCGCCCGCATCACCGCCAGCGCCGCCAGCGCCGCCAGGCTCACGGCGTACAGCGTGTAACTGTGCCTGGCCAGGCGGACGTAACTCGGCACCAGCGCCACCGCGAAGACCGCCAGCGCCGCCCCGAGGAACCCCAGTTGCTTGGCGGCCTGGGTGTCCCAGAACGATTCGCCCTCGCCCCCCGCGGTGGCCGCATAGACGCCCGCGATGCCGAAGCCCGTCAGCGCCAGCGCACACGCCATGAGCAGCCACGGAAATCGCCACAGGACATCGCGTCGCGCCACGTCAGGTCCCCACGAGGTCGGCGGCGCCGGCGGCGCCGCCTGGGTGCCCGGCCGGGGAGCGAGTATAATGGCTCGCCGCCCGCTCGGCCAGAAGTTCCGACCCTCCGAGATCGCGCGCTCCCGCGATTGACTCGCGCCCGCCCCGGCCGTATACTCGCCCTGATGCACCGCCTCGCCGCCATCCTGCTCGTTGTCGCACTCCTCGTCACCGCCGCCGCCCTGGCCGGTTGCTCGCGGCAGGAGCGCCTGAGCCACCGCCTCGACACCGTCCGCGACGACCGCGCCCGCTCGCTCCTGCGCGACATGGTCTGGCACCACGGCTCGAAGTACGCCTGGGCCGAGGGCGGGGCCCTCCGGGCCGTCGTCACCTGGACCGACCACCGTCCCGCGGCCGACCGCTCCCGCCGCGAGGTCTGGACCGTCGACCCGGTCACCGACGCCTGCCGCATCGAGGTCCCCGCCGAGGCCACGGTCATCACGCGGGGCGGCTTCGGCCTCCGCGTGGAGCAGGGCGGCAAGACCGTGACGGACGCCCTCGCGCGGGCCCGGGCCGCCGGCCGCGTCCGCCTGGCCACCGAACTGCTGACCCTGCCGGTCGGCCTCCTCGGCCAGGGGCGCCGCGCCGTCCACGCCGGCACGGCCGTGGGCCCGGGCGGCACCCGCACGTGGGACCGCCTGATGGTCGTCTACGGGCCGGGGCGGGGCGGCGAGACGGGCGACCGCATGGTCCTGTTCGTCGGTGACCAGGGGCGCCGGATCGACCGAGCCGTCGTCCGCTGGTCCGAGCCGCCCTTCATCGGCCGGCCGATGCGCGTGGACCTGGGCCTCTGGCGGCCGGTGGGCGACCTGCGCGTCACCCGGCACTGGCGGTTCACGCCCGCCGACAACGCCGGCGAGCCCGCCGGGCCCGTCCGGTACACCGTCCGCATCGAGGCAATCGAGACGGGGGCGCCGGCGCCGTAGCCCGCCGGGTGCCACCGATTGCTTGTCAATCGGTGACTGGCGCTCGATCGACACGGTTTGACAAGCCAACCGTGGCACCTTGCCCGCCGGGTGCCACAGGGCGCTCGCGCCGTTCGCGCATCCGTGCCCCGAGCAACGCAACCCAACGCCATGAACGACTGGGCCGATCCCGAAGACCTGCTCGAAGACGCCGACCGCCACCTGGAGGCCGGCGAGTACGAGGAGGCCCTGGAGGCCTGCGAACAGGCCGCCGAGGCCGACCCCGACCTCGCCGACGCCCACGCCCTCGCCGGCCGATGCCTGGCGTACCTGAACCGCGTCGACGACGCCGAGCGCCGTCTCCTCCAGGCCCTGGACCTCGACCGCGACTGCGTGGAGGCCTGGTTCGGCCTGGCCCTGGTCTCTTGGCTGCGGGCCGACGACCGCGAGGCCCTCGACCATCTCCAGCGGTGCCGCCGCCTCGCCCCGGACGACGAGGCCATCCTGGCCCAACTCATCGGCGCCTACGGCAACGTGGGCGAGGTGGACGAAGCCGGCCGGCTCTACGAGGAGGCCGCACGCATCCATCCGGACTCCGGCGAGATCCCGTACCAGTGGGGCCAGGTGCTGTTCCGCGCCGGCCGCGACGCCGACGCCATCGCCGCCTTCCACACCGCCGCCGAGAACGACGACGAGTTCCCGGAACTGCACCTGTCCCTCGCCCGCGCCTACCGCGCCGTCGGCGACGTGGGCCGGGCCCGGCGGGAACTCGAAACGGAACTCGCCCTGTACCCGGACTCGCGCGAGGCCCGCCTCACCCTGGCCGACGACCACGTCCAGCGCGGCGAGCCGGAGCAGGCCGTCCGCCTCCTCCGCCGCCTGCTCGCCGAGGACGAAGACGATTCCCGCGTCCACCTGGACCTGGGGGTGGCGCTGGGTCGGCTGGGCCGCTCGGCCGCCGCCCGCCGGCACCTGCTGCGGGCGCTGGAACTGGCGCCGTCGGACCCGCTCATCCTCTCGCACCTCACGCGCACCGGCCAGACCCGGTCCGACACCAGCCGCGCCGCCCGCGTCCTGCGGCGGGCCCTGCGCGAGGAACCCCACCGCGACGAACTCTACCGCAACCTCTCGGCGCTGCTGGCCGGCGAGGGACGCTTCGACGAGGCCGAGGCCCAACTCCGCCAGGCGATGGCGTTCTCCGGCCGCAGCCACGAACTCCAGAACGACCTCGGCGTGCTGCTGGCCATCCAGGGCAAGTTCGACGAGGCCCGCCAGGCGTTCGACCGGGGGCTCGCGGAACGGCCCGACGACGTCCCCCTGGCCGTCAACCGCGCCCTCATCGAGGCCGACCTCGGCCGCCGCGACGCCGCCCTTCAGCGGCTGACGGCGATCGCGGCCGAGCATCCCGAGAACCTCGACGCCCTGGGCAACCTCGCGAGCGTGCTGCTGGAGGTCGGCCGGCCGGAGGAATCGCTCGTCGTCGCACGCCGCATGAGCCGCCGGGCCCCGTTCGACCCGCGCGGCTACTACCTGACGGGGCGGGCGCTGTACGACCTCGGCCATTACGAGGAGGCCGAGGGGGCGCTCGACCGGGCGGCCCGGCTCGACCCGATGCAGGTCGATACGTCCATCGCCCTCGGGATGTGTTACGCCGCCCTCGGGCGGACGGAGGAGTGCCGCCGCGCCTTCGAGCAGGCCCGACGCCTCGCCCCGAACGACCCGGACGTCCTCTTCAACCTGGGCCTGGCCTACGAGGACGCCGACGACGACGGCGAAGGGGCCGTCTCGACCGGCGACGCGGTGGCCCTGTACCGGCGGGTGCTCCGGCTGGCCCCCTCCTACGACCCCGCCCGGCGGCGCCTCGGCGAACTCGGCGCGGGCGAAGAGGACGACGAAGAACCCGAGTCGTAACCTCGCGCCCCGGCACGCGCGGCCGGTGCCACGGATTGCGTGTCCATCCGTGCGCTTCGCGCGCCGGGTGCCACTGGCTGCTTGTCAGCCAGTGCTTACCGACCCTCGAGGCTCACCGGCGGGCGAGCCGCCCGTGGCACCCACGCGCACGGCCCCCCGCCCCCCGATTGACTCCCCGCCCCGGCGGGCGTATACTCCGGCCGATGCGTCGCGCCGCCCTCATCCCGCTTCTGGTCGCCGTCCTGGCGGCTGCCGTCCTGCCCGGCTGCCGGTGGTGGAACCGGCCGGCCGAGGAGGCCGGCAACGGCCTCGTCCTCCGGCCCCTCCGCGGCAAGGAGGACGACGCCTCCCCCCCGATGTACCAGGTGCAGGTGGTGCGCCTGCGGCACCGGATGCGTCCGGACGCCCCGCTCGAGGACACGTGGCGGCTGCTGGGCACCACCCGCGTGCCCCACGAGAAACGGGCCCTCTGGCAGGCGAACGATCTGCGGCTGGGGGAGGGCGGCCACCTGGCCGCCGAACGCCTCCAGGAACTCGTCCGCGAGTCGCCGGACCGCACCGCCCGCTTCAGCCGCCTTGTCATCCCGGCCGGCAACGACTTCGTCGTGGACAGCGGCCCGCCGCAGACCGGCCTCGACGTGGTCTGGACCGGCGCCGACGGCCGCCTCGCCGGCCGCCGGTTCCAGCGGGCCACGCCCCGCTTCCGCCTCGTCTGCCGCACCGTCCCGGACGACCCGAAGGCCGTCATCATCGCCCTCGTGCCGGAGATCGCCTACGGCGAGCAGCGGCTCCGGTACAAGCGGACCGAGCACGGCTTCACCCAACGCATGGGCCGCGACCGCTTCACCCCGGCGGACCTGGCGGCCGAGGTTCGCCTGGATCCCGGCCGCATGCTTGCCATCGGGGCCGACCGGTCCAGCGACGTCAGCCTCGGGGCCGCCCTGTGCTACGAACGCCGGGGACCCGACCTGTGGAAACAGACGCTGCTCATTTCGGCCCGCGCCCTCCCGCCCGGCACCGTGCCGGAGCCGGAGACGAACGAGGACCTCGACGCCGCCGCCCCGCCCCCGCCGAAGCCGTAAGGCCCCGCGCCGGGTGCCTGCCGCGGAACCGGCGGGTCATCTTCGTCGGCCGTGGCACGTGCCAAGCCGGATGAGGATATCCGGCCGCTTCCGCGGCCGGCTCGAACGGCAGCGCCTCATCTCACTCAGGGCCCCGCCTCCCGGGCCACGAGGCCGCGATACCCCTCCGCCAGCCGCTGCGTCACGGGGCCCGGCGCGCCCGACCCGATGGGCCGGGCCTCCACCCGGGCGACCGGCATGACCTCCATGATCGAGTTCGTCAGAAACACCTCGTCGGCGTCCAGGAGGTCGTGGACGGTCAGCGACTCCTGGCCCGCCGGGACACCGAGGTCCTCGGCCACTTCGAGCACGGCCGCCCGCGCGACGCCCGGCAGCAGGCCGTCCTCGACGGGCGGCGTCCGGAGCCGCCCGCCGGTGACCACGAAGACGTTCGAGACGGCCCCCTCGGCCAAGCGGTTCTTCGTGTTGAACCGCAGGGCCTCGGCCGCCCGGCCCCGCCGCGCGTCGCGCAGCGCCAGCAGGTTCGCAAGATAGTTCGTCGTTTTGTGAAAGGTGCGCGGGTCGGTCTCGTTGACGTGGATGTCCGAGACGACGACCGTCGCCCCCTGCGCGTAGAACGCCTCGGGGTAAGGCGTCATGGGGCCGGCGGTGGCGAGCAGCGTGGCGGGCGGGCCGGCGGCTTCGTCGCCCTCCTCCGAGACGGGCCCGCGCGTGGCGGTCAGGCGGATGCGGGCGTCCGGCACCCCGTTCTCGGCGACGAGGCGGTCGAGGATGGCGGCGATCGCCTCGTCCGTCTCGGCGACGAGGATCCGCAGGGCCTCGCCGCTGGCACGCAGACGCGCCAGGTGCGCCCCCAGGCGGAACGGCCGGCCGCCGTAGGTCCGCAGCGTCTCGAAGAGGCCGGCGCCCAGCAGGAGGCCGGCATCGAGGGCCGAGACGCGGGCGTCGGCCATCGGCACGGTCTCGCCCGCGACGTACATGAGGTCGGTGGAAGTCATGGATTCCTCGCGATGTCAGGCGCCGCGCGCTGCCCTTCGGGTCGCGGCTAAAAGGCACGAGCGGCCGGCTCCAGCAGGGCCGCCAGCATGGCCCGGGCCTTGTCGGTGGTCTCGTCGAACTCGGCCTCGGGGTCGGAGTCGGCCACGATCCCGCCGCCCGCCTGGAGGTGGACGTGCGGCCCGGCGGCCAGGAGCGTCCGGATCGCCAGGTTCAGCACGCACCGGCCCGCCGGCTCGGCGGGCGTGGGCGGACCCACGTACCCGACGGCCCCGGTGTACACGCTGCGGCGGGTCGGTTCGAGTTCCGTGATGATCTGCATGGCCCGCACCTTCGGCGCGCCCGTGACGGACCCGCCGGGGAACGTCGCCCGCACCAGGTCCACGACGTCGCGGCCCGCGTGCAGGCGGCCCTCGACGGTGGCCACCGTGTGGAAGACGGCGGCGTAGGCCTCGACGGCCCGCGGCTCGGTGACCCGCACGGTGCCGTAGTCGCACACGCGGCCGAGGTCGTTCCGCTCGAGGTCGACGATCATGACGAGTTCGGCCCGGTCCTTTTCGGAGGCCAAGAGGTCGGCCCGCTGCCGCGCATTGAACGCCTCGTCCGCATCTGAGCGCGGCGGGTGCCCGCACCCGCCGCGCGCCTCGCGGCGGATCTCTGCGCTTCCCGCGCGGCGGGGCTCCCGGCCCGCCGCGCACGAACCGTGGAGCGGGCTGGAGCGCGGTGGGTACGGAGACCCACCGCGCTTGACCGTAGCAATCTCGCCGCGGCGCGGCCGGGTGCCCTTGATCGGCCGCGTCACCACCCGCCCGCCGCGAAGGTCCAGGAAGAGTTCCGGGCTCGACGAGAGGACGGCCCGCCCCTGCCCCAGGCCCAGGTACGCCGCGTACGGCGCCGGGTTCGTGTGCCGCAGGCGCCGGTACAGCCGCACGAGCCGCGCCGGCGCGAGGGCCGCCCCGGCCGCCGGCCCCGGTCCCCGGCCGCGGGCGTCCTCCCTCAGGCAGACGGTGTACCGGCGGCTGAGGTTGACCTGGAAGATGTCGCCGGCGGCGATGTACTCGCGGGCCCGCGCGACGGCGCGCAAGTACCCGTCTCGGCTGACGTTACAGCGGACCTCGCCGGCGGCGGCCTCGGACGGTTCGGGCGACGGCTCGGCCGCGCCGGTACGCAGCGCCTCGGCCAGGGCCGCCGCCGACGGCCCGTCCGCCCGACCCACGAGGTGCGCCTCGCGCCGGGCCGCGTCCAGCACGAGGACCGTCTCGTAGAGCCCCAGGTGCAGGTCGGGCAGGGGGATGTCCCGGACGCGGGCGGTGCCCGCCGTCGGCTCAACATATCGACCCAGGTCGTACGCCAGGTACCCGTACAGGCCCGGGCCGAACGGGCACCCGGGCGGGGCCGGCTCGCCGTCCGTCGGCGCGCGCGCCAGCGCCTGCCGCAGCGCCGCGAAGGGGGCGCCGACGACCGCCAGCCGGACCGCCCCGTCCGGGGCGAGCAGGCGGGTCGTCTCCGCCTGGTGGACCAGGACGGCCGAGGGCTCGGCCGCCAGGACGCTCCAGCGCGCGGAAGGGCCAGGGCCGCCGGTCCCGGCGCGCCGCGATTCCCCCGTGTGCTCTGGACCTCCAGACGCACCGGCCGACAAGCAGCCGGTGCCCCCCGGCGTTCCCTCCCGGCCGGGCAAGCCGGCCGGGCCACACGCCGAGTCGAGCCACACGCACCCGCGGCGCCGGGCCAGGCGCGCGAAGACCGCCTCGACGTCCTCGGGCCACGGCAGGCGGGCCACGGCTCAGGCCTCCTCGGGTCGTTGATAATCCGATTCGTCGATGTGCACGACGCCGCCGGCGACGCGGAGCCGGCCCTCGGCGTACAGGCGGATCGCCTCCGGGTACGCCTCCCGCTCCTCGCGGAAGACGCGGGCCGCCAGCGTGTCCGGCGTGTCCTCGGCAAAGGCACGCACCGCCCGCTGGAGGACGATCGGCCCGGCGTCGTACTCGTTGTTCACGAGGTGGACCGTGCACCCGCTGACCTTGCACCCCCGCGCGAGCACGGCCTCGTGCACGTGATGGCCGTACATCCCCTTCCCCCCGAACGCCGGCAAGAGGGCCGGGTGGATGTTCATCACCCGCCCGGCGTACCGCTCCGGCACGAGCCAGTACGAGAGGAACCCCGCGAGGCACGCCAGGTCCACCCGCGCCTCGTCCAGCAGGCGGGCCATCGCCTCGGAATACGCATCGACCTTCGTATAGACGTTCCGCTCGACCACGTGGACGGGGATACCGGCCGCCTGGCCGACTTCGATGCCGCGGATGCCGGGCCGCGAGGCGATGACGACGGCTACCTGGGCCAGGCCGGCGAGGCGCCCGCCGTCGATCTCGGCGAGGATGTTTTCGAGCGTCCGGCCGCCGCCGGAGAGCAGCACGCCCAGGCGGAGCGGTGAGGGCATGGTTCGTCCTTTCGCCGTGTGGGTCGGGTCGCGCGGTGCCCAGTCCTGGGCACCGCGCGGTGGGCAAGACTGCCCACCGCGCCCCCGAAGGTACGGCCTCGGCGGCGGGGAATCAAGCGGGCGCGGCGCTGTCTGGCAGACTCGCCGACGCACGATCCGTTTCCCGCCGGAGAAACTCGCGGTACACCACCACCAAGGCGACGGCCTCCATGACGAGGCCGACGACCGTAATGAGGCCGTGGCCCGCCAGATGCAATGCGTTCATGGCCCACCCCGCCGCGCCGAAATGCCCGTGCGAATCCGGCACCAGCAGGCGAAGCCCGCCCGCGAACTCCATCGCGACCACCACGGCAAAGGCCACCAGCGCCGGCCGGCGGTGCCGCCACACCAGGCGCACGCTGCCGGCAAGGGCGGCGGTCCACGCCTTTCCCCCGATGGCGACCTCCGCCACGGCCCACGCAATCGGCAGCAGGAGCAGCCGCTGGGCGCACGCGTGCACTCTGCCCAGAAACCAGTGGATGCCCGGAATGCCCCAGAACAGGCGGGACACAGGCGACTCGGGATCCACCAGGTTGTCGACGTAGGCCCAGGCGATATCCCAGGGCAGGTGCGCCCAAATCCATCGCAACGCCATGTACGCGACCCCCACGATAGCCGAGACGGCCGCCAGGTTCAGGAAACGCTTCAGGCGCGCATACCCCCAGAAGAGGGTCCGTACGCCCGCCGTCTCACCGCCCAGAAGACGGTGCACCGCCAGCCAGTACCCACCGTGGAGCGGGCCGAAGAGCAGCGCTCCCAGCACGCCGCCGAAGAGGTAGAAGGAACGCAATAACGCGAGTCGCTCGATGCCTAACTCGTGGCCGATCCGTAAGACCACGGCAACAAGAACCGCGGCAACCCAGCTGCCAATCCCGATCACAAGGGCAAACACCACAGCGAACCCGCCCAGGCGCAGCCCGTGCCGGCGCAGGAGTCCGGCCATGCATTTAAGGAGCGACCAGGCCGTTCGCGGGCGGTCGGAGGGCAGGCCGCTTGGGCCTTCGGCGGATGGGTCCGATGTCACGGCATTCCCCCTTGCGGTGCCCCGCGCGAGTCCCTTCACACGGCGCCCGAACGGGCGACCGGCCACGGCGAGATTCCTCCGCTCGGCCTCGTTCTGCGAGGCCTCGGTCGGAATGACAATGCGTCGGGGCCTTGCCGCGTGCAGCCTACGGCCTCGGCGGCGGGGAATCAAGCGCGCGCCGCGGCCGAAGGCCGCTTTGGAGTGCGGTGCCCCGGCACCGCTTTGGCTGGTGGCTGGCGGCTCGGCAAACGGCAACGGCAACGCGGCGGCAGGCCGCCGCACTCCATAAACAGCGGCGCGGCCCGCAAG
>CAZNYC010000091.1:0-1535 GCA_964577175.1 uncultured Anaerolineales bacterium
TGCGGCCGCCTCGCTCGGCCTCGGGCCGACGAGGGGTGATTCGGATAGGCTCTAACACGACAACGCTAACTCGTGCGCGGCGGGTCTCCGCACCCGCCGCGGTCCAGCGCCCTTCGGCGCGGTGGGTACCGAGACCCACCGCCCCACACGTATGTCGGACCGCTTAGAGAAACACCAGCGGCAGGCTGGCGGCGGTGACCAGGATCCCGCCCACGAGGAAGGGCAGGGCGGGTTCGGCGGCCATCAGTGGCCCCGCCGCGGCCATGCCGACGGCGAAGCCGAGGACCATGACGGCCTTGGTCCGGGCCACGTCCGCCCCGCGATGGGCCGGCCGGCTGTACGTCTGGATGTACCGCTCGTGGATGGGCAGCCACACGGCCGCCCCTACAAGATCGTGCCCCGCCCACAAAAGCGCCACCAGCAGGAACGACCCGGTCAGCCAGTCGGCCAGGGCCGGCCCGGCCATGATGAGGCCCTGGACGGCCATCGTGCCGACGTAAATCCCCTTCAGCCGCCGCCTGAGGTGCGGCGCGATGACGAACATCGGGACGCCCATCAGCAGCCGATGGCCCACCGCGATGAGGCTGATGAGGGCGAACTGGCCGCCGCGACCCCCCGCGGTCCAGACCTCGGCCAGGGCCGGCCAGGCGGCCCGGAGCCACGCGTCGAACCCGGCCAGGTCCGTCGCCCAGGGCCCGTCGAACTGGCGGCGGAAATAGATCGTCCACAGACCGTGGCTGACGCCGAAGCCCGCCCCCGCCAGAAACCCGGCCGCCATGATCAGATACAACTTCGGGTGCAGGTCGGCCGTGAAGAGGCCGCGCAGCGTCAGGCGGGCGGTCGCCTCGGGCGGCGTGGGATGGTCGTGTTCGCGGAAGAGGAGGAAGAACGCGGCGGCCCCCGCGGCCACGGCCAGGCCGCTGATCAGGAACACCCCCTCGTAGGAGAGGACGGCCCCCGCGCCAATGCCGACGAAGCCGACGATCAGGAACCCGAGGGCGTGGCTGCTCGTCTCCATCCCCGCCAGTTGGCCGAACCGGTGCGTGAACCGCTCCGGCGGGACGGACTCGTACACCAGCACGCCCCGCAGCGTCCGGGCGAGCGAGACGGAGGCGTGCCAGACCATCTTCAGGCCCGTCAGCGCGACGACGTGGCGGAAGACGGGCGTGACGGCGGTGGCGGCGGCCACGACGAAGAGGTTTACCCCGTAGATGCCCTTGCGGCCGAGGAGATCCGTCAGCCGGCCCCCGTAGATGACGACGAGGAAGTTGGCGGCGGCGCCGGCGGCCAGGACGAGGCCGATCGCCTCGAGTTGGACGTTCACGTCATCGAGAAAGAGCGGCAGGGCGAGTTCGTACACGCCGAAGGCGACGCCGAACAGGGTGCAGGCGATGATCAGGGCCAGGACGTTCCGCCGCACGGGTGGCTCCGCGAAGAAGGTCGCGGTGCATTATAACGGCGGAGGGGGCGGGGGGAAGGCCGAGGGGTTCTGCGCCTGCCTGGTGCGCCGCGGTCTGCACGGCGTGATGCGCGGC
>CAZNYC010000091.1:1635-5269 GCA_964577175.1 uncultured Anaerolineales bacterium
GGGTGCGGGGACCCGCCGCGCTCATCTTCACCGCAACCGCTCGATCGGCGGGCGGGCGGGTTCCGGCCATGGCACGGCGCAGGTCGCGCGGCGGGTGCGGGGACCCGCCGCGCTCATCTTCACCGCAACCGCTCGATCGGCGGGCGGATGGGCTGCGGCCGAGGACGGGGCGGATCCACGATCGGCCGGGCGGGCGTCGTCTTCTGATGCGTATCCTGGACCGAGAGATGGATGGCGTCGCCGCCCACCGCCACCCCCTTGCCGCAGATGGACCCGCTCTCGAGCGTCAGGCCGCGCCCGCTGCCGGGCGTGTCCTCGTACTTGCTGGTGCCTTTCAAGGCCCGGTGCACGAAGTCGAGGACGCGGGCGGTCGGCACGTCCTTGACGGCGGGTGGGGCGGCGGTGCCGGCCGCCAGCACGATGTCGGCGGTATAGCCCTCGACGAGTTTCTCCTGGAGGCCGTCGAAGAGGTCCCGCCGGCCGAAGAGTTCCAGCCCCACGACCCTGCCGGTGCGGGCGTCGGCGACGGCGATGCCGACCGTGTCGGGCGGGCTGAACTTGCCGAGGTCCTTGTGGGCCTCGTCGAACGAGCGGCGGGCCTTCTCGGATTCGAGCATCTGGTCGAGGCTCTCGCTGGCGTTCGGGCCGCCGAGGGCCGGGGCGGCCCGGCGGACGCGCTGCCAGACCTCGCTCTGTCCGGCCCCGCGGTTGATGGCGTCCTGGATGGACGCCGGGGCGATGTTCCGGGCCCGCTGGAAGTTCTTCCCGCCCGCCCACCGGCCGCGCTCCACGCAGAAGACGGCGACGGCCACCTTCTGCCGCGGCTCGACGACGGTGTCCTTGCGGACGACGCGGGTCTGCTTGCCGCCCTTCAGGATCTCGCCGCTCATCAGGAAGACGCTGCGGCCGCCGGTGTTCGTGACCTCGACGGTCGGGACGGTGGCGCGGGCCATCTCGCCGACCTTCAGGTGGCCGGCGGCGAGGGCGGCGTCGAGCGTCTCCCAGTCGCCCGGCGCCTGTTTGCCCGACCAGCGAATCGGGTAGACGAGCATGTGCTTGTGGGCGCGGGGCGGCTCGATGGTGAGCCCGCCCAGCAGCCGCTGGACCTCCGGGACGTGCCTGGCCTGGGCGGCGCCCGCCAGGGCCGCCACGACCGCCACGATCAGGGTGATCGTGAGGGCCAGGGCGACGCCGCCCGCCACGAACGAGGCGTACGTCTGCGTCCGGGCGTGCGGGTGCGTTGGGGCGTTTGTGTGCGGCATGGGTCACCTCCTTGCCACCGGGGGCGGCGTTTGGGTTCCGCAGGATTAGACTGGCCCGGCGGCGAAGGGTTCGTGGAAAATGAATCGGTGTGCCGAGGATCCCGCCGCGGCACGGGGCCTTGGCCGTCTGCGCGCAGGCGGTTCGTCCTTGCCCGCGCCCGGCGGCAGGCTACAATGGAGTCGGGCGTGAACAGGAGGGTGCGGCATGGACGGTGCGACCAGTCGTCGGCGGTTTCTGAAACGGGCGGTGGCGGCGGCAGCCGGCACGGCCGCCGGAATGAGCCTGGAGGAGAAGGCCCTGCTGGCCGGCCGGCGGGCGACGGCCGCCTCGCCTCCCCCTTCCGCCCCGACCGCCGCGGGCAAAGTGGCCGAGGGCACCCTGCCCACCGGCAAACTCGGCGGCCGCGACGTCAGCCGCATCATCTGCGGCGGGAACCTCATCTCCGGCTTCGCCCACAGCCGCGACCTCACCTACGTCTCGCCGCTTCTGAAGAACTACTTCACCGACGAGAAGGTCTTCGAGACGCTCCACCTGTGCGAGCAGCACGGGGTGAACACGGCCCTCCTCCGATGCGACGACCACGTCCTCGGCCTCATGGACCGCTACTGGAACAAGGAGGGCGGCAAGATCCAGTGGCTGGCCCAGACCTACCCGGGCGCCGGCCCCACGCAGGACAACATCCAGAAGGCGATCGACGGTGGGGCCATGGCCTGCTACATCCAGGGCGGCTTCGGCGACCGCTGGGTCACCCAGGGCAAGGTCGACCTCCTGGAGAAGGCGGTCGAGTACATCCACGACCGGAAGATGCCGGCGGGCATCGGCGGCCACATGATTGCCGTGCCCATCGCCATCGAGGAGGCCGGCATCGAACCTGATTTCTACATGAAAACGCTCCACCGGACCGACTACTGGTCGTACACGAAGGAGCGGGCGTGCGACAACAGTTGGTCCGCCACGCCGGAGCAGACGGCCGCGTTTATGGAGAAGGTCCAGCGGCCGTGGATCGCCTTCAAGGTGCTGGCGGCGGGGGCGGTGCATCCCCGGCAGGGGTTCCGGTATGCCTTCGAGAAAGGGGCGGACTTTGCCTGCGTGGGGATGTTCGACTTCCAGGTGGCCGAGGACTGCCGCATCGCCCGCCAGATTCTCTCGGGCAACCTCAATCGCAAACGCCCCTGGCGGGCGTAGGGTTCTCGGCGGATCGGTTTTCAACGCAGAGGCCCCGAGGGCGCAGAGAACGGCGAACGGAAGGAGAGGCCGATGGGAGTCGCCGGAGGCGCCATGGTCTCACTGGCTGCCGGTCGGTGCGCCTCCGGCGTGACCTGTCGGCCGTTGTTGAATTGGAGTTCTTTATCCTCTGCCCTTCTCTGCGCTTTCTGCGTCCTCTGCGTTGAGAACCGTCTTGCCGACGGCTCCCGCCCGGTCACAACTCCAGCGATAACCCGTCCAGATCGTCGGTGATCCGCTCCGTCTCTTCGCCGGTGAGTTCGACCGCGGCCGAGCGGGCGTTGTCCTCGGCGTGTTCCGGTTTTCGGCATCCCACCAGGGCGCACGTGATGCCCGGCTGCCGAATCGTCCACGCGATGACGATCTGGGCCACGGTCGCCTCGTGCCGGTCGGCGATGGGGCGGACCGTTTCCTCCAGGAAATCGAGGATCCGTTTCCGGTTCGCCTGCTCGTAGTACGGGTCGCTGGAGCGCAGGTCGCTTTCCGGGAACGTCCGGTCCGGCGTCACCTTGCCCGAGAGGATGCCGTTCTGCAGCGGCGAATAGGCCAGGATGCCGACGGCGTGCTCGCGGCAGTACGGGACGACGTCCGTCTCGATGTCGCGCCGCAGCATGGAATAGGGCGGCTGGTCGGAGGCCAGGGGGAGGACCTGGCGGGCCTCCTCTATCTGCGCGGGGCTGTAGTTCGAGACGCCGACCGCCCGGATCTTCCCCTGCTCCAGCAGCGCGGCGCACGCCCCCATCGTCTCGGCAATGGGCGTGCTTTCGTCCGGCCAATGGTGCTGGAAGAGGTCGATCGTCTCGACGCCGAGCCGGCGGAGGCTGGCCTCGCACTCGGCGATGACGCTCTGGCGGGCCCCGCACTTGACGAGGCGCACGGGGTTGCCGTCCAGGTCCTGCGTGTCGAAGAAGTGCGTGCCCATGTCGGCGTCCGGATCGAGGTCCCAGCGGAGGCCGAACTTGGTGAGGATCTGGACCTGGTCGCGGCGTCCTTCGATAGCCCGGCCGACGATCTCCTCCGACCGCCCGAAGCCGTACACCGGCGCCGTGTCGATGGTCGTCATGCCGCGCCCGATGGCGGTGTCGATGGCGGCGAGGGCCTTTTCCTCGTCCGTGCCGCCCCACTGCCAGCCGCCGATGGCCCAGGC
>CAZNYC010000091.1:5369-10657 GCA_964577175.1 uncultured Anaerolineales bacterium
CGGTGGTCTTGGTCTGCATCGGGTTACTCCTTTCAGACGCGAGCCGCAAGATGCGAAGGTGCCACGGATTGCTCGCCATCCGTGTTCTCCGGTCCGGCGCACGGTTTGACAAGCAAACCGTGGCACCCGGCGCGTCGGCGCCGGCCGCGGCCGTCTATCCGTGAATCAGCGGGGGCAGGCACCGGACGCATACCCACTGGCTCCGGCCCTGGTGGCGGCAGGGGAAGAGGACGGCGTCGGCCTCGCTCGCCCCGCAGCGGAAGCAGGTCTCTTCGAGGATCTGACGGCCGCGGGCCTCCTCGTTGGCCTCGGCGGCCTCGGGGTCGAAGGCGGGGGCCTCGCGCTCCTCGATGGAGAGGGCCCCGGTGGGGCAGACGCCGAGGCAGAAGCCGGCCCCGTCGCAGAGTTCCTCGCGGACGGCCTTCGCCTTGCCGCCGACGAGTTCGATGGCCCCTTCGGCGCACGGCGTGACGCACGCCCCGCAGCCGTTGCACTTCTCCTCGTCGATGCGGACGATCTTGCGTGTGACGGTTCTGGCCTGGCTCATCGTGTGCCTCCGTTGGTTGACCCGCGTGGGCCGTTCGTGTGTCCGGTAGGGGAGGGGTGCGTCTCAGGAACGGCTCCGTACCCGCTCCACTCCGTCGCCCTTTCCGTCGCCATGATAGGCGAATCCCGGCGGGAGGTCTTTGACGGAGGTCAAGAAGCGCCGGAAACCCCTTGACGGGTGCTCCGGCCGGCCTAGAATAACCTCTAAAGCAAGTCGTGCGACTTGCCCGATAAGTCGCGCGGCTTAGATTCGGAGTCGAAATCGATGCTGGAAACGCTGCTCGGTTCGGAGAACGCCGCCAGGGTCCTGCTCTTTCTGCATGCCCGCGGCGAAGGGTACGCCCACCAGGTGGCCCGGTTTTACGAGACGGCGCTGCAACCGGTCCAGCGTCAACTCGAGAAATTCGAGGCGGCGGGCATCCTCTACAGCCGGAAGGTGGGGCGAACGCGGGTCTACCGGTTCAACCCGCGGTGCCCGTTGGTGGAGGAACTGCGGGCGCTGCTCGGGAAGGCGCTCTCGCTCTACAGGGACGAGGAGCGCGACGCCCTGGCCATGGACCGGCGTCGCCCGCGGCAGCCGGGCAAACCGCTATGAAGCCCGTGTTGGAGTAGGTAGAATGAGGGCAACAGTGGGCGACCAAGCCTACGAAGCGTGACGGGCAGAGAAGCGGCAAGGGCAGGTAGCGTCCCAAAGGTGTAGGAGAAGTAGAAGAGGATCACCGAGGGCCTTGGCCTCGGCTCCGAGGCTGCCAGGGGGCTGCCCCCTTTCGCCCCGCCGCCTCGGCGTCGGCCCGGAGCCCTTCGGGCCTGGAGTGAGGCCGACGCCGACGCGACTCTCTCTCCAGGGGCTTGAGAGGCCCTTCGATGGCGAATCCCCCCTCTTGCGTTGGGCATGGGCCGAGGGGGTCCGGGGGAGATGGAATCTCCCCCAGGGTGTGCCTCGCCGGAGCACGCGGATCAGGCTTTGTGCCCCTGCTCGCGGCTTCGGACGATAGGCTCACCGGAACTCTCCTATACCTTTGGGACGCTACCCAAGGGCAAAGCCCCTTGTAGAAAACATCGTCTCGTCCGAGAAACCGCACGGCTCCGCCCGCCAAGAGCACAGGGAGGATATGAGCGCGGCGGCGCGATTAGGACCTTGTTTGGCCCCCGGTCTTCGCGTACGATAGTAGGCGCCTAAAACACGTAAGATGACCGCGAGCACTTTGACGATGAGTGCTTTGTCGGTTATACTAGGAGTTGAGGTGGGTTTTGTCGTTGGGGGTCGCCAATGGCTCGATTCAGTCTGCAAAAAGCTGTGCAGGCAGCAGCGGTCTTGCTGAAGACGGAGGACGAAGGACGCATGAACTACATGCGCCTTCTGAAGCTCGTTTACATTGCAGACCGGGAAAGCCTGAGAGAGACGGGCTGTGCGATCACGCATGATCGACACGTGGCTATGGACCACGGACCCGCGCCAAGCCGCATTTACGATTTGATGATGGGGCGTGACCCAGCGTCGCCTCGGTGGTCCCATTTCATGGTGACGGAGCACTTCGATATTGAGCTCATCAAAGACCCTGGGAACAAGAAACTATCCGCTTATGAGATTGAGGTTCTGCAGAGGGTTGCCAAGGAACGGGAGCACTTGAACCAATGGGGTGTGCGAGACGAGACTCACGAGTTCTCGGAGTGGAAGCAGAATTACGTCGAAGGCACTTCCAGGACGATCCCTCTCCGAGATGTGCTTGAAGCGGTTGGACGAGGCAGCGACGCCGAGGCAATTCTTGAAGAAGGGGCTAAGATACACGGCTTCCTCGGACTCCTTGAGAAGGCGCGCCGGTGATCAATGCCGGAGACGTGTTCATCACGAGTGATAGTCAGCGTCACGTTGATGACCATCTTTGGACTGTAATTTCAGATCCGTCCCAGAACGCCGAGCGGGTCTTGATAGCTAATCTCACGACTTACAGGGGCGCCCCCGGCCACGACGATTGTGTGTTGGGTCCGGAGGAATACGAGGGGCTTGACCACAAGTCGTGCATTCTCTTTCAAAAGGCCTCAGTGTGTTCTCTCGAGCATCTTGAGAAAGCCTTGGAAAAAGGACTTATCCAGGCGCGCCAATCATTGTCAGAGGACGTCCTCGCCCGGATTAGAGCCGCTGCCGAGGAAACCCGTTTCCTGTCTGGCGAGGCTAAAGAACTGCTCCGCCAGCAGACATACTTGTACGGGCCTTGAAAACGCCTTCTGCCGTCTTTGCCCTATGGCTTCGTAGCCAGGCTTAGGTTACCACCCCTACTTGTGTTTGCTCCCCACCCCCGTCGCCAGGGCCTCCAGGCCCTCGGGGTCGCGAAAGGTGATGACCTTGCCGTCCACGGCCACGAGGTCCTGGGCGGCGAGGCGGGCCAGCGCCCGGCTCAGGGTCTCCGGGGCCACGTTCAGCAGTTGGGCGAGTTCGCCTTTCGGCAGGTCCAGGCGGACCCTCGCCCCGGCCTCCATCGTCACGCCCTTCTTGCGCGCCAGGTCCGTCAGGTACCGGGCCAGCCGGCCGGCGGCGTCGTTCAGGGTAATCTGGCCGACGAGGCCGGCCATCTGCCGGCACAGTTTCGCCAGCGACGCGATCATCCCGAGGGCCAGGGCCGGCTGCTCGGCCAGCCCCTCCGCGATGCGGTCCCGCGGGAAGAACGCCAGCCGGCTCGCCTCCAGCGTCTCGGCCCACGCGGGGAACGTCTCGCCGGCGAACATGGCGGCCTCGGCCAGGGCCTCGCCGGGCCCGAAGACGTGCAGCGTCTGCTGCCGCCCGTCCGGGGCGAGTTTGTAGACCTTCACCTTGCCCTCCAGGACGACGTAGAAGCCGTCGGCCTCGTCGCCCTCGCGGAAGATGATCCGGCCGGCGGGCATGCGGCGGGCGGTGGCCAGCGCCGCCGCCGCTTCCCGGGCCTTGTCGTCCAGGTGGGCGAACAGGGAGACGTGTTTCAGCGTTTCGGCGATGCTCATGACAGGCATGATTGTAGAGGAGGGAGGGCGGCTGCTGCAAGCACGCGCGCAGGCGCCGGGTCGCAGGCTTTGTCATCCCGCCCGGGGATGGGCGGACTCGTAAATCTCTTTCAGCCGGCTCGCCGTCACGTGCGTGTAGATTTGCGTCGTGGAGAGGCTGCGGTGGCCGAGCAGTTCCTGCACGGCCCGCAGGTCGGCACCGCGTTCCAGCATGTGCGTGGCGAACGAGTGCCGCAGCGTGTGCGGGCTGACGCTCGGGTCCAGGCCGGCGACGGCGAGGTACTTGGCGAGTTTGCGTCGGACGCTCCGGGACGCCAGCCGCCGGCCGTGCCGGTTGATGAAGACCGCGGCGTCGTCCTTGACGTCGGCGGCGGCGCGGGCGTCCAGGTAGCGGTTCAGCGCCCGCAGGGCGTACGAGCCGAGGGGCGCCAGCCGCTCGCGCCGCCCCTTGCCGCGCACGTGCACCACCTCGCCGATGGGATCGATGTCTTCCAGGTTCAGCCCCACCAGTTCGCCGACGCGCATGCCGGTGGAGTAGAGCACCTCGAGCATGGCGGCGTCGCGGAGGGAGAGGAGGTCGTCGCCGTCCGGGGCGGCCAGCAGCCGTTCGACGTCGGCGGGCGGCAGGAACTTCGGCAGGCGCTTCTCCTGCCGCGGCGTCCGGATCGCCTTGACGGGGTTGTGGTCGGTCACGCCCTCGCGGGCGAGGAACTTGTAGAACGACCGCAGGGTGGCGATCTTGCGGGCGATGGTCGACCGGCTGTACTCCGCCCGCCGCAGAATCGCCAGGAACCGCCTCAGGTCCACGGGCGTGACGCGGCGGAGGCGGCGGGAGATCGTGTTCGGGTCGCCGCTCGCCGCGTCGTCGCCTGCCCCGACCGGGGATCCGTCGGCGTTGGCAGGCGCGGCAGGCCCTTCGGCCGTCAAGAACTCGACGAACTGCGCCAGGTCCGACGCATACGACCGGATCGTGTGCGCGGAGAAGTTGCGCTCGTTTTCCAGGTAACGGAGGAACCGGGCTGTCAGGGATGGGTCCATGGGGTGGTGGGCTCAGTCGTCGCCGTCCGGTCGGCCGACGGTCCGCTCGAACTGCCGGCGGGTGATCTGCCGGCCGAGGACGGCCGCGTCGAACCAGTCGAAGTCCAGGGCCTCGTCCTCGGCCCAGGTCATGAGTTGGGCGATGGCGGTTTCTTCGCCGCCCTTGCGGCACCGGACGAGGTACCGGTGCGCGCCCTTGACGAGCGAGAAGCGGTCCGCGTTGCACGTGCTCTGCACGGGTGAATGTCCCTTCGGGGGAGAACGGGGTGCGTGGCGCGGGGCCGCCACGAGGTTTATCGGCAGGCGGGAGGGCGGTCTTTACGCGAATCCAGCCCGCCGCGGCGCGGCGGGCGGGCCTACCTGCTGTTCGAGCCCGCCGCGCCAGCGGCGGGACATCTCCGTCCGCCGTGGCCGACGACCAGGGCCGATGCAGATGACCGGCTGCTTCCGCAGCCGGCTCGAACGGCAGCGATCGAACGGCAGGGCTCGAGCGGCAGCGATCGAACGGCAGGGCTCGAGCGGCAGCGCCCGAACGGCAGGGCTCGAACGGCAGGGCTCGAACGGCAGCGATCGAACGGCAGGGCTCGAGCGGCAGCGATCGAACGGCAGCGATCGAACGGCAGGGCTCGAGCGGCAGGGCTCGAACGGCAGGGCTCGAGCGGCAGCGCTCGAACGGCAGGGCTCGAGCGGCAGCGTCTCGGCAGGCATCGACTTTCACGTTGACGTAC
>CAZNYC010000091.1:10757-12140 GCA_964577175.1 uncultured Anaerolineales bacterium
CGGCAGGGCTCGAGCGGCAGCGTCTCGGCAGGCATCGACTTTCACGTTGACGTACCTGCGCCCGCCGCCTACACTCCCCGGCGCATCGGTGGGAACGTGACCCGCCCATTCCGGAGCGATCCTGTGCCTGATCTCGCGGCCCGATTCGCGGACGTCTTCGGCCCGGCCGACGGCCTGCGCACCGTCCGGGCGCCCGGCCGCGTGAACCTCATCGGCGAGCACACCGACTATAACGACGGGTTCGTCATGCCGATGGCGCTCGACCGGGCCGTCCGCATCGCCCTCGTGCCCGACGACGCGCCCCGCGTCCGCCTGTGGGGCGAGCAGTTCGCCGAGGAGGCCGAGTTCGTCCTCGGCGAGGCGCCTGGCAAGGCGACGCCGCACTGGCTCCGGTACCCGATGGCCGTCGCGGCGGTCCTGGCCGAGGAGGGCCTCCCGCTCCGCGGTTTCCAGGGCGTGGTGGACGGCGACGTGCCGGTGGGGGCGGGCCTGTCGTCGAGTGCGGCCTGCGAGGTGGCCTCCGCGCTGGCGCTGTTGGTGGCCGCGAAGCCCCGGATCGAGCCCGGACCCGCCACCGCGGTCGGCGAGGCCCACGGCCTGACGGGGGAGCGCCTCGCCCGCCTCTGCCAGGCCGCCGAGCACCGCGTCGGCGTCCGCTGCGGCATCATGGACCAGTTCATCAGCGTGCACGGGCGGACGGGCCACGCCGTCATGCTCGACTGCCGCGACCTCTCGCACCGGCCCGTCCCCCTGCCGGGCGAGGAGGCGGCCGTCGTCGTCATCGATTCCGGTGTCCAGCGGAAACTGACCGCCGGCGCGTACAACGAACGGCGGAGCCAGTGCGAGGACGGCGCGGCCCGGCTCAAGGCGTTCGACCCGGCCGTCGAGAGCCTGCGCGACGTCTCGCGCGACCTCTTCGAGGCCCACGCCGACGCCCTGCCCGAGACCGTCCGCCGCCGGTGCCGGCACGTGGTGACCGAGAACGCCCGCGTGCGGGAGTCCGTCGAGACCCTGGAGGCGGGCGACGTGGAGCGCTTCGGCGAACTCGTCAACGCGAGCCACGACTCGCTCCGCGACGACTACGAGGTCAGCGGGCCGGAACTGGATCGGCTGGTTACGATCGCGCGGCAGGTGGACGGCGTGCTCGGCTCCCGCCTGACGGGGGCGGGGTTCGGCGGATGCACCGTTTCCCTCGTCCGGCCGGACGCCGTCGAGACGCTGCGGCAGGCGGTGCTGGCGCGGTACCCGGCCGAGACGGGCCTGGAGCCCCGCCTATGGACCAGCGCCGCCGCCGACGGGGCGGCCGTGGAGAGGTGAATGGTGTCATTCGGAGAAACGTAGGCCGCGGCGTGCCGCGGAAAGGTAGGCCGCGGCGCGCCGCGG
>CAZNYC010000091.1:12240-16762 GCA_964577175.1 uncultured Anaerolineales bacterium
GCCGCGGAAAGGTAGGCCGCGGCGCGCCGCGGCAGAGTCTTCTCCGCCGGTGCATTTATGTGCCGGGTGGCACGCTTTCGCGCTGTCGCGAAAGCGTGCGCCTCGACCGGGGAAGCACGCTTTCGCAAAGGCGCGAAGGCATGGCACCCGCGCGTGCATCGTCGGCTTGTGCCACGGCCGGCCTCGTCCGGCCGTGCGCGGCGGGTGCGGAGACCCGCCGCGCAAGCACCTGTTTATGCGAGGCAGCGCATGATCGAAACCATCCAGCAACTCGCCGCCGGCGAGGACCTCTCGCTCGAGGCCGCCCGAGAGGCCGTCCGCTGCATCATGGACGGCGAGGCGGACCCCGCCCAGATCGGGGCGTTCCTGACGGCCCTCTCCGTCAAGGGCCCCACGCCGGACGAGATCGCCGGGGCGGCGCTCGTCATGCGCGAGAAGGCCACCCGCATCGACGTCGGCGACCTGCCGGTCGTCGATACCTGCGGCACGGGAGGGACGGGCAAGAAGCCGTTCAATATCTCGACGTGTGCCGCCCTCGTGGCGGCGGGCGGCGGGGCGTACGTGGCGAAGCACGGCAACCGCGGGGCCACCAGCAAATGCGGGTCCAGCGATATCCTGGAAGCCCTCGGCGTGAACGTCGAGGCCTCGCCGGCCGTCGTCGCGCGCTGCATCCGCGAGGTGCACATGGGGTTTCTCTACGCCCGCCTGCTGCACGGGGCGATGAAGCATGCCGCCCCCGTCCGCAAGGCGATCGGCATCCGCACGATCTTCAACCTCCTCGGGCCGCTCACGAACCCCGCCGGCGCCCGCCGGCAGGTCATGGGCGTGTACGCGATGGACCTGGTGCGGCCGATTGCCGAGGTCATGGTCCGCCTCGGGGCCGAGCACGCCCTCATCGTCCACAGCCACGACGGCGTGGACGAGATCGTCCTGTCGGCCCCCACGCACGTGGCGGAGGTCCGGGGCGGGGCGGTCACCGAGTACGACGTGTCGCCCGAGGTCCTCGGCCTGCCGGAGGGAAGGCTCGAGGTCGTCCGGGCCGATACCGTGGAGGAGTACGTCGAGGCCGTCCGGTCGGTCCTGGACGGCGCGGCGGGGCCGCGGCGCGACGCGGTGCTGGCCAACGCCGCCGCCGCCCTCTACGTGGCGGGGATGGCGGAGGACTGGTACGACGGGATCGCCCGGGCGGCGGAGTCGATCGATTCCGGCGCGGCGGCGCGGGTGCTCGCGGACCTCGCTCGCCTCTCCCACGAGGCGTAAGCCGGGTGCCACGGATTGCTTGTCAATCCGTGTTCTGCGCTCGTCACACACGGTTTGACGGGCAGACCGCGGCGCCTGCGAATCCCTCCCGCGCTTGCCTCGACCCCAAACCCGGGGTATAGTTGAGTGGCGGACCGACCCGCCCGTGGGGGTACATGATGATCCACTTCACATGCGACATGTGCGGCAAGACGCTGCTGGCCGACGAGGATACCCGCTACGTCGTCCGCATCGAAGTCTATGCCGCCTACGACCCCATGGAGATTGCCAGCCACGACCTGGACGAGGACCCCGACGACGAGATCCACGACCTCCTCGCCAAGATGGACGACATGGACGCCGACGCCCTGGAGGACCAGGTCTACAAGACGTTCCGGTTCGACCTGTGCCCGGTGTGCCAGGCCCAGTACATCCAGGACCCGCTGCTGACGGCCCGTCGGCTGCGGGCGCGGTTCGGGCAGAACTGAGCCTCCCGGATTTCTCTCCCCGTCTCGACCCGAATCCGGTAGATTGTGGATATGGCGTGCGCGGTCGGTCTCCGTCCCGACCGACACAGCCCGGTGGGCAGTCTTGCCCACCGCGCGGTGCCCGGGACTTGGCACTGCGCAGCCGCCCGGCGGGTGCGGAGACCCGCCGCGCACTGACCCCGTGGCGACGCCGATTGACCGAGTTCTCCGTCGCGGAGCCCCACGATGCCGATGACCATCACCGAGAAGATCCTCGCCGCCCACGCCGGCCGGGATGCCGTCGCCCCCGGCGACTTCGTTTACGCTCGCGTCGACCTGGCGCTCGGCAACGACATCACCGCGCCCATCGCCATCCGCCAGCTCGCCGAGGCCGGCATCGACCGCGTCTGGGACCGCGAGCGCATCGCCCTCGTGCCGGACCACTTCACGCCGAACAAGGACATCGCCAGTGCCGAACAGGCCGGGACCCTCCGCGCGTTCGCTCGCGCCCACGACCTGACGCACTACTGGGAGGTCGGCCGTTGCGGCATCGAGCACGCCCTCCTGCCCGAGCAGGGCGTCGTCGGGCCCGGCGACCTCGTCATCGGCGCCGACAGCCACACCTGCACCTACGGCGCCCTCGGCGCCTTCTCCACCGGCGTCGGCTCGACGGACCTGGCGGCCGTCTTCGCCACCGGCGAGGTCTGGCTCCGCGTCCCCGAGTCCATCCGGTTCGTCTTCACGGGCGAGCGGGGCCGGTGGATTACCGGCAAGGACCTCATCCTGCACACCATCGGCGAGATCGGCGTCTCCGGCGCCTTGTACCGGGCGATGGAGTTCACCGGCCCGGTCATCGAGGCCCTGCCGATGGACGACCGCCTTGCCATGTGCAACATGGCCATCGAGGCCGGGGCCAAGAACGGCATCGTCCCGCCGGACGGCGTCACCCGCGCCTACGTTGAGGGCCGGCTGGAGCGGGAGCCGTTCTACTACGATTCCGACCCGGGCGCCGCCTACGCCGCCACCCACGAGTGGGACGTCTCCGACCTGGAGCCGGTCGTCGCCTGCCCGAACCTGCCGTCGAACACCCGGCCGGTGTCGGCCCTCTCGGACGTGCGGCTCGACCAGGTGGTGATCGGCTCGTGCACGAACGGGCGGGTGAGCGACCTGGAGGTGGCGGCCGGGATCCTCGCCGGTCGGCAGGTCGCCGACGGCCTCCGGTGCCTCGTCTTCCCGGCGACGCCGGAGATCCAGAAGGAGGCGCTTCGCCGCGGCTGGATGGAAACGTTCCTGGAGGCCGGGGCGGTCGTCTCGCCGCCGACGTGCGGCCCGTGCCTGGGCGGGCACATGGGCGTCCTGGCCGAGGGCGAGGTCGCCCTGGCCACCACGAACCGCAACTTCACCGGCCGCATGGGCCATCCCCAGAGCCGGGTCTACCTGGCGAGCCCGGCCGTCGCGGCGGCCAGCGCCGTCACCGGCCGCATCACCCATCCGGACGAGGTCGTGGGCTGACGTGTCGGGTGCCACGGCCGGTCTTGTCCGGCCGGGGTGAGAGGCGGTCCCGGCCGGACAAGCCGACCGGGCCACACACGGATTTTCCCGCCCCCTTTCATCGCCGAACCCGTCCCCGCTATCATAATCACGGCAGGGATGGGTGTCCGGCGCGCCGGGCGCGCGGCGGCGAGGAGAGACCCCGCTGACACGGAAGGAGACCGCCATGGACGTAGTCAAGTATCTCAAGTCGAACAAGGTGAAGTTCGAGTTGCGGCACCATCCGGCCCGGTACACGGCCCAGGAGGTGGCGGCCGCCGAACACATCACCGGCGAGGACGTGGCCAAGGTCGTCATTCTCGACGCCGACGGCCGGCCCGTCATGGCCGTCCTCCCCGCCACCTGCGCCGTCGACATGGAGAAGGCCAAGGCCGCCCTCGGCGCCGGCACCGTGACCCTGGCCGGCGAGGACGAGATCGGCACCCTGTTCCCCGACTGCGAGGTCGGCGCCATGCCGCCCTTCGGTGCCGAGTACGACCTCAACACCTATGTGGACGAGCGCCTGGCCGAAGAGGACGAGATTCTCATCCCCGCCGGCACGCACGAGGATTCCGTCCTGCTGGCGTGGGAGGATTACCAGCGCCTCGCCCGCCCGAAGGTCGCCGACATCGCCGTCCACGGCTGAGCCGCGGCGGCCTCGCGCCGAGCCGCGGAACGGCAAGGCAACGGCGTACCTCACGCAAAGGCGCAAAGCCGCTGAAACGGCAAGAGACAACAGCCGAAACCTGAAAGAAGATAACAGCAACGCCTCGGGATTAACCCATCAGTCTATTGCCTTTAACCCGGCTTCCTGCCGTTTCTGTTTGGCGTTCTTTGCGGCTTGGCGCCTTTGCGTGAGGAACGGTCTTTGCCGTTCCGGCTTTGCGTGGAACGGTCTCAGGCCAGCCGGCGCCCGACGACCGCCTCGCCCGCCAGGCGATACGTCGCCAGCGTTTCCGGGCCGGTCCGGAGGACGACGAGCGTTTCCCGCCGGCCGTCCGTGAAGTCGCGGGCCAGGTCCAGCCGATACCGCATCTTGTAGTCCTGCCGCACGGGGCCGAGCCAGGCGGCCTTGGCCTCCAGGCCGTCCGGCGCCTCCAGCCACCAGGCCAGGGCGGCCTCGACGGCCTCGTCGCGGGGCCGGCCGGGCGTGAAGTGTTCGGCCTGCGGCGGGCCGGCGTCGGCGCCCGGGTTCCACCGCTCCGTCCGCTCGATGATCGACGGGCTGACGGTCGGCAGTTCGTCCACCAGGCGGGCCATCGGCTCGCGCCCGGTGAGGTTGCTCG
>CAZNYC010000092.1:0-16736 GCA_964577175.1 uncultured Anaerolineales bacterium
CGGTACGTCTGCGGCGCGTACTCTTTGCACTTCCGCTCGGCATGTAGGCCGCGGCGTGCCGCGGCCTACGACTTGCGGTACGTCTGCGGCACGTACTCTTTGCACTTCCGCCCGGCATGTAGGCCGCGGCCTACGACTTGCGATAGGTCTGCGGCACGTACGCCTGGCACTGTTTCTCGGCGAAGATGGGGTCGAACCGCGTGAACCGCTGCCGCCCGTCGACGAGCGGCACGCTGGGCCAGTCCTCCCCGATGAGCGGCCGGGCGTACTCGACGAACCCGTCGGTCACGTCGCGGCGGCTGTCGGCGATCCAGTCGGCGGGGAACGCCCGCTCCGAGTTCGCGACCTTCTCCAGCGGCACCTTGTCGTACCGGACGCGGTACACGCTGCCGGGTTCGCGGAGGATGGTGGCCATCCAGCCGGAGCCTTCCTCGGCGGCGAGGTGGGCGGCCTTCGCCCCCACCTTGTACGCCTCGTCGAGGTCCACCGTCGAGGCGTAGATCATGTTGTGCCGCTGGTCCGTCCCGGCCACGTTGCAGCGGGCCGAGCCGGAGACGGGCAGGCCCTGCTCGTTGAGGTAGGCCGTCACGACGCCGGCGGCGGTGGCCTTCGAGGCGGAGAACTGGACGTGGCCGAACGAATCCCGCCGCTCGCCCAGGTCGCCCACGTCGAACCCCTCGCTGACGACGACCACGCACCGGCCGCTCTCGCGGAGTTCGTCGGCGACGCCGTCGGCGAGTTCCTCCAGGCTGACGCCCGCCTCGGCCATGTAGATGTGAAGGGGGAGGTTGCGGCCCGGGTCCGCCAGCCGCGCCGCCGCCGGGATGAAACCGATCTTGCGGCCCATGGCCTGGAGCACCAGGACGGGGTCGGCCGGGCACGAGCCGGCGTTCTCCTCGTTCGCCCCCTGCACGGCGAGGGCCCAGTACCGGGCCACGCTGCCGTAGCCGGGCGTGTGGTCGATGAGTTGGAACGCCGAATCGCCCACGTCGTTGTCGATGGTCTTCGGCACGCCGGTCGAGACGAGGTCGAGGCCCCGGTCCCCGGCCAGCAGCGCGATCTTGTGGGCCGTGTCCATCGAATCGTTGCCGCCCGTGTAGAAGAAGTACCCCACGTCGTGGGCCTTCATCACTTCGACGACGCGCTCGAAGTCTTCGTCCTGGCCCGCTTTCAGTTTGTAGCGGCACGTGCCGATGGCCCCGGCGGCGGGGGTCGTGCGGAGGAGGGCGATCTCCTCGCGCGGCTGGGCCGAAAGGTCCAGCAGTTCCTCCTTCAGCACGCCCTCGATACCGTGCCAGGCGGCGTAGACGGTGCCGAACGTCTCGGGACGGGCGACGCACGTTTCCACGACCCCCCGGATCGAATTGTTGATGACGGGGCTCGGCCCGCCGGACTGGGCGACGATGACGTTACGTGGTTGGGGCACGGCGGAAATCTCCTTCTCGCCAGGAATTCACTTCGCATCTTCCGCGGGAGGTTCCCGCGGCACCGCCCATATACCATCCGGGCCGGTCAAAGGGAAGCGCCATCCTCGCGCCGACCGCCGGAGGCAGAGGATGTAGAGCCGCTCCTCGGTGAACGCCTCCTCGGTCAGTTCCACGCCGTCGGGCATCATGACCTTGGGCGACGTGCTGGGATGAGGCGTGTGGATCGTGCCGCGAACGTGGAACGTGACGTACGGTCCCTTCTCGTCCTTGCCGGCGCGGGTCGGCCTGCCGAGGACGACTTCGTCAGCGCCCCGAATGGCCGCCAGGCGGCGGAGGATCGTGTCGTCGTCGGCGCCGGGCGTCACACCGAAGTCCAACGCATGGGCCTGCCACCATTCGTCCACGAACTGCCGCACCGTCTTGTACGGAAGGTGGGGCCGCGGGACGCTCTCGTGTGTCGGGTCGACCTGCAAATCGAGCCCGGCGGTTTGCATGAAGGCGTCGACCGCCCAGCGGCCGAGGTGCTTGTCGTCGAAATGGGCGGGCAGAAACGGCGCCAACGCCATGGGCGGCGTCCGCGACCGGTGACGGTAATGCATCAGGACGGTGCGGGGGTCGCGCTCCAGAAACGCCCGCACGACCCGCGGGTCCTTCTCGTCGACGACCGCCAGGTACGGTTTGAGATAACCGATGGGGCAGTGGTCGGGCTGTTTGACGGCGTCGTCCAGGAAGGGCCGGAACTGCGGATAGCGAAACAGATGGTCGAACCGGAGCCCGTTCCAGTACGCCTCCCCTTCCTGCATGCGTCGGATGATCTCGTCGGACGGTCCGGGCCGGCTCGTTCGCCAGAGGAACCTCGCGCGTTGGTACTCGAGCCACCGCTGGAGCCACGCGTGCCGCTCCTTCGGCGGCAGGTGGAGCAGGGACAGGCGGCGCGCGTGACGGGCCAGGCGCGTCATCGCCTTCTCGTTCCCCTTCAGGTCCGCCAGCCGCTCAGCCAGCGGCTTGTCGTCGAACTTGCCTTTCGGGTCGTCGTACGAGACCAACCGGCGGATGATCAGGACCTGCCGGATCGCCTCGGCGATCGTCTCCTGGTCGTCCGCGTGAAGGACCACGCGTTTCCAGGCTCGGACCGCCTCATTGGGTTTCCCCTGGGCAAGGAGGCGCCCGGCCTCGCCCCGCAAGGCCTCCGGGTCGGCGGCCTCGTCGGGGTCGGCCGGCTTCACCGTGAAGGTCACGGTGTTGCTCGTCCTGCTGCCGAGGCGGCGCTTCTCGAACAGGTCGGGCATGGTTTGATGGAGAAACGCGTGCATGTAGTACGTGACGCGGTACGTCCCCGGCTCGAAAGGGTACACGAACTCCGTCCCGTAATACGGTTCGCGGAACGAGGTGAGGTCGATCGTCTGCTTCTCGATGCCGTAGATGACCTTGGAGCGGATGACGCCGTCCGGCCCGCTCACGGGGTACTTGAACGGGTTGACCTCGTTGCCCGTTTCATCCAGGATGCGGAGGAAGAGCACGCTGAACCGGGCGTACGGGACGAGGGGATGCTCGGGGGCCTGCTCGCCGGCGCCGGGCGGTCGGTGCGACTCGATGGTCAGCGGCATCGGTTCGCCCCTGCGGAAGTCACGCTTCTCCATCCGGAGGACGGGCGTGAAGAAGTCGGCCCAGTACGCTGCCGGGTCGCGCCGCTCGACCGTCACCTGTTGCCAGTGGCCGTGTGTCTCGGCGTAGCCCGCGATGAGTTGCATCAGGAAGTCCAGGTTCGATTCCGGGTACAGTTCGAATTCGACGCGGTCGGCCTCCGCGGCGCGCTGAAGCCAGTGCAGACGCGTATCGGGCATGGGGTCGTTCGTGACCCTGATTTGCTCGGTGCGCGCTTCATCGCGCTGCGCAGCGCCGGGCGGCTCACCTTCGGCTGCGCGCGCCGGCACCGCGACCAGCACGACGGCGGCGGACAGGGCCAGGGGGGCGATCGCGTTCATCGGGCCTGCTTGGAGAGCGTTTCCGGTCAGCTTAGGTTTGCGCGTCTGCGTTGCGTTCACTCTTCAAACGGTACAGCGTCTCGCCGGCGTGGTCAACCAGGAGCACGCCTTCGTCTTCGCGGTTGATCCAGTCGGCGGCGCGGACCGTCCGCGGGTCCAGGTAGCCGAGGGCGATGCGGTCGCACCGCTCCTTCGGGATGCCGGTGGCCAGGGTCACGCGGATGCGCGGTTCCTCCACGCCGTTGCAGTAGGTGCCCAGGCCGCGGACGTGCGTGGAGTGGGCCATCACGCCGCCGGGTACGTCCGCAAACTTGTCCATCTGCTCGCGGAAGTAGTCGAGGCAGTGGTACCCGATCTTATCCAGGATGTGCCCGTGCGTGTAGGAGACCTCCGTGATGTGCGGGGCGTAGATGATGAGTTCGCCGCCGTCGGCCACCACGGGTTCGAGTTTGTACATAACCTTGCCGGCCACCCAGAGGTCGTCGTACATTTCCGGGGCGATACCGAGCACCTTCTCGTACGGGTGGTCGACGTACCGGATGTGGACCTGGGCCGAGAGGTCCGCTGCCGCGCCGTACGCCTCTACGGGAGAGCCGATGAAGAGCCCTTTGAGCCCCTCGCGGGTGACGACCATGTCGAAGTTCGTCAGCGGCACGTGGATTTCCGCCACGGCCCGGTCGATGACCCGGCGGACCACGGTATCCTTGACGCCGTTGATCTTCCAGTTCGTGACCAGCGCGCCCAGCCAGTGGAAGAAGTGGATGATCTCCGGCCCCGCCACGCCGGGGAAGAGGTACTTGTGCCCGCCGGAGAAGCCGACCACCTCGTGCGGAAAGGTCGGCCCCACGATGAACACGTGGTCGTAGTCGAAGAGGCGGCGATTGATCCGGACGGGCACCTCGCGGGCGTAGCGGCCGTCGGTCAGGCGGTCCATCTCCTCGGCGGGGAGGGTGGTGACCGTCGTCAGCGCCTCGGCGTTGTCCCACTCGTGGTTGAAGATGCCGACGTCGCCGTACGTTCCCTGCCGCTCCTCGGCGTCCATGTCGAGCATCGTCAGGATCTTCGCCTCCGGCATCGGCTGGTGCGTGCCGAGGGCGATGAGGAAATCGAGCCCGTCGGCGCGGTCCGCGAGCAGGTCCGCCAGGGTGCGGAACATGAGGCCGATGGGGGCGGTGCGGGTCGAGTCCGGAATGAGGGCGAGGATGCGCTTGCCCTCCAGGCGGAGGCCGGCGAGCGCCTCTTCACAGAAGGCGCGGACCTCGGTGTCGGCCAGGCGGCCTTCCTTGTGTCCGCGTCCGATGAGCACGAGGTTCCTTTCCGGGGCTTCAGCGCCTGAGACGTTTGGCTGAAGTCCTGTTTAACGGCTGTAGAGTTAAAACGCAGATGTCATTCTGAGGCCTCGCTTGCGAGGCCGAAGAATCTCGCCGTGCGAAAGGCGACAAGGCGAGATTCTTCGTCTGCCTTGCGGCCTCCTCAGAATGACAACCATGAAAACCCCTTTTACCTGGTTTATCAATTCTTCTGCCGCTGTTTCTTCCGGTGCGCCTCCCAGCGGGGGTTCTTGCCCCACTCGCCGGCCTTGGCCGGATCGTGGTCCGGGTTCGGCTCGGGCAGCGGCGCCCCGAGTTCCTTCCGCCAGGCGTGGAGTTTCCTTTTCAGTGCCGCGGCCTTGTCGGGCATCTTGGCCGCCAGGTTCGTCGTCTCGCCGATATCCTCGGCCAGATTGTACAGTTCCAGCTGGTCGTCCTGGAGGAAGTGGATGAGTTTGAAGTTGCCCTCGCGGACGGCCAGGGCCGGCGTCGAGTGGTGATACGTCGGATAGTACCAGTACAGCGTGTCGCGCGGGAGGCGGTCCTCGCCGCGGAGCAGCGGCACGAGGCTGGCGCCGTCGATCGGCTGGGCCGGCCGCTCGGCGATCGCCGCCGCGTCGAGCAGCGTCGGGAGAAAATCGTTTGAGATGACCGGCCACCGGCAGGTCGAACCCGCCTCCGTCACGCCGGGCCATCGGACGATGAGCGGCACGCGGATGCCGCCCTCGTACAGGCTCCCCTTGAACCCACGCAGCGGCGCGTTGGTGGTGATGCGCGGCCCCTTGCCGGTGAAAATCTGGTCCAGGCCGCCGTTGTCGGAGTAGAAGATGACGACCGTGTTCTCGGCCAGGCCGAGGTGCTCCAGCGCCTCCAGGCACACGCCGACGGACTCGTCCATCGCCTCGCACATGGCGGCGTAGACGGGATAGATGGGCGTCTCCTGCCGCTTTGCCTTCGCCTCGTACTTCTCCACGAGTTCGTCGCGGGCCTGGCAGACGATGTGCACCGCGTGGTGCGAGAGGAAACAGAGGAACGGCTCGTCGCGATGGGCGGCCATGAACTGGACGGCCTGTTTCGTGAGCGGCCCCACGCGTTTGCCGGGGTTCGCGTTCGCGAACGCCTTGACCTTGGCCGCAAAGTCGGAGGGCAGGGCCTGGAGCCCCTCGTCGCCCCGCGGCGGACGGACGTACCCCTGCCGAAGCGGGCTGTGCCCGAGATGCCACTTGCCGAGGCTCGCCGAGACGTACCCGCCGGGCGCGAGCGCCTCGGCGAGCGTGGCGGACTCCAGCGGCAGGGCCAGTCGGTTCGGCGGCGGGATGAGTTTCTCATACGGCCGCCAATGACCCGGGATGAAATCGTAGATGCCCGTCCGGGCCGTGTACTGGCCCGTCTGGATGCTCGACCGAGCGGGCGAGCAGACGGGGGCGGCGTAGGCGTCCGTGAACCGCATCCCCTGGGTGGCCAGGCGGTCGATGACCGGCGTCTCGATGAACGGGTTGCCGTAGCAGCCGAGGTCCGACCAGCCGAGGTCGTCGGCGAGGATGAAGAGGACGTTCGGCGCCTTGTGCCTCTCCCGGGCGCCGCCGCGCATGGTCGTAGGCGTGCAGGCGGGCAGGGCGGCGGCACCGGCCCCGGCGGCCAGGAGGCGCAGCAGGGCCGAGCGGCGGGTCAGACCGGCGTGGCGTGTCATGGCGTTCCTTTCACGTTTTGCGCATTACGCGGCGGGTCTCCGCACCCGCCGCGCCGGCCGCTTCGAGCGCGGTGGGTACGGAGACCCACCGCGCTTTCCGCCAGGCGCATGGCCGGCTCGGTCTTGCCGTCCGGGTGCGCGGTGCCCACGACGGGGCACCGCGCCTACGATGTTCCTCACCCCGAGCCGGCCGGCGTCTCGACCGGGAAATCGACGGCGGCCAGCGTCCCGGTCACGGCCGGGTCGGGCTCGGCCAGGACGGCGATCGTTTCGGGGAACTCGCGGCGGACCGGGTAATTGCGGCGGAGCGCCTTGAAGCAGGCCGCCCGTTCCTCCGCCGGCCGCTCGAGCATCGCCCGCAGCCGGGCGTCGTCCGCTTCGATATCATACGCGGCGCGGACGGCCCGTCCAAGGGCTTCCTGGACGCCGGCGCCCGCGGGAATCTCCACGCGCGGGTTCGTCGCCCGCGGCATGAGCGGCGAGGGGTCCCACGCGCGCTCGATGCCGAAATGCTCGCACAGCGCCTCCAGCACCATCCGCGTACCGTTCACCTTGCCGTCGTAGGAGTACCCGGCCACGTGCGGCGTGGCGAGGTCCGCCCGCTGGAGGAGGCCGGCGGGGATGGCCGGCTCGTTCTCCCACACGTCCGAGACGAGGGCCCCGAGGCGGCCGCCGTCGACCGCCGCCGCCAGGGCGTCCGTCTCGGCCACGGCCCCGCGAGACGTGTTCACCAGCCACACGCCCGGCCGCAGAGCCTCGATCGTCTCGCGGTTCACCACGTGATAGGTGGCGTCGCGGCCGGTGCGCGTCAGCGGCACGTGGAACGTGACGACGTCCGCGTCGGCCATGGCCGCGAACGGGACGTACTTCGGGTCGTTCGTCTGGCGCGCCAGCGGCGGATCGTTCCGGAGGACGCGGAGGCCGAGGGCCTCCAGCATCCCGGCCAGCCGGCTGCCCACGTTCCCCACGCCGACGATGCCGACCGTCAGGCCGAAGAGGTCGCGCCCCGTCCGGCGGGCAAGGACGCCGAGGGCTGCCAGGACGTACTCCGCCACGCTCCGCGCGTTCGAGCCCTGGGCGCTGGCGAAGCCGATGTTCCGGTGGTCCAGGTAGGCCGTATCGACGTGATCCAGGCCGATGGTGGCGGTGGCGACGAAACGGACGCGGCTCTCATTCAGCAGCCGTGAGTCCACGCGGGTCACACTGCGGACGAGCAGGGCATCGGCGTCGGCGACGGCCTCGGGCGTGATGGCGTCGGCGGGGAGCGCACGGACCTCGCCCACGGGGCCGAACGCCTCGTCCAGCAGCGGGATGTTCGCGTCGGCGACGATCTTCATCGCCCGTCCCCCGCGGGGCGGCGGTGCCGGCCTACTCGGTCCACTGCGTGTGGAACGAGCCGTCCTTGTCCACCCGCTCGTACGTGTGGGCGCCGAAGTAGTCGCGCTGGGCCTGCGTCAGGTTCTGCGGCAGGCGGGCCGTCCGGTACGAGTCGATGTAACTGAGGGCGGAGCCGAGGCCCAGGACGGGGATGCCGGAGGCGACCGCCTCCGAGACGATGGTCCGCATCGGCCGCACCCGGCGATTGACCTGCTTCGCAAAGTGCGGCGCCACGAGCAGGTTCGGCAGATTCGGGTCGGCGCGGTAGGCGTCGGCGATGGGGTCCAGCATCTTCGACCGGATGATGCACCCGCCTTTCCAGATGCGGGCGATCTCGGGCAATTGCAGATCGTAGTCGTATTCCTTGCTCGCCTCCCGCAGCATCGCCATGCCTTGGGCGTACGAGCAGACGACGGCGCAGTAGAGGGTGTCGCGGGAGCGGTTGATGAACTGGGTCCGGTTGCCCGGACGGTGGACCCGGGTGCCTTTCAGGATGTGGGAGGCGGCCTCGCGCTCGCCCTTGAACGCCGAGAGGATGCGCCCCTCGACGGCCATGTCGATGGTCGGGACGGCCACGCCGACGTCCATCGCGACCTGGCTCGTCCACTTGCCGGTGCCTTTCTGGCCGGCCTTGTCGAGGATGACGTCGACGAGCGGTTTGCCGGTGTCCGGGTCGGTGCGGGCGAGGCACTCGACGGTAATCTCCATGAGGTACCCGCCCAGTTCGCCGCGGTTCCAGTTGGCGAACGTCTCGCTCATCTCGTCGGGCGACATGCGGGCAAAGGTGCCGAGAAGGTGGTACACCTCGGCGATCGACTGCATGATGCCGTACTCGATGCCGTTGTGGACCATCTTCACGAAGTGCCCCGCCCCGCGGTCACCGATGTACGTGCAGCAGGGTCCGTCGACCTGGGCGGCGGCCTTTTCGAGGGCGCCCTTGACCAACTGGTACGCCTTCTTCGAACCCCCCGGCATGATGCACGGCCCCTTCAGGGCGCCTTCCTCGCCGCCCGAGACGCCCGTGCCGATGTACAGGATGCCGTCCTGGGCGAGGTCGTCGAGCCGGCGCTCCGTGTCGCGGAAGTGGGAGTTCCCGCCGTCGATCAGCAGGTCGCCGCGGTCGAGGTGCGGCCGGATCTGCTCGATCATCGCGTCCACCGGCGCCCCCGCCTTGACCATCAGGAGGATCTTGCGGGGCGTCTGGAGAGTGGCGCACAGTTCCTCGGCGCTCATGCAGCCGACCACGTCCTTGCCCTGGCACCGGTTCTCGATGAACCGGGTGACCTTGGACGTGGTGCGGTTCCAGACGGCCACCGAGTAGCCGCGGCTTTCGATGTTCAGGGCGAGGTTCTCGCCCATGACGGCCAGGCCGACGAGTCCGATGTGTTGTTTCGCCATCGTGGATGCCTCCTCGAAGGATGCGCGGATGCGGCCCAAGACGGCCGCCCCAGTGCGTGTCTGCAAGAAGCACATTCTACCATGGCGGCCGCCGGTGTCAAGCAAACCCGCCTCCCGCCGGCGGCGCGCCGGGCCCGCGGATTATTCTTCAGCGACACCCCCAACGGCCGATAAAGTGGGTAGCGAGGGCAACTCCCGGAATCCGCCGCCGTCCGGCTGCGCCGTCCCGACGTGAGGGCACGGCCGCGCGGAGACGCGGGGGGGCGGTCCCGTCGGTCACGTTCAATCGAGGAGGTGCCGTGCAGGAACTCGTGCCGCTGGCTGCGACCATCGAAAGGATGCGCCTGTTGATCCCCCCGTGGGGGTGTATCCTCCTGATCGGGGCGGGGGCGGTGTACCTGGTCCTGGGCGCCCGGTGGCCGCGGCTCTTCGACGTGCTGAGCATGACGTTCCTGGGGTGCGTGTTCGGACTGGTGGCCTCGCAGTGGGTGCCGCTGGCGCAGCCGCTCGTCATCGCGGCGGGGGGCGTGGCGGTGGGCGGGCTCAGTGCGATTTTCCGGACGGTGGCCCATGCGGTCCTGGCCTCGGTGATGCTGGCGGCGGTGGCGTCGACGCTGGTGGCTCTGATCGTCGGCGACGAGGGGTTCACGTCGTACCTGGCGGTGAACCTGTCGGACACGAGTTACTCGACGCAGTGGAGCGCCCCGAACCTGGCCCACGACGCGGTGCTGGCGGCCGTGGTGACGGGGCTGCTGGCGGGGTCGGCGCTGGCGCTCGGACACCGCCGGCTGAGCCGTCGGCTGGTGCCGTCCGCCCAGGGGGCGGCGCTCGTGCTCCTGGGGGTCACGGAATGGGTCGGCGCCGGCCGGGCGCCGGGCCGGCCGTCGCTCGCGACCGCGTACCCGCTGACGCTGACGGCGGGATGGGTGTGCCTGCTCGTCATCGGCCTGCGGATTCAGCGGTCCGTGGAAGCGGCCTCCGGCGACTGGGACGCCGACAACGGGGCCGCAGACGACGCCGGAGTCTAGCACTACAATGCGACGTGCCGTGCGGCGGGCCGGGAGTCTCGCCGGGCGGAACGCGACGCGGGGGGCCAGCGGAGGCGCGGCGATGCTCGCAGCGACGACCGGCGCGGAAGGCGGGCCGCCCCCCGGGTTCCATCCCGACGAGGCGATCCGCGAGTTCGTCCAGACCTGCCAGTCCCTGCCGCACGGATGGCTGCTGGCCATTGCCATCATCTCGGTGCTGGCGGGCGTAGCGTTTCTCGTGTGGGGTTTCCGTTTGTACCGGTGGCTGGTGGTGTTCATTTTCGTGGCGGTCGGCATCGTGGCGGGGATGGAGGCGGCCATCGCGTTCGGGTTCAGCCAGACGATCGGCATCGTGGCCGGCGCGGTGCTGCTGGGCGTCCTCGCCTGGCCGGCCCATCGGATGGGTTGGGGCATCGTGGGCGGCACCGTCTTCGCACTCGTCCTGACGGGCTTCGCCGGCTTCATGGGGATCGCCGGCCAGGTGGAACTCGCGATCATCGGCATCGTGGCGTTCGTGGCCGGGGCCGCCGTCACCCTCTTGCTGATGCGGCCGCTGATCATCGTCGTCACGTCGCTGGTCGGGGCGGGCCTGCTGACGCAGGGGACGGTGTCGATGACGCTGCTCTGGCCGTCGCTGGGGACGGCCTTGGTGCGAGTCATCGAGACCCGGCCGTACGTCCTGATGATCGCCGTCATCGTGCTGGCGGGTCTCGGGTCGGCCATGCAGGTGCTGGACACGGACGGGAAAAAGAGAAAGCGGTCGGGCGGCGACGAGGAGTAGGGGGCCGGCCTGGCCCGACGGCGCTTCAGCGGCCTTCGTCCTGGCGGCTGGAGCGCCCAACGAACCGGCGGCTCGTGTTCGACGCGCCCGGCAAGGCGAGGAAGGGGGAGAAAACTGGTACTGTGTCCCCAGATAACCTGGTATGGCATAGAGAAGGCGGAAGACATTGAAAACTACCCCGCGGAAACGGGGCCGCTGTCCAACAATAGGCAGACATACGCCTGGAGCGAAGTAATCTGCGGTGTCTGTGATCCAGACTTATAAGCGATGCCTGTTGGTCAAGGAGGCGATATGAGTAAGGGTCGCGGCCAGGCAAATCGACTGAGGCGGGTTTGCTGGATCGGAGCCTTGGCCCTTGGCGGGATCTTGGGCCTTGGCCTTATGATGGTGTTCGGGTGGTGTGCTTTTGTTTGGCTCCGCGTGTTCTTAATGGACATGGGCCCACCTCCTGAAGCGACAGAGCTACTTGAGGTGGCTCCGTCGTCCGGGCACGAATTCGCCCTGTACTGCAATGAGGAATATGATCTCGCCGAAATGTACCTTAGGGCCGATGGCATCATTGAGCAGCCGACGTTTTACCCTGTAAGGTGCGGCTTCCACGAGTATGAAGGGACGTATATTGTGTATGAGTTCCGAGCATCGACAGCCGGCGATGAAGTATGGCTTGCGGAGCGAGGGGACGTAGAGGTCCGCACCGTGGCCTTCCTTAACTTGAAAACGGGTGTCTTTTCTCATGCGGATTTTGGCAAGATGGAGCCGGCGCTGTCCCCGGACAGAATCTGGTACGGGACACTTGGCAGGATAGGGCCCCCAATGGAGGTTCCAGGCCCCGACGATGGGGAGTTGCTGGGAAGTGTCAGATATAGGCCGAGGAAGTAAGCCCGAGTGTCGCACGTATGAAGGGTGCAAAGGGCTGCCCGGTAAATGCCCGCGCGCCGGTGTCCTTCGAACAAATCGCATTGGGGCACGTTTGCATCACGCCATTCGCATAAGGGTTAGTCCAGGAAACCAACCCATGAACCCCACCCACACCAATCCCACGTTCCCCCGCGGGGCCGTCGCGGTGCTCCTGGCCGCGGCCGTTCTCGCAAGCGCCGGTGTGGTCCTGGCCGGTTCGCCCAGCGCCGCCCCGCCCACCGCCGCCGAACACGAAGCGGCCGTGGCGTGGTGCCGCATCCGAACCCTCCGGCAGGAGATCGGCCTGACCAGCCACAACCTCGCCGCCATGGCCTGCACGCAAGGCCAGGCCGAGGCGGCCCTCTCGTCCCTCGTCTCCTGGTACAACGCGAACCGTGAGGCCCTCGCCGCCCGCCGCGCTGCCACGTGATCTCAAACCGCTCTAGCCGTACTCCCGTACCGCCGCTTCGTCGCCGTAGGCGCGGATCCAGAGGTCCTTCAGGTGGAGTTCCACTTCCGGCCGGCTGGGGCGGAAGGTGGACACGCGGCAGGTGAACGCGATACCGCACGTCTCGGCCCGTCCGACGGCGTCGGCGAGGTCGCCCATCCGCCAGCCGACGCACCGGCGGGCCCGGCCGCCGCTCGTGACGTGCATCGCCAGGTGCGCCCCGCGCCGGCCGATCCGTTTCGGCGAACCCACGACGCGAATCTGCCGCGTCGCGAACACCGGCCGCGGGTTCCCCGCCCCGAACGGGCCCAGGTCGTCCAGCACGCGGGCCGTTTCCAGGGTGATGTGCGTCGGGTCGATCTCGGCGTCGACCTTGAGTCGCGGCGTGAGGTCGTCCGGCGTCAGGACCTCGGCGGCGCGTGCGAGGAACGCCTCGCGGAACGGCTCGACGGCCTCCGGCGCGAGCCGCAGGCCCGCCGCCATCGTGTGCCCGCCGAAGGTCGTGAGGTGCTCGCGGCAGGAGGCGAGGGCCTGGAACAGGTGGAAGCCCGGGATGCTCCGGCCGGAGCCCTGGGCCTGCTCGTCGTCCAGGCCGATGAGGACCGTCGGCCGGTGGTACTTCTCGACGATGCGGGAGGCCACGATGCCGATGACGCCGGTGTGCCAGCCGCGGCCGGCGGCGACGATGGCGGCGTCGCGGTCGGGGTCGAAGGTGGCGGCGACCTGCTCGTCGGCCTCGTCGAGGATTTCCTGTTCGACGTCGCGGCGTCGGCGGTTCAGGCGGTCGAGGTCGCGGGCGATGTCCATGGCGGCATCCGGACCGGCGGTCGTGAGCAACTCAACGGCCTCGCCGGCATGCCCCAGCCGCCCCGCCGCGTTCAACCGCGGCCCGATGACGTAGCCGATGTGGTAGGCGTCGATGGCCTTGCCCTGGAGGCGCCCCACCTCCCGCAGGGCCGCGATGCCGGGATGGGTGCTTGCGCTCAGTGCCTGGAGGCCGAAGCGGGCCAGGACGTGGTTCTCGCCGACGAGCGGCACGACGTCGGCGATCGTGCCGAGCGCCGCCAGGCCCGTGGCGGCAATCAGAAACTCGCGGAACGGTCCGTCGACGCGCTCGCGGCCGCTGAGGGCCTTGCCGACGGCCCAGGCGAGTTTCATCGCCACGCCCGCCCCGGCCAGGTCGCGGAACGGGTACGAGGAGTCCGGCAGTTTCGGGTTCACGATGGCCAGGGCGGGGGGCAGGCGGTCGGGGTCCGGCTCGTGATGGTCGGTGACGATGACGTCGAGGCCGAGGTCGCGGGCCCGCGCCACCTCTGCCTGCCCGCTGATGCCGCAGTCCACCGTGACGAGGACCTTCGCCCCCTCGGCAGCCAGGTGCTCGACGGCCTCGCGGTTCAGGCCGTACCCCTCCTCGATGCGGTGCGGCACGTAGATGCGGACGTTGGCGTCGGCGAGGCGCAGGGCCCTCCAGAGGATGGCGGCGGCGGTCATGCCGTCTACGTCGTAGTCGCCGTAGATGACGATCGGCTCGCGGTCGCGGGCGGCGGCGACGAGGCGGTCGGCGGCTTCCGTGAGGCCGGGCAGGGCCTCCGGCGGATGGAGTTGGGTCAGTTCCGGCCGCAGGAACGCCCGGGCGGCGTCGGCGGTGTCGTAGCCGCGCTGGCCTAAGACGGCCGCCACGATAGGATGGATGCCCAGTTCGGCCGCCAGGCGGGCGGTGTCGGTGAAAGGGGGCTGGATGGTCCAGTGCTTGGCCAATGTCAAATGCCGACTGATAAATGTCAAGTCAGGCGCCTACGGCGGCTGTGGGTAACGCGGAGCGAGTGGTCATTGGTGCTTGGTCATTGGCCATCCTTGAAACCGATGCGCCGCAGAAACTCCTCGCTGCCTCGCTGAACCCACGCCTCCTCCAGGCGGGAGCGGACGGCGTCGAGGAACGGGCGGGCGGCGGGGTCGGCGGCGCGGGTCGGGTTCACGTGATGGAAATCCGCCCGGTTCGAGATCGCGGGGCCGAAGCCCAGGCGGCCGAGGGCGAGCGGGAAGTCGAAGAAGCCTTCCTCCGTCGGATCGGTCCGCGTGTTCCAGGCCCACACGTCGACCTTGCCGAAAAGTTCCCGCACGGACCGGCGGACCCGCGCCAGGCCCTTGCCGGACGGGCCCGGCCCGACGACCATGACCGCGAGGTCGGCCTCGCCGGCCCAGAGGTAGGCGTTTCCCTCGGCGAGGAGGTTGGCGTTCTCGGGAAGGGCGCGGTGCAGTGCGGCCAGGCCGGCCGCCAGACCCCTCGGCTCGGCGAGGAGGACGCGGACGGAGGCGGCCCCGGCCGCCCGCAGGCGGTCGAGTTCCGGGTCCGACGCCGCGAGGTCCGCATACGACCGGAGGGCGAAGCCGGCGTCGCCGAGGTCGACGGTCTCGCCCTCGGCGATCTCGTCGGCCACGCGGACCCGGGCGGCGTGCCAGCCGTCGAGGTGACCGAGCAGCATCTCGGCGACGGCGGTTTTGCCGATGCGCGGTGCGACGCCGGCGATGCAGAGGACAGCCATGCGCCTTTGGTCTCCGAGGGTCCCGTTTGGCGTCGTCCACAGTGTATCAGGTGGACGGGCGGTCGGAAAGGGGGAGACTTCGCCAGATACTGGACATCGGCCGCACGCCGAAGTAGAGTGTGGGTCGGCCCATCGTGGGGTGGGCAAAAGGCGGCGGGAGGTGGCGCATGGTGGCCGTCACGGAAGAAACCCTTCAGCAGATGGTCCAGGCCATCGTGCGCGAAGTGGACCCGGAAGAGATCTGGCTGTTTGGTTCCCAGGCCCGCGGCGAGGCCCGCGCCCGCAGCGATGTGGACCTGCTGGTCGTGGAGCGTGAGCCGTTCGACGAAAGCGGGCGGCGGTGGCGCCACCTGAGCCGGCTGTATGAACTCGCCTCCCGGCGCCGGGTGCCCGTGGATATCCTTCTCTACAGCCGCGACGAGGTGGCTCTCTTCGGCGACCACGCCGAGCACATCGTGGCCACGGTCCTGCTGAACGGGAAGCGGATTTATGAACGGTCCTGACGAACCCCGCCGGATGTTCGGCCTGGCCAGGAGCGACGCCGAGGCGGCGCGCGTGCTCAGCGGCAATGCAACCGTCACCGACGAGATCATCGGATTTCACGTCCAGCAGGCCATTGAGAAGGGGCTGAAGGCGTGGCTGGCGTCTTTGGGAGAAGAATACCCGTATACGCATAACCTCATCACACTCTTGAACCTGCTGGAAGAGAACGGGCAAGACGTGGAGCGGTTTCGGCCGCTGGCACGCTACAATGCCTTTGCCGTGCAGTTCCGCTACCCCGGGGCGGAGGAGACGCCCGTCGAACTCGACCGCCGTGCTGCGCCGGCGGACGCCGCGTCGGTTCTGGAGCACGTCGAGAAGATGCTGAGGAAATGAGGGGGAGCCGGACCGGGATGTCGTCCGGTGCGCCGCGGAACGGTTACTGGAAGTATTCCACCCCCCGCCGGAACACGCGCATCCCGTCGCCTTCCTCCACCGCCGGCCGGCGGGTCCACTGCGGATGGTGCCACGGCAGGAGGTGGCGCTCCGGGTGCGGCATGAGGCCGAAGACGCGGCCGGTCGCGTCACACAGGCCCGCCACGTCGCCCACCGAGCCGTTCGGGTTCCACGGGAAGCCGGCGTCCGCCTCGCCGTCCGGGCCGACGTAGCGGACGGCCACCTGGCCGGCGGCGTCCAGGTTCTCGACGGGCGCGTCCTCGGCCGGGACGAACTTGCCCTCGGCGTGCGCGATGGGCATCGCCAGCACCTCGCCCTTCTCCAGGAACACGCACCGGTCCGTATCCACGCGCAGCCGCACCCAGCGGTCGTCGAACAGGCCCCGGTCGTTCGCGGTAACCGTGGCGCCCTGCTCGAGCGACGGCCGGCCGTTCTCGCCGCCCGGCAAGAGGCCCGCCTTCACGAGCACCTGGAATCCGTTGCAGATGCCGAGGACGAGCCGGTCACGGGCGAGGAAGTCCGCCACGGCGTCGGCGAGGTGATGGACGACCTGGTTGGCCAGGATCTTGCCGGCCGAGATGTCGTCGCCGTAACTGAAGCCGCCGGGCACGGTCAGGATCTGGTACTCGGCGAGCCGGGCGGGCTCCTCGATGAGCCGGTTGATGTGGATGCGGTCGGCCTCGGCGCCCGCCTCGCGCCAGGCGAAGCAGGTTTCCCAGTCGCAGTTCGTGCCGGCGGTCCGCAGGACCAGGGCTTTGATGGGCATCGTTGACCTCGCTCTAACGGCACACGCCGGATTATGGCGCGGTGGGTCTGCGTACCCGCCGCGCCGATCACGAAGGTGCCACGGTTCGCTTGTCAAACCGTGTTCTCGGACCAGCAGGCACGGATTGGCAAGCAATCCGTGGCACCCGGC
>CAZNYC010000093.1:0-16412 GCA_964577175.1 uncultured Anaerolineales bacterium
CGCACGAAGAGGCCATGGCGCGGATCGAGGAGGCCCGCAAGGCCGCCGACGCCCGCGTGAGGCCCTGGCAGGCGGCGCTGAAGCCGGGGGAGCGGTTCATCTACCTGGCCGAGGGCCTCTTGATCTTCGGCGAGGTGCTCCAGGCTTACGAGGAGCCGCGGCTGAAGCATTACCGCTTCTGCCGGTGCTACTCGGTCGCGTGCCCGGAAGGCGAACTGGGCGACGTGCACGTCTCGGTGGTGCTCGCGCCGGTGAGCCGGGCGTTCTTCGAGGCGATGCGCGAGCGGGGCTGGCAAGGCTGACCTGCCGGGCCGTTTCCGGCCAGGCTCCGGCTGCCCTGAGGGGCGGCAGCGAGCCGGGCGCGCGCGGGGGCCGGCGCCGGGCAGCGCGCGGGTCGTCCCCCCTGCCGAGGGCCGCGTCGCCGTCCTACAGGCCGCGCCAGTGCACACGCGGACGGTCCCCCGCCTGCCGGGTCCGGCCGCTTGGACCATCACCCCGGCCCCAAGGCGGCCAGGCTCGCTCATTCTGCCTTCCGGCCTTCGGCCGCAGGCTGGAGGCGCGATAAGGCAGATGGTTCGCCCGGCCAAGGGACAGCCGGAGGTGATGGTCTATGTCAAGCGTCCGCAGGGGCGGCGGGGAGAGCCACGCCCGGCCGCTGCTGCTCGTCCTGTGCGGCCCGTCGCACGCCGGCAAGTCCACGTTCGCCGCCCGGCACTGCCGAGGCTTCGAGGTGGTGAGTTCGGACCGGATTCGACGAGGGCTGGGCACGCGGTTCGGCGACGCCCGGCACGAGCCGAGGGTCTGGGAGGTCTTTGACCGCCGGAAGCGTGAGGCGTTGAGGGCCGGCCGGAACGTGGTCCTGGACGCCTGCCACCTGTCCCCGGAGGCGAGGTGGCACTCCGTGCAGGGGCCGAACCGCCGGCACCAGAAGGTATTCGTCCTCTTCGACGTGTCGCTGGCGACGGTCCTCGCCCGCTGCCGCAGGACGGGCCGGCTCGCGCTTGGCGAGGCCGAACGGATGTGGATGGCCTTCCAGGCCACCAGGCCCACGGCCGGAGAGTTGAGGCGGCTGGGCATCGACGAGGTGCACGTCGTTGACGAGGCTGGCACGCGCCGGCGGCTATGGGAGGCCGGCCACCCAGACGTTGAACGGGTAACGGCTCGTCCCGGGTAACGGGTCAGCGGCGCCGGTCAGTGGACGAAGTGCGCCGAGCGGTGCCAAGAGATCTGTCACTGCAGGCCGGGGTAAAACGGGCTGCAGGCCGGTGCTCCGCATGGGCAGTGAGGGGCGCGGCTGCCGCGGCTCAGGCTTCGGGTTCAACCGGCCCTTGCCGCCTTCATTGCGCGGCCACCCACCGGGTAGGATTCCGCCGTTCGCCAACCACCTCCGCAACAATGGCTCGGCCCCTCATTCTCGCTTGCGGTCTCCGACCGCCGGGGCGAGCAGGCGAACCGAGATTAGGGGCCTCGCCCAGGCTCAGGCGGAGGTGATTGGCTATGCAAAAGCGGAATCCCTGGTCCCGGTGTGAGGTCCGGCCGCAGAAGGCAAAGGCGAAGGGAAAGCCTGAACCACGCGGCAGGATTTACGTAAACGCCCCCGCGCCTTGCACAGGCCGAGACGGGCGTTCCGGACAACCGTCGGAGCGCGAGTGTGGCTACCTTGCGTGCCCTGAGTGCGGCGGCAAAGACTGGGTCTACGTAGGCGAGTACCGGATCGGCCCGTACACCGTGATCGAGGAACGGCACTGTCAGCGGTGCGGCGCCGTGCTGCAGCTGGAGCGCCCCGAGGCGGAAGAAGGGTGGTAGCTCGCCCCGGTTCCGTAAGGGCGCCCGGCCCGTGCCGGCCTGACGCGCTGTTTCGGCCCTCGTGGTGCGAACCTTGGCGGAGCGCGTCGGACGTGGTGCCGCGCGGAGCGCTGCACGACGCGCCACATGAGCGACTGGGCGTTGGGACACGGGCACAGGGCGTAGGCTAACGCGGCCTGCGGCACGCGGCGGACGGCTTGGACTATGTGGCCCCGGCCGCCAAGAAGGTACTCGGGTAACGGCTCGTCCCGGGTAACGGGTCAGCGGCGCCGGGCGTAACGGCGACGGACGGCGAGGGTCTTGGCGGCTGTGGTTCGCAGGTTGTAGCGGCCGTAGATGACGATCCAGGACACCTGGTCCAGGCAGTGCTGGCGACGGATCGCGGCCTTCAGGGCGGCTCGGCCTGCCTCCGCCTCCAGGCCGTTGGTGGCCACGTAGTGCCGAAGCAATGCCTGCTGCCGGCGGCCACGGGTCTGGGTGATGTGGGTGGCCGCGTGACAGGTCGGACACAGGCCCCGGAAACCACCCAGGTGCTGGTACCGGGTCCTGGGGTTGAAACGCCACACCTCGTGACAGTGCAGCACGGTGCGGCGCCCGCAGGCCCGGCACCGGTGACCGGCCCTGCGGTAGACGGCCCGCCGCAGCCTGTCCCACTGGGGCTTGGGCAGCAGGTTGGCCAGGCTGGCGAAGCGCGACGCGGCGGGGATCGGCTCCATCGTCAGGGGACGGCGGGGCATAGTAGGGTATGGGGACGAGGGGTATATAAAGGGCGCTGGCCGGCGCCGGCGGCCGGCAGGGGTGGCGGGAAAGAGCTGCCACCGCGGTGGACGGGAGGCCGGGCTATAGCGCCCGGCACGGAGGGGAATAACACCAGCGGGCGTGGCCGTGTGAACAGTCGGCTGGTGGGAAGGGTGTTGGACGCCCGCCGCGCGTTGAAAACACGTAACTTGTTGTGGTTAATGGATTAACCGGGAAATCGGGTGTTTGTTCATGGGGGTAGAAAACGCGAAAATGAAAACGTCCGGTGGGCCTCGACGGCCGATCGGCGCACAAGAAAACCGGGCGGCGCCGGCGGACACTTTCTGACGAGGAAACGACGGATTTCGAAGAGGAAGCGGCACCTTGTAGGAGGGCAGCGAGGAGCGCGCAGCTACGTGGCCGAGTCGGGCAACGGCGTGGGGTGTCACGCCAGGACCTTGCGGACCCCGGACAGACCGACCTTGTAGAAGACCATGGATTCAGCGATGGCCGCGATGAAGAGCAGGTCCCGTCCGAGACCCAGGAAGGTCAGCCAGTACGCCTCCGGGGTGGACGCTTCGAGGGACCCGTAATACTGCAGTTCCCAGCCCATCAGCAGCGCGGCCATCAGGCCGATGCCGATGGCCCCGTACGTCCACGGGAAGTAGAAACACCGGACGGGCATCCGCTGCTCCAGCGGGGCGTTCCAGCGAAGGCAATCCCGAGCGGTCACGAACTGTCGGCGATCGACGAGGTGCTCGAGGGACGTGATCACGTTGAACACGTTACCCGGCAGCGCCCAGGCGAAGAGCCAGATCAGGAACAGGTCTTTCAGGAGACCGGCCGCCGGCGGTGCGTGGTGCCCACCGCTCAGGTCAACGGTCGACGGGAGCATCGTCCCGAGCAGCATTTGCGCGACGAGGAATGCGGCCGTCAGGAGCCCGATTCCTGCAAACCATGACCAGGACTTGCGGTGTCGAACGGTGGCGCTCGGCAGGGCATGCACCACGCCCATGGCCACGAGTGCCAGCGCTGCGGCCGCCACGATACGTCCCCACGCCACCAGGGGCCGGGATTCCGGGGCGAAGCCTTTGTAGGCCATCCAGCCTTCCAGGAACACCAGGCAGGCCACAAGCACGCTTGCCGCGATCGCGTGCCCGCGATGCCGACAATGTGCCGGAGGTTCCCCTTGGGATTCGGCAGCGCGCCGGCTGATGCCCAGCATCTCGATCAGGCCGGAAGCCGTGTCTTTCAGCACGTCTCTCAGACGACCGCTCCCCTCGGGCGGGAAGAGCCCCTCGCAGACTTCGTCTATGGTTTCGACAGTCGCCAGGCGGGCGTCATGTTCGGTCACGAGGTTCCCGATCGCCGGGTGGTTGTCGATCTCGGGGACGTTTGCCGCCGGCACGTACACCACGCGGCACCCCGACGTGACCGCGTGTTCGACCTTCTCGGGAATTCCGTCCACGGGGAGGACCCGCCCGTCCTCGGCGTCCGTCGCCGCGAAGGTCCCGGTGAAGGCCACGTCGTTCGGCACGGGTCTGGCCAGGTACTCGGAAACGATGGCCACGGCCAGGGGAAGGGCCACGGACCCGCCTCCGTACTCGCGCGGCAGATCCACGGCATCCCCGCGAAGCGTGGCGATCTCCCACCGGACCTCCCGCTCCTGGAGACCGTCCGGATAGGCGGCACGGCGGAGGTAGGCGTCTGCGGCCGCCCTGGCCCAGGAGGCCGCCTCCCTCATCGCGGTGTCGATGTGATCGGTGGCTTCTCGTGCGTAGCCGATCTGCCCCCGAGCCGCGGCTTCCGTCTCGGCTCCCGGCTCGTAGCTCAGCGAGACGTGGACGAACCGGGCGTGGCCGCCCTGGCCGCGGGCGTAGAAGAGGGCCTGGACCACCCCCGGTCGCGTTTCGTCGCGGGCCATGAGCCCCAGCAGCCGGCCGACCCGTCCTTCGATGTGGTTGGCCAGTTCGTGTCGACCGACGCGTCGCAGGAACGCCACGTAGGCCCCGAAGAACGGCCTCAGGAAGGTCGTGGCCGCCCCGTCGCTGAGTTCGAGGTCCCTGGTCTGCTCCTCGAAAACCCCGTTCGGCGGGGGGACCGGCTCGGCCTGTGGTCGCCCGCGGGACAGACACAGCTCTTCGTGAACGCCTTCGGGGTGGGCAGCCATGGCCTCGCTGATCGCCAGGAGGCAACGAAGCCAGGCGATCTGGTCCAGCGTGGTCGGAGCACGGTAGTTCGCTTCGAGGGCCTGGGCGAGCAGATCCCGCATGCGGCGGACCCGGCCTGGGTGTTGAACGAGCCACAGGGTGTGGTGTTCGATGAGGGCGGGCAGCACCTCCCGGCAGACGAGGTCCATGGCCCGCAGGTCCGAGGTGGAGAGGTCCAGCCAAGCCTTGCCCTCGACCTGCTGAAGAAAGGAGGCAAGAGCCTCCCGGTGACGTCCGGCCTCGACCAGGCGCTGGACGGGAGCGGAACCGGAGTCGGATTGACCGTTTTTCGACATGGGTTGCTTTACGGGGACGGGAAGCGTGCCAGCGTTTGTTGGACGGCCGCGCGAACCGAATCGTCGGGGTCGTCGGCCAGGGGCCGGATTATCGGACCGGCTGCCGGGCCCCGTATCACGCCGAGGATCTCGACGGCGTGGCGCCGGATGGCCGGCTCGTGGTGGCGAAGCAGCCGCTCCAGGATCGGCATGTAGGCGTCGGTGCCGGCCCGGGCCAGGTCTTCAAGGGTCACCAGGGGCTCGAGTCGGGCCGCCAGGTACTCGCGTTCCGGTCGGAGGGCGTGCGTTTCGTCGGGGGGGAGGACGCAGCGGCCCTCGCCGTCCGCCACCCGCACGACCCTGGCAAAGCGGACGGTGCCGCCCTCCAGAAGGGCGAGCCTCGCCAGACAGTCCCGGTAGGGCGACTCCGCCTCCAGGGTCCGAACGGTGACGCGGAGCTGGTCGCCGAACTGCACGAGGTGAATCTCGAACGGGGGATCCTCCTGCCGGAGGACCTGTTCGGAAAACCCCTCGCCGGTAGCGGCCGCCAGGGGTAGGGCCGCCCCGGTGGCGGGTTCGGCCAGCGGGAGCCGTACGTCCGGTGTCGGGGGTGCCGGCGTGTCGGGGGGCGAACGGAGCGTGGCCGCCAGGGCGTCGGCTTCCTCGGGCACTGCGACGAGAAGATCCAGGAGACGCCGGGCCAGGTATCGCTGAAACGCGTCCTCCGCTTCGGGCCCGCGGGCCTCCAGGAGTTCGGCCACACGGTCCGAGCACTCGGGGCACGCGGCCAGGTGGGCGTCCACGTCCTGCGTCTCGTCTGCCTCCGGGGTGTGATCGAGGTAGGCCGTCAAGGTTTCCCTGGAAGGGCACTCGCCCCTCGGCGGCACGGCCATGGCGCGGCGAAAGGCCGAGGCGGTGGAGGCGGCACCCTCGCGGAACTTTTCCCAGCGGGCCCGGCACCGGGGGCAGGTCGTCAGGTGCTGCTCCATCGCCGCCCGCCGGTTCGCGTCCAGGTCGTCTTCCCACAGACGGCTGAGGTCCACGTCGGTCAAACAGGCCTGGGTTTCCATTGTCTTACTCCCGCCTATGGCACATCCGCGCTTGCAAACAGGCGCTCCACCCGGCTCACGGGCGCCGGAGGTTCGAATACAATCGGGTCCGGCGTTGATGGACGTCGTCGGCCGAGAGCCCGGCCAGTCGGCCGAGCCTGCGGCGCGTCGCTTCGGGCCCCATCTTCTCGCAGGCCGCCAGAAGCACCGGCAGGTCGGACAGGGGGGCGCCGTGGTTGATGAGTCCGGCAGCGCCCAGAATCGCGGGCTCCCCGGCCAACGGCGCGGCTTCGGCCGCCAGGCGGCTGTATAGGTCCCGGAGGGCGGCATCGGAAAGCGCGGCCAGCCGCGCCCAATCCTCGCGCATCTTCGAGACCGGGCACCGGTCTCCGGTGGCTTGGCCCTCGATGCAGTCGTAGGCCAGGATGACTCGCCTGACGAAGGCGGCGGCGTCGGTGCCGCCGACTTGCCGGTCCACCGCGGCCCAGGCCTCCGCCGCGCCCGGCGGAAGGAGGAGGCCGGTCTCGTCGCGGGCCGGGTCGCCGCCGGTCTCAACTTGGTCCTGAATCTCTTCGGGCAGGGGGACAGTCCGCTTGGCCGCCTTGAGCGCACGCCCGGCCTCGTTCAGTGCCGCCCGAGCGACGAACGTGGAAAGCCTCGCCCGCCGCATTTCGAGACCCCGGGAAAGCCGCGTGTGTAGCCCCTTGAAGGTCTCGCTCATGGCGTCCTCGGCCGAGGGCTGGTCCTCCTCGCGGAGGCCGCACCTTCGGACCAGGCTCCAGACCAGGGCACGGTAGGCCTCGTAGAAGACCTCCCCGGCTGCCGGTATCCCTTGGCGGTAACCGAGCAGGACCGCGGCCTCGCAGGCCTTTCGCAGGTCGCCGGCGGAGACGTGCTGGCGGTTCGGGTTACGGTTTGCGGCGTCGGGCACGATACAGCCCCTCCAGTAGACGTTCCATACACGGCCGCCACTGTCGGCGGAGGCCTTCCATGACGCAGTGCCGGGCCAGGGTTCCCTCCCGCCACGCCTGGACCAGCGTCCGGCGGCATTGGTCAGGGTCGTTCGGGTGCGGGCAGAACTCGCGACGCTCGGTCATCGAGGCCGTCCTTTCCCGTGGTCCTCCGTACGGTTCTGTTTTCCCCCGGGACCGTCTCGTCGTGCCGCAGGGTGTCGGCTCGCAGCCGCCACATAACTGGAGGCCCGGCGGGCGGGTCGTCTTGCAGCCTTTCCGAAAAAAATGCCCGCCGCACAGAGGGGCTTGTCTCCGCCCGCTTACGGCTCTGAGTATGCCTCATGCCAACCATAGAGGTCAAAATCATTTTGTCCCGGCCCCGGCTCGTGCCATTGCAGCCATCGCCGGATCTCCTGGTACGTCGTCTGCATCTCGTCGCGCGCCCGGTCCGTGTGGGTCGCCTCCACGTCTTCTCGGCTCAGCGCCAGTCGGAGCGAGGCGGGGTCCGACGGCAACTCGTCAAGCATCACCTCGCGCTGCCGGTCCTCCCGGTGGCGGTAGGTCGTCCCCCACTGGTCTACGTCCACGGGTTCGTAGCCCATCCGGCGAAGCGCGGCGTCGGCCTCGTCGAAGTCGCCTTCCATCTGGGCGGTCAGTTCAAGGCGGTACCGGTCCGGTCGCGTCCTCGTCGCGTAGAGGTCGACCCTGGGGGGTGCGTAGAGGGCCTCCATGTCAAACCCTTGGCGCCGGGGCTTTATAAACGTTGCGCCCCCGGAGACGAAAAATCTCGACCGGCTGCAAGGTTTTGGCCGCAGCGGCCTCTATTGAGTGAAGGAGGTACCCGACAATGCCCACGCCCACGAACGTCGAGCAGCTCATTCGCGAACTTCGCCGCCTGGGAGGCGGGGCCCGCAACACCGTGCTCCGGGTCCTCGGTGGCAAACTGGACCGCCATGGGGCCCCGTTCCACAAAGAACACGTCGAGACGCAGCACCCCGAGGATGGGGTGGTCACCGTCGACATGGTGGAGACCGGGACCTGTTCGTTCGGCCACGTCATCGACGACAAGGTCCGCGTGGAGGGTATCTGCGAGATCGGCGGCGAGGTCCTGTGCTCCACCGAGGGATGCATGCTCCGGTGCGACCGCTGCGGGGCCGCGGTCTGCCGGCGACACAGCCGGACCTACGGGGAGCGGACCTACTGCCTGCGGTGCCGATGGCATCACTACTGGCGCCTCTTTTGGAGGGTGGCATAACATGTCGTGGTTCATCCTTATCGCGGTGACCGTCCTCCTGCTGGGACCGTTGCGGCCCTGGGTCGGGCGACACTGGGCGTTTCTGTTGTCCGTGACCGCCGGCGCCGGGTTCGGGTGGACGCTGGGGTCGTATGTGCTTGCCACCTGCGGCGGTCGGATCCCGTACCTGCCGCTGGCGTGGGCGGTCGTGGGTGCCGCGGTCCTCGCGGGGGCCGGCCCCGCCTGGCTTCGCAAGATCGAGCGCGACGGGAAAGGGGAGTGACGATGCTGCCTGAGGATATCGAACAGATGGTGACCTTCCTCGGCCGGAACGAGCCGGGCGTCCGCCAACTGATTCAGGCCTACCGGCGGAACCCGGAGCTCGCCGCAGCGGTCCGACACCTCCTGAAGCGCCGCTGCATGCAGGCGGGATTCGACCCGGACGATCCGCCGGTCTTCTGGCCTCCGCGAACCCTGCCGCCCGGGGACGTGCCGCTGGGCGGGGTCCCCCGCAGCGGTGGTCCGGCGCTGGCCTTCGCGCTGCCGGAGCGGGGACTGACGACCCACGTCGGCATCTTCGGGCAGGCGGGTACCGGCAAGAGCTTCCTCGCCATGCACGGGGTCGCCGGAGTCCTGGAGGCCGGCCACCGGGTGTGGATCCTGGACGTTGAGGACGAGTACAGGCGGCTGATTCCACGCATGCCGGCGGGTGCCCTCACGACGATTGAGCCGGAGCAGTTGCGGCTGAATCTCCTGGAGCCTCCCGGGCCGTGGATCGCCCCGGTCCAGTGGCTCGACGAAGTAAGCCTGCTGCTCCGCGGGCAGACCTATCTCCGGGACGGTAGCCTGAACCTGTTCCGCAGCGGCATGGGTCGGCTGCTGGAGCGGAAAGCCGCCGCGGCCGGCGAGGAGCGGTGGCCGTGTCTCGTGGAGGCCATCGAGCATTTTGGGGGGATGGGTTTCGGGCCGAAAGCCCGCCGGGCCGGGTGGCTGGAAAGCCTGTTGAACCGGCTGGGTATGTTGGCCGACGCCTTCGGGCCCACGGCCCGGGTCCAGACCAGTTCGCTATTGCCCACCCTGGCCAGGCACTCGGTCATCTTCCGGCTGTCCCGGTTGACCGGGGTTCCCCTGCAGTTCCTGGTCAGTTTTCTGCTTCTGTGGCTGACCCGCTACCGCGAACGTCCCGAGGCGGACGACAAGGTCCACGTGGTGATCGTCGAAGAACCGCACATGCTGACCAGCGACAAGAGCCGGACCGACGTCGGGGAAAGCGCCCTGTGCCGGACGTTTCGGACCGCGCGGAAGCGGGGGGTCGGCCTGGTCCTTTGCGACCAGGTCCCCAGCCAGTTGCCCCAGCCCATCCTTGCCAACCTGGGGTGCCGGATCGTCATGCGGTTGGTCAACGCCCGGTGTATCTGGAGCCTCCAGAGTTCGATGGGGTTGAAGCGCTTGCAGGCGGAAGCGATCAGCGAGCTGGAACCCCGGCAGGCCGTCGTCCAGTACGCGCTACATCCCACGCCGTTCCTGATGGAGGTGCCGGGGCTGCGTTTTCCGGAGAAGCCCAGCGCGACCGCCCTCCGGCCGGGGACCGAGGCCCTCCTCGGCACGGTTCGATGGACCGAGTACCGGCCCGAGTCGGGCGAGGCCGCCGGCGCCGGCCAGGCGACGGCCCTCGGCGCGGGCGACCTCGGCGGGGATCCCCTGTTGGTCATGGTCCGGGTCTGCGAGACGCCGGCCGAGCCGATCGAGGTGCGGTGCAACGCCCTGGGACTGGATCGGTCCCGCGAGTTCCGCGCCCGCGGGGAGCTGGACTCCCGCGGCCTGATCGAGCAGGCGCCCGAAACCGTGGCCGGCAAGATCAAGTTCTTCCAGCCCACCGAGAAGGGGCTGGACTGGGCCAGACGCCACAAGGTGAAGGTCAAGACGTTCAAGTCCGGCCTGGTCCACGAGTACCTGCTGACCCGGGTGGAACGGGGTATCGGCGGGCTGGGGCCCAAGTGGCGCCTGCAACGGAATTCCTCCATCGCCCGTGAGCAGGGGCTCCAGCCCGACCTGCTGGTGTTGGCGCCTGAGGGCCGCCGCGTGATCGTGGAAGTGGTCTGCCACAACCTGGACTACGACGCGGAGAACGTCGTGGCCGAGGCGGCCATCGCCGACCTGGACGGGGTCCTCGCCGTGACGCCCGACAAGCGGACGATGGATGCCCTGGAGCGGGCGATACAGAAACAGGCCGGGGAAGGGTGGCCGCCGACCGTCTCCCTGGTCCACGCCGGGCAGTGCCTGGCGCCCACGTTCGACTGGCGGGCAGCGCTAACACCCGCGGGGGCTTCGGAGCCGGGCCGGGAAAAGCCTTCCAGCGCCAAGCCCAATGACTCGCAAGGGGATTGATATGTCAGATCCCACGGTTCCGCCCGACAACGATGGGCCTTTTGATGATCCCCTGTTCGACGCGTGGGAACAGAGTATCGAAGGGCCGCCGGGGATGGAGGATCCCCTCGTCTCCGGAGGCGAGGAACACCTCGACGACCTTGGACGACTCCTGGGTGAGCTGGAGGCGAGTATCGAGAACATGCCCCCTCAGCCTCCCTCCGCAGCGCAGCCGGAGCGCTCCGAGACGCCCGGCCCGGACGTCGCCGACGACGAACCGGACCTGTTGGATCCCAACGAGACAGACGGGCCGGACGGCGGGGGCCAGGCGGAGCCCAAAAACCCCTCTTCGGGCGTATCCCCCCAGGGGGACGTCCCTAAAGGGCCGCCCGTCGTGCCGTTCCCCCCCAGGGGAGCGCGCAGGGGGACGGGGGGAGCCATAGGAGGCTTCCGGGGGCCGCGCCGGGCCCTGGGAAGCGGGGCCGGCGCAAGGATGCCACGCGGTCGACGGTATTGCCCGGAGACCCACGAGTGCATCGACGAAAGCCAGTGCGATTCGTGCGACAAGTTCCGGCGGTGGCCGGAGGGGAGCGACGAGGAACCGAAGGAATGCTGGTACGATTGGCAGGCCCGCTGGGAGCCGCCCCAGGGCGAGGACGACGACGCGGAGGAATCGATCTGACATGGAGGAGTTTCTGACCGTCGAGGAATTGGGCCGGCTGCTGAAGGTCAAGAAGAGCACCATCTACCACTGGACCAGCGCCGGTTTCGTCCCGCACGTCAAAGTCGGCCGGTTCATCCGCTTCCGCGTCTCGGATGTCGAACAGTGGCTCCGGCAGCGCAAACGCCACGGACGTGCGACCATGGTCGTGACGAGGAACGACCTGCCGGGGGATTAGAGTTGCAGTTTGTCCACCGCGCTGGCCAGATGGTCCGGCATCAGGTGGGCGTAGATCATCGTGGTCTGGATGTCCGCGTGGCCGAGGAGCTTCTGCACGGTCGGGAGGTCCACGCCCGACATCACCAAGTGCGAGGCGAAGGTGTGGCGGAGCGAGTGGAGCTTCGTCACGTCCGGGAACCCACATCGCTTGGTCACCCGCATCAGGTCCCGCCGGAGCTTGCGTTTCAGCGGTCCGCCGTCGGGACCCGGGAAGACGAAGTCCTCCGGGCCACCTCGTTCCATCCCTTCCAGGAGATTACAGACCTTCTCCCCCATCGGGATTTCCCGCTCGCGGCTCTTGGGTGTCCAGAACGGTTTGTTCCGGATCAGGATCTTCCGCCGCCGGAAATCCACGTCCTTCCACTGCAGGTTCAGCAGTTCGCTCTTCCGCATGCCCGTGTGCAGGAACGTGAAGAAGATCGGGTACAGGTCGGGCCCGCAGTTGGCGAGCAGCTTGCGGCTCTCCTCCTTGCTCAGGAACCGGGGCGGCTTGGCGTCCGTGACGCGAAGCGACTCGACGCCCTCGGTCGGGTTGGTCGCGAGGTAACCCCACTGAACGGCGAGTCCGAAGATCGTCCTCAGCGTGCCGATCTCCATGTTGACCGTGTTGGCCTTCGGGCGTTTTCCCTTCGACTTTCCTTTCCTGGTTGGCCGTCCGTTGGGGGTGATGGTCGAGTCCCTCCGCCAGGTCTTGTACTGTTCGAACAGGTGAGGGGTCAGTTGACACAGCCGGCGGACCGCGGGGGCCCGCTCCTGGAGGAATCGCTTGAAGTGGTCGATCACCGCCGTATACCGCCGGTACGTAGCCGGCGAGTTGTTGGTCCGCGTGTACTCCATGAACTCAGCGAGGAACGTCTCGATCGGCTCATCGTTCGGGATGACGGTGAGGTCGTTCTGGGAGAGACGGACCTCGATGTTCTTGAGGGTCAGTTCGGCCACCTTTTTCGAGGGGCCGACCCGCCGACGGAATCTTTTCCCGCCGGCGCGGTAGTCGACGTACCAGGTTTTGCCGCGCTTGTAGATCGAGCCCACGGGGCTTCCTCCTCGACGCCAGCGCGCAGAGACCGCCGCGAACTTGCGTCTGGTTGCCGCCGGTGGCGGCTATCTGTCCTCTGGTGTGGCCACGAAATGGTCACAAGGGAAAACGGCAGGAGTGTAGCGGGCGTGTAAGCCTTTGTCAATCAGAAACTTGCGCTGGCACACGAAAACCTGGCGGAGAGGCCGGGATTCGAACCCGGGGAGGAGGCGTTCACCCCCTCAACGGTTTAGCAAACCGCCGCATTCGGCCACTCTGCCACCTCTCCGCGTGTGCATCGCCCCTGATTGTACGGAAACGGGGGTTTGCTGTCCATCGTTATCTACTGAAGTCTGCCCAAAACGCCGAGCAGCGCACAGAGACGCCTCATCGCGATGTTTCGATGCCCTGCCGTCCGGCCGCGCATCATCCGTCCCCGTCGCGGCCAGCGCCGCCGCGCCCGCGCCCGCGTCCAGATCGGGCAGGCGCCCCACGGCCGCCGCGTGGCCCTCAAGCAGGCTGTGCGTGTACGTGTCCATCGTCAGCGAAATCGTGCTGTGTCTCGCCAAAGCCTGCGCGGTCTTGGGATGCACGCCCGACCGGGCAAGGTTCGTGACGAAGGTATGCCGGAGCGAGTGAAAGTCGGCCACGCGCCCCGCATCGTCGCGGTAGGCGATGCCGGCGGCGGCCAGGTCCGCCCGGAGCATCTTGACCATGTAGTCCGGTTTCGGCAGGGCAAAGGCCGGGGCCGCGGGCGCCTTCCGGGCCAGGTGCGCCTTCAGTTTCGCCGCCGTGTCGGGCCGAAGCGGCAGCACGTCCTCGCGCCGGTGCTTGGAGTAGGCCGCCTCCACGGTCACAGTCGGCGGCTCCGCGGCCAGGTCGAAGGACGCCGGCGTCAGGCTCCGGAGTTCGCCGGCACGCAAGCCCGACTCCACGGCCAGCCGGTAGAGCGTGGCACGCGCGCCGCCCGTCATGCCGTAACGCTCCGGCCCCTTGGCCGCCGCGGCAAGCAGCGCGCCGGCCTCGGCCACGGTCAACGCCCGCCGGTCGTGGCGGCGGTCGGTCCGCGTGTTCCATCCTTCAAGGTGGCCGAAGGGCGAGACGGCCGCCCGGCCTTCCCGGACCATCCACGCCCCAAACGACTTGACGGCCTCAAGGTAGAAGTTCGCCGTCTGGGCGCTGATGCCGCGCTTGACGTTGCCCTTGTCGTCTGTGACATCGGCCATGCGCCCGGCCAGATAGTCCAACACGGCGTTGTCCGAGCCGTCGGCGGCGGCGTCCGTCCACGTCTTGAATCCGCAGCCCGCAAACACCCGCTCCACGCGGCCGCAGACCAGCCGGCAGTATCGGTCCGTGACCGGCCCGCCGTTGCGGCGGCCGGACTTGGGACGCTTGCCGCGCGCAACGTCGCCGCGGAAGTCCGCCAGGTGCTCCGCCAAGGTCTTTTGGGCGGCCACGTGCCGGGGTTCCAGAAGGCCGATCTTCGCGAGTTTGTCGCGAAGCCGCGGGGGGACGGTGGCAAGCCACCGCTCCAAGTCCTCAGGCAACCCGACGCCCGCCCGCCGGCAGCCGACAAGCCGGACGATGTTATCCTTCACCCGCCGGGCCGTCGGCTTGTCCGACCACGGCAACGTCAGCCGCCGCACCTTGCCGCAGGGGTCGCGGAATTCAAGGCTCCATTTCGCCGCCTTCCGCCTCCGGCCGTCACGTGCTTTGTAAGACATCTTGAAAAGCCGCATCACTCGCCCTTTCCGTTGCGACGCTCCACGATTTCCAGGTTCAGATAGGCCGCCAGCCGGTCAATCGCCTCAAGGCCAAGGCCGCCCTTGTCGCGGGCAAACCGGCTCAGGTGCGCGTAGTGAATGCGCGTCTCATGCCCGATGTCGGCAAGTGATTCCCGCCTGTTCCGCCGCCGAAGGGCCGCCCGGATCGCGCCTATCACGCTTCGCTTTCGCCGTGCCATACCGGCCAGCCTAACACCCCGTGCGTGAAACGCAAGAGAAAAGTCCCGATTGTTATTGCCGCGCCCGGCCGGGCAGGGCGTCCGCACGCCGGCGGCGAACGGCCCAAAAACGCCGAGCAGGGCGCCGAGCGCCGCCGGCCCACCGGCATAAACGGCCGTCTCGCAACGGGTTGCGCCGCGGATACAACGGTTGAGATAACCGTTGAAGGCTCACGCGGGCGCCGCGCGGCGTCTCGCGGCCGTTCGGCGGCGCCGCCGGTGGCCGGCCAGGGGGTCACGGGCCGGCTGTGGCGGCTTTCGGCACCCGCGCCGAGAAACGGCTTGCGAGAATCGCCGTCTAAGCGACGATCTCCCGCCGGCCCGACCGATGTATCGGCCGGACAGGGGGGCGCATAGCCACGGCAGCGCCTGCCGCCAGGGGCGGCCGTCTGGCGCGTGCCGGCCGCCTCAGGGCACTTAGCGCCCCGGCGTGATCACCCACTGGCGGACAGGGCGGCGTCTGCCCGCGCCTGAAGGTCCGCGAAATCGTCCATCACCCGCCAGAATCCATCGCGGAGCATGTCGTTTATCGCCGCTTGCGCCGCCGGCGGGGTCGCCCAGCCGCGTCGGCCATAGCGCAGGTGCCGGCCCATATCAACCACAAGCCCCCGCGCGGCCAGGGTCCGCAACGCCCGGCGGTAGGCGGTGGCCTCCGAAACTGTGACGGTGTTCCGGCCGACGGCCCGCGCGGCAACCGTGATTGAGTCCACCACCGCAAAATGCGGCCGGTCAGCCGTCTGCTCGGCTGCCTTCAGAACCGCCAAGGCGGCGCGCTGCGTTTTGCCGAGGCCGCGGCTCATAGGGCCTCCTTTAAGTGTTTCGAAGACGCGATTTTCCCTTCTTCGAAACGCTTAGTCTCCCTACCGAAGGGCCGGCGCGGGGCGCGGGAGACGAGGCCGCGCGCCCCGCGGTCCGGCCGCTCGAACGTCACGTCAAAGCCGCGCGGCGGGGGCCGATGCTAGCCCCGGATCAGGAGGATGACCGGCCCCCTGCCGCTGCGGTCCCGGCCCGGCAACCCAAAAGCGGGCCGGGGGGCGCGCGGCCACACGCCGCACGCCGGCAGACTCACCCGGTCGAAACGACGGGGGACTTGGCCGGCCCGATGCCCGGTGCGTCGGCCGTCTGGAATTTCCGCATCGGCCGGCCGATGCCAGGGGCGCCCGCCTTGAAGCCGCCGGCGCGGGCCGCCTCGTGCGGTTCCGCCGGGGTTGCCTTCGGTTTCTCGATGCCGAAAAGCACCGGGTGCCGAGCCTTCAGTTTCTGGAGTTGCCCGGCGGCCTTGCGGGTCTTGCTTGCGAAGGCGGTCGCCTTGTGGTACTCGCCCTCCAGCGCGCTCAGCGGAACGGGTTGCCCGTCGTCGCCGAGAAGCACACCGTCGTCTTTGCGTTTCTCCAGGCGGTTCAGCGCTTCGACGCGCGCGGCCTCGAGTTCGCCCGCTCGCTCGGCCAAGGCTTCGAGTTTCGCGGCCTGGCGAAGCGCCTGCTGGTGCTCGCGGACATCTTCGACGCGAAGGCCGAGTTCCGCCGCCAGCGATTCGAGAGTTTCCGCGTCGCCTTTGCGGCCGCCTTGGACGATGACGCGCGTCACGGTTTCGGTCCGCGCGCCCTTGATGCGGTTCAGCAACGTATGATAAGACTTCAATGCCTGCTTCATCCTGTGCATCCTTTCTGTGTGTGGGGGCATGCGCCCCCGGTTCAGGTTCGGCCGGCGGCCTCAGTCGTCGGCCAGGTCGATCATTTCGTCTCGAATGCTCCGGTCCACGTCGCCACCGTCGGCTTCGCCGTCGGCCAGCCGGACGAGTTCCTTTTCGGCGTCCGTCAGAT
>CAZNYC010000094.1:0-13669 GCA_964577175.1 uncultured Anaerolineales bacterium
TAGCTTACATGCCGGCCGCGCCGACGTCGGTCGGGCCTCCCTCGATCGGTTCGAACCACGTCTGGCGCTCGCGGGCCATCAGGATACGGCGGACCCAGCACTGGTCGTCGCGGTCGGGGAAATCCGACCGGTGGTGCACGCCGCGCGTCTCCGTCCGCGCCAGTGCCGCCTCGGTCATCAGCCGGCCGAGGGTGAGCATGTTCTGGAGTTCCCAGCCGGCGGGCTCGGCGAAGACCTTGTCCAGAACGTAACTCTGCCAGAACCCGATGAGGCCGTCGGCCTCGGCGAGGTCGTCGCCGCTGCGGACGATGCCGACGTTGCGCCACATGACGGCCCGGAGGCTGTCGCGGACGTCGGGCAGGTGCAACTGGCCGCGGGTGGAGTCCGTCACGTCGCTGCGGACGTGCTCGGGGGGGGCGGGGCCGTTCAGGCGTCCGGCGGCGGACGGCCCGAGATCGTCCACGATATGCCGGCCGATGGCCCTCCCGTAGACGAGCCCCTCCAGCAGGCTGTTCGAGCCCAGGCGGTTGGCGCCGTGCAGACCCGTGGACGACACCTCGCCGCAGGCGTACAGGTGCGCGATGCCCGTCCGGCCGTTCGCGTCGACCCGCACGCCGCCGATCATGTAATGGGCGCTCGGCCGGACGGGGACCCAGTCCTGGGCGATGTCGATATCGAACTGGCTGCACGCGGCGGCGATGCCGGGGAACCGTTCGCGGACGCCGTCGCCCAGGCCCGTGAGGTCGAGGTAGACGTAGGCGGCGCCGGTGCGGCGCATGTGGTCGAGGATGGCCCGGCTAACGACGTCGCGCGGGGCGAGGTCGCCCATGGGATGGTACTCGGCCATGAAGGCCCGGCCGTTTTTGTCGACCAGCCGCCCGCCCTCGCCGCGGACGGTCTCGGAGATGAGGTGCCGGCTCGCCCCCGCAATGTAGAGCGTCGTGGGATGGAACTGGACGAACTCCAGGTCCGCCAGCGGGGCGCCGGCCCGGTAACACATGGCCAGGCCGTCGCCGGTGGCCACCGAGGGGTTCGTCGTCTCGCGGTAGATGCAGCCCAGGCCGCCGCTCGCCAGAACCGTCCGGCGGGCCCGGACCACGAACAGGCCGTGCGTCGCGTTCCAGGCCAGGACGCCGACGGCCGTGCCGTCCACGGTCAGGACGTCGACACCGAACGTGTTCTCGTAGATATCGATGGCCTCGTGCCGGATGACGCGGGCGAGGAGCGTGGAGGTGATTTCCTTGCCGGTCTCGTCGCCGCGGGCGTGGAGGACACGGGCGGCGGAGTGGCCTCCCTCGCGGCCGACGCTGATGTGGCCGTCCGCCCGGTCGAAGGCGGCCCCCCACTCGATGAGTTCACCGACGCACTCGGGTGCGGCCTCGACCACCCGCCGCACCACCGCCGCATCCGCCAGGCCGCAGCCCGTGCGGAGGGTGTCGGCCACGTGGCTCGCGACCGAGTCCGCCTCGTCGATGGCGGCGGCGATGCCACCCTGGGCGTAATAACTGTTCGATTCGGTCAGGCCGCTCTTCGTCAGGAGCGCCACGCGCAGCGCCGGCGCTATCTCGATCGCCGCCCGCAGCGCCGCCACCCCGCTGCCCAGAACCACCGCGTCCGCGAAGACCTGGGGCAGCCGGCCCGTGTCGAACGCCGTCAGGTACCGCCGCACCGGTGCGTCGTGTGGCATGCGTGTCTCCCGGCCCACTGCGCAACATGCAATTCGTTACAGGATATGAGCGGGCTTGGCGCCCTTCTCGCGTTCCGCCTCCACGGGGTTGGCGAGCACGCCGATGCCTTCGACCTCCACCTCCACGCGGTCGCCCACCTCCATCGGGCCGATGCCCGACGGCGTGCCGGTGGCGATGACGTCGCCCGGTTCAAGGGTCATGATGCGGCTGGCCCAGCAGACGACGGACCGGCAGTCGAAAACGAGTTGGTCCGTCCGCGACGCCTGCCGCTGCTCGCCGCCCACGCGGCACGCGACGGCCAGGTCGTCCGGGTCGCCGGGGTCGGTCTCGATCCACGGGCCGAGGACGCCGAACGTGTCGAACCCCTTGGCGCGGCTCCATTGGCCGTCCTTCGACTGGAGGTCCCGTGCCGTCACGTCGTTGAAACACGTGTACCCGAAGACGGCGTCGCCCACCTTCTTCGGCGTGACGCTTCGGCAGCGGCGGCCGATGACGATGGCGAGTTCCGCCTCGTGGTCGACGCGGCCGGCCATCTTCGGGTAGACGATCGGCTGCTCCGGGCCGGCCAGGGCGGTGGCGGGTTTCAGGAACAGGACGGGTTCGGAGGGCAGGGGTTTGCCCATCTCCTCCGCATGGTCGCGATAGTTGAGGCCCAGGCACAGCATCTTGGACGGGCGGCAGGGGGCGAGCAGGTCGAGGTCCTCCAAGGCGTAGGTCGTCTCCATGGGGGTGACGCCCTCGAAGAACGGTCGGAGGAGTTCGCGGACCTCGTCGCCCTCGACGACGCCGTAACGGATGTCGCCGTCGACCTGGAAGCGCACGAAACGCATTCGTATTCCTTTATGATGCCGCCGGTGTGCCCGGCCTTTCGCTCCGCATAAGGCCGGGCTTTAGCGCGACCGAGGGTGCGCCGCGTGCCGTTGGGCGTTTTCATTCAGCATTTATCATTCTTCATTCACTGCCGCCCATCCCCCACCACGTCTGGCACGGGAGGGTGGGCTCGGAGAGCGGCAGAAAACTGCACGGGTTCGTCAGGAACACCGGCACACCCGCCTCGCGCGCCCATGCCAGCGCCGGGCCGTCGCCGTTGCCGATGCGGATACCGAACCGGAAGATCCGATCCGGCCCCGGCGCGAGCGGCGCCAGCGCCTCCCACGGAATCGCCGCCTCGTACAGCGTGTGCCCGATGGCGTCGTCGCGGGCGATGTCGGCGACGGACTCCTCGACCGGCCCGTACCACGGGTCCAGGTTCCCCGGCATGTGCGTGCGAAGGACGGCCCCCGGGCGGCGCAGGCGGATCACCCGGGCGCCGTCGGGCCCGAAGGTGATGGCCATGAGGTGCTGCGTGTCGCGGAACGCCCCCTCGGGCAGGGCCCACCCTCGGGCGGGATGGCCGAAGTCGTCGTCGGCCCGTCCCTCGCCGCCCCAGGCAAGTTGGACGGCGTCGCCGCTGTAGGCGAACGGTCCGCCGCGGAACGTGGCCCGCTCGCGCTGCACGCTCGCCGACACGTAGAAGAACGCCTCGTCCCAGGCGGTGCGGACCTCGGCCGAGACCTCGCCGGCCGGTCCCTCGAGAATCACCGGATCGATGCCGTCCCAGTCCGCGAGGCCGAACCCGACCTCGATGGTGCGGTGCGGCGTCCGGGCCCGCCACACCTCCTGCCGGTGCCGCACGAATTCCTCATCGAGCGAGACGACCGCCTCCACGGGATACGGTCCGCGGCCGGCGTCGTCGGGGGCGGTGCACTCGAACGAGACCTCGCCGGCCTGGCCGGGTTCGAGGTCGAATCGGCGTTTGGCGTCGCCGGTCTGCCACCCGTCGGGCAGAAGGAGCCCCGCCCGGCCGGCCATCTTCTTCGGCCGATGGCTCTGAACCCACAGGGTGATGCGGGTCTTGCCCGGCACCTGGCCGCGGATCAGGCTCTCGACCCGCACCGTGGCGGGCGCGATGCCGATGATCTCGGCCTTCCGCAGGCGGCCCCGAAGGGCGCCGGCCGAGAGTTCCGCGCTGACCACGTAGACGGGCGCTTCGCTCAGCGGGACGATGAGGCGCCGGCCCTTCCAGATGCCGACCGGACGGCCGACCACGTCCGTCGCCTCCAGCCCCAGGCCGTCGTCGAAGACCAGGACGCCGCGGTCGCACGCGCCCTCCTCGCCGCCCACCCACGACCACACGACGGCCGTCTGCTGCCGCGGACCGCTGAAGACGTGGCCGCTGAGGAGCGGCACGTCGTCCCAGGCGTCGCCCTCGTACGAGGCCTCCCCCAGCAGGTGCGCCATCCACGCGTAGACGGCCGCCGAGGACTGCGGTGCCGGCAGGCCGCGGTCCCACTCGAAGAAGACGCGCTCCGCCCCCGCCGCCATGGCCGACACTTGCCGCGTGACGAGTTTCCAGCCCTGCTGCTGGGGCGACCGGGCGCCGGGTTCCTCCGCGGCCGTGACGACGGCGGCGCGGGCGATGCCCATCCGCCGGGCCATCTGGACGCCGTAGTCCACGCTCCGCCGGTACCCGCCGCTGCGGAGAGAGGTGGCGTCGCCCCCCGCCTCGGTGTACAGGACGATGCCGTCCGCCCCCGCCAGGACGGGCCCTTCCGTCAGGACGCTACCGAGGACGGAGGGCGTGGCGCCGACCCACAACTCGGCCGGCGACTCGCTCCGGCGGACGGCCCGGAGCAGCCCCGCGACCGTCTCCCGGTAGGACGCGACGGACGCGGCCAAGGCGCCGGGGTCGAGGGCCGGCCGGCGGCCGAGGTGCCACGCGGGCACGGTCTCGGCAAGGGGGGCGATCGCCTCGGCGGCGGTCGCGGCAAACACCTCAGGGGCCGGCTCGCGCTGCGGTATCCGGATCGGCACCACGGGCGTCGGCACGAGCCCCGCCGAGCGGACGGCCTCCAGCGCCGCCTTTGAGCCGTCCCAGTCCGTCGCCAGGTGATGGGCGCCCAGACGGTGCGCTGCGGCCGGCAAGCCGTCCGGCACGGGCCCCGGCGGGGCGAGCAGGCCGAAGGCGTTCTTTGCCGTCGGGCCGTCCGGAGGCGGCTGGACCACCGCCACGCCCCGCGCCGACGAGGCGGTCCGGTCGCCGGAGGCGGCCGTCACGAGCACGTGGTAATAGCCGGCCGCCGTCGCCTCGTCGATGACCAGGTCCGCGTGCGCCTCGCCGGCGGCGTCGGGGAAGACCTGGGGCAGGTCGGCGCCGGCGACCTTCCGGCCGTAAAAGTCCTGCACGACGTACCGCAGCCGGACGGCGCCGGGCGCGCCCGTCGTCCGGACGCGGACGCGGAGCCGGACGGGCAGGTCGCCGCCCGGCCCCATCGGGTACACGGCGAGGGGCGCGGCCGGTTGGACCTCGACGGCGAGGGGGGCGTCGGCGGCGGGCGGCGCGGGCGTCTCGTGCGTGTACTGGTGGAATACCTCGGCGAGGATGCGGCGTTGGAGGTCGGTCAGGCCGAGGCGCTCCATGGCCTCGGTGGCCGGCTGCCACAACTCGGCCGGACCTTCCTCGCGAACGGGCTTGGCGGGCTTCGGCGCCGGGGCCGCCGGCGCCACCGTCCCGCTGAGCAGCACCAGACCGATCCCGATGAGACGGCGGACGACCATGATCCACTCCCCTTGCGATGCGGAGTCCCCGATTATAGACCCGCCGCGGGAGGCGGACAAAGGAAAACGGGCGCCCCCGGCCGCGCCGGGGGTGGTCCCCGCCCTTTCGCTTCGGCCAAGGGCGGGCGTCCAGGCCCGGCGCGAACGCGGTGGGCAGGACTGCCCACCGCGCCTCCCCCTTGCCTCACCACGCCGCCAGGTCGCCCACGATCTCCTCGACGAGGTCCTTGACGGTGACGATGCCGACGGCCCTGCCCTTGTCGTCGACGACGACGGCCATGGCGGCGCGGGCCCGGCGCATCCGCACGAGCGACGTGCCCACGGTGGCGGCGGCGGGGAGGCGGACCACGTCGCGGCGCATGGCGGCCGCCATGTTGAAATCCTCCCGGAACAGCACGTCGTTGATGTGGACGATGCCGACGACGTTCGCGCGGTGGTTCTCGTACACCGGCAGGCGGGAGTAGGAGTGCCGGCTCAGTTCGCGGGCGAAGCGGCGCTGGGTCGCGTCGACCGGCACGGCCGCCACCTGCCGCAGCGGAATCATCACGTCGCCCACCGTCTTGTCGCGGAGGGTGAGAACCTTCTCGGCCAGTTGGTCCTGGTACCCGGTGATGACGCCCTCGGCGAGGCCCTCGCGGATGATGGCCCGCAGCCGCTGCCGGGGCGAGAACGGGCTCACGGCGCCCCGCCGGCGGGCAATCCGCAGCACCAGCGCGCTGATGCCCTTCAGCGCCGGCACCAGCCCCACCGCGTACAGGCCGAGGTAGACCGCCCGGATAGGCCGGGCCAGGCGGCACATCCGGTCGCCCGGGGCGAAGGTGAAGACGTTCTTCGGCAGGACCTCGCAGAAGACGAACAGGATGGGCGTGGCGACGGCCGTGGCCGTCAGTTGCACCGCCACGTCGCCCGCTCCCGCCACCCATCGGGCCACCAGGGCCGTCACCGCCGCCGTCAGCAGGTAGTTGCCCACGTTGTTGACGATGAGGATGCTGATGATGAGGCCGGGCAGGTCGCCCAGCAGCCGGAGCAGCGTGCCCGCCCGGTGGTCGCCGTCGTCGGCCCGAAGCCGCAGGCGGATCCGGTTCAGGCGGTAGGAGCCGGTCTCGACGGCGCTGGCCACGAATGAGACGGCCAGCCCCGCCGCGACCGCCAGGTACAGGCCGTAACGGGCCAGGATGTCGGCCAGGGCATCCACGGTCAGGGCGTCTCCTCGGCCGGGGGTTCAGGGGCGGAGCCGCCGGTGTCGAGCAGGCGGACGCGGACCCAGGTCACGCGGCGGCGGCGGACCTCCTCGATGCGGAACTCGACGTTCCCCCATCGGATGCGTTCGCCCTGCTCCGGCAGCCGGCCGAGCAGGCTCGTGACGAACCCCGCGAGGGTGGCGTACCGGCCGCCGCCCTCCGGCAGACGGGCGCCGAAGAGGTCCTCCCAACTGCGGACGGAGAGGTCGCCGGCGAGGCGGTACTCCGACGTCCCCAGCCGCTGGACCGGCTCGGCCGTGGGCCGGTCGGTCTCGTCCTCGATCTCGCCGACGATCAGTTCCAGGCAGTCCTCCACCGTCACGACGCCCGCCAGCCCGCCGAACTCGTCCACCACGACGGCGAACTGGATGCGTCGGCTGCGGAACTCCTTCAGCAGGCTCTCGACGGTCTTCATCTCCGGCACGAAATAGACCGGCCGGACCAGTCGCCGCAGCGGCCCCTCCGGATGCAGGTACGCCGTCTTCGCGTACACGATGCCGACGACGTGGTCCATCTTGCCGTCGTAGACGAGCAGTTTCGTGAGGCGCGACCGGCGGAAGAGGCGGAGGGCCTCATCTACGGGGGCGGCGAGGTCGCAGGCGACGACCTCGACGCGGGGCGTCATGGCCTCGCGGACGCGGCGCTCGCGCAGGTCGAGCACCTCGACGAGCATGTCGCTCTCGTCCGGGGTAACCGCCCCCTCGCGCTCCGACAGTTCCACCACCGCCTGGAGTTCGTCGGTGGTCATGAGGGGTACCTCGCGGAGGCGACGGCCGGTGATGAGCCGCTCCAGCGGCACCACGATGCCGCCCACGAGCACGATACGGATCGGCGTGACGGCATACTCCAGAACGGTGAGCGGCAGGCTGGCCAGCGGGGCGAACCACCCCGGCAGGATCGCCCCCACGCTCTTGGGGGCCACCTCGCCGAACAGGATGACCGCCAGCGGCGTGGCGGTGCCGATGGCGATCCGCCACTCCGACTGCACCTCCGGGAACCGGTGCCCGATCGCCTGGATCAGCACGACGCTGGTCGCAAAGAGGGCCACGTTCACCGCGTTGTTGCCGAAGAGGACCGTAACGAGCAGGCGGCGGGGGTCCTCCATCAGGCGGGCGGTGGCCCGGCGAAACGGGCTGCGGGCGTCGCGGAACCGGCGCACCTGTTCGCGCGAGAGGTTGAACAGCGCCGTCTCCGCCCCGGAGAAGAACGCGCTGCCGCCCAGCAGCAGGAGCATGGCGGCCACGTGCCAGGGGAACTCGGCGAGGACGGTCATGGGTCTCACACTCGTGTGCTGTCAGGCTCTATTCTGCAGGGTGCCACTGGCGGCTTGCCCGGCCGGGAGCGCACGGATTGGCAAGCAATCCGTGGCACCGGCGCGTTCGGCGCGGCGGGCCTTCCGGCCCACCGCGGTTGCACCGGTACCCGGCCTTTCGCTGCGCTCAAAACCGTGTGCCGTGCTGTCATTCTGAGACCCGCTTGCGGGCCGAAGAATCTCGCCGTGGTCGTTGCCGTTTTGCGGTTCGCACGGCGAGACCCTTCGCTCCGCTCAAGGTGACAACCTTTGCCCACACGCTCACGCGTTCACACCAGCCCCCCGCCCGCCCGGCAGACGAGCAGGTTGTCGTGGCCGGGCACGATGAGGTCGGCGATCTCGAGCACGTCCTGGAACGATTCGCGGGCCTTCTCCAGGTCCCACGGCTCATCCTCCAGGCTGCCGCGCTCGAAGTGCTCCCGCGTGGGGACGATGTCGCCCGCCACCACCGTCGTCTGGACCGCCGTGTAGACGAGCAGCGAACAGTGGGCCGGCGACGGGCCGAACGTCGGGTACAGGTCTACGCCCGCGGCAAACGAATCGGGGGCCGCCTTGGCACGCTTCACGACCTCGCCGCCCAGGCCGTCGGTGTCGCCCTCGGCCTCGGCGTAGCGGATTTCCTCCTCGAACATCGACCATGCGGCCTCGGGGAACAGGTCGATGCCGCCGAAGTGGGCCGGGTCGAAGTGCGTCAGGAAGACGTGCGTGACGGCCGCGGGTTCGAGGCCCGCCCGGTAAAAGAGGGCGGCCCGGAGGACCTCGGCCGGCCAGCCGGGGTCGACAACGAGCGTCACGTCCTCCGAGCGGACGAGCGTGCTGGTGGCGTACTCACGGCGGACGGGCGTCTTCTCGCCCCAATACGGGTTGGCGGCCAGGCTGCCGATGGCGAGGATGTCGAAACGGGCGGCGGACATAGGCGCGGCTCCCTGCTCGTGCGCGGCGGATCGGAGCCTGTCCCGAGCGTAGCCGAGGGGTACCCGCCGCGCGCCAACTCAACGATATCGATGGTAGAGCACCGGCGGCAGAGCGGCAAGAGGAAAGGCGAGAGGCGGAATGCTGAATGAGAAATGCCAAATGTTAAATGACGCCTTCGGCGTAAGGGGTAACCGCGCCCGGCCGACCGCCGACGGTCCCACACGCCGCAGGCGTGATTTGGCATTTATTATTTGGCATTTATCGTTGCGGCTCGTCGCTCAGTACGCCACGAGCCGGATGCAAATCCTGTCCTGCACCAGCCGCGCTTTCCACAGGTGCGTCATCTCGTTCATCAGGATCGCGAACGCCAGCAGGTGCCCGCTCTCGGTCTCGGCGTAGCCGGAGAGGGCGCTCACGCCGGCCACGTAGCCGGTCTTGGCGCGGATGCGGCCGTCGGCCGCCGTGTTCCGCATGCGTCGGCGGAGGGTGCCCTCGTCCTCGCCGGCGACGGCCAGCGTCTCGCGGAACCGGGAGCCATAGGCCCGGTGCATGAGGGCCAGCACGCGGGCCAGGGTGAAAGCCGTCAAACGGTTCTTCTTCGACAGGCCGGACCCGTCGTCGAAGACGCATCCGGCGGCCGGCAGGCCGCGCTCCGCCAGCCAGCGGTGGAGTTCCTCCCGCCCGCTCTCCCACGACCCCTGCCGGGGGGGATGGGGCGTGGTGACCTTCGGCGTCTGGCCGTAGGCGCCCAGGAGTTTGAAGAGGCATTCGGCGTACAGGCCCTGGCTCCGCGTGTTGGCGACGCCGGCGGTGGCGCCGAGGCGGGACACGTGCACCAGGTCGCACCGGAACCCGCGCCGGGCGGCCCCGCGGGGGGTGGTCAGGTCGGCCCGGACGACCGGGCCCGCCACGCGGATGCCCTCCTCGCGCAGCGTATGCATGAGGGCACTTCCGAAGACCCGCGTCGGGTCCGCCAGCGTCCGGTAAACAATCCGCTCCGGCGCCTGGGCCCAGTACGCGCCGTCGGCGTGGATGCGGAGGGAGCCGTCCGGGTCGACGTGCCGGTCGAGGCTGTACCGGTGGGCCTTCTTCGAGGCGGTGGTCCGGATGGAACCGGAGAGGGCGATGCCGCTGCCGGGCGGCCCGAGCCACACGCGGGCCGCCCCGCCCACCGGCCCCGCCGCCACGTGGATATTGACGCAGTTATCGTTAATCGGCAATGCGCCCACGGGCGCCTCGTACCACTTGTGCCGCTGGTCGGCGGGCCAGGCGGGATGGACGAGGGCGGCGTCGAAGAGGGTGTCGTCGAGGACGACGCGCTCGACGGCCGTCACGCCGCGCTGCTTCAGGACGGCGGCCCATCGGCGGAAGGCGCCGGCCGTGTCGCCGCCGTAGAACCGGCCGGAGATGTTCGGGTCGCCGCCGCCGATGACCGCCAGGTCCCACCGTCCCTTGCCGCGCGGCGAGGGCACCCGGCCGACGTGCGTCCGGATGCGCCAGTCCGGACCCAGGCGGTCGAAGCAGGCGGCGGTCACCATGAGTTTCATGTTGCTCGCCGGGATGAGGGGCCGGTCCGGCAGGCGGCTGTAGACCGTCCGCGGACGGGCGGGCGTGCCCGGCACACCGAGGTCCAGGACGCACACGGCCGTGACGGTCCGGCCGAGGTCCGCCCCCGCGAGCAGCGCGTCGAGGTCCTTGGCCAGGGCAGCGGCGTTGGGCGGCGCCTCCGCCGCGGGGCATACGCCGACGGCAAGCAACAGGACGAGTCCGGCCAGGCCGATGGTGGCGCGGCGGGTCTCCGTACCCGCCGCGCGGACTCGTGTTCCTTGTGTGTCCCGGCCGGTCTTGCCCGGCCGGGAGCGCACGGATTGGCAAGCAATCCGTGGCACCGCGCGTCGGCGCGGTAGGTGCCCCTCGGCTCCGCTCGGGACAGGCTCCGACCCACCGCGCAAAACACGATGGGTCCCCGAGACGTTTCTGAAAAGCCCGAGACGGCATGTCCGGCAGCCCGACCTGCCCATGAAGCCCTGCCCCTTTCGCTCGTGGTGGATTACCCCGGATGGACGCCCCGCCCCCCGACGAATTCGTTTGCAGCGGAAGCGGGACCGATTATAATCCGCCCGAGGAGCATGTAAAGAACCCGTGCTTCGCAGCGAAGCGCGGCTTCGCAGAGTAGGACGAGACTTGGGGGCCGGGCGGCGTCTCGACCCCCACCGCTTGGGTGACCTCGTGTCCGAACCGCCCGCCGTCAACCGCATCGTCCAGGGCGACGCCCTCGAGGTCCTGCCCGACTGGCCCGAGGGGTGCGTGGACCTGGTGTTCGCCGACCCGCCGTTCAACATCGGGTATGCGTACGATCAATATCACGACGACCGGCCGCCGCAGGAGTACCTGGCGTGGACGGCGCGGTGGATCGACGCCTGCCTGCGGGTGCTGAAGACGGACGGCACGTTCTGGATCGCCATCGGCGACGAGTACGCCGCCGAGATACGCGTCATGATGCGCGGCCGGGCGACGCTGCGGAACTGGGTCATCTGGCACTACACGTTCGGACAGAACTGCAAGCATAAGTTCAACCGCAGCCACGCCCACCTCTTCTATTTCGTGAAGGACGCCGAGCGGTTCACGTTCAACTCCGGCGACCCGCGCGTGCGCGTCCCAAGCGACCGGCAACTCAAGTACAACGACAAGCGGGCGAACCCGAAGGGCCGCCTGCCCCACGACGTCTGGACGTTCTCGCGGGTGTGCGGCACGTTCAAGGAGCGGGAGGGCTGGCACCCGTGCCAGATGCCGGTGGACCTCTTGGAGCGGATCGTCCTGGCGTGCTCGCGGCCGGGCGAGGTGGTGCTGGACCCGTTCGCGGGGAGCGGGACGACGCTCGTCGCCGCCGCCCGGAACGACCGGCGGTGGGTAGGCCTGGAACTGTCGGAGGAGTACGCCCGGCAGGCCGCACGCCGGGTGGCACAGGAAGCCGCCGAGGGCCCCGGCGCGTCCGCCCAACCCGACGCCGGAGCGGACGCCCTGCCGCTCTTCACCTCGGACGGGGCGTCGTCCGGCTGAGGCGGCTTGGCCAGGCGCACCGTTTCACCCTCCCCCCATCCCTCTGCCGTCAAGGGAGAAGGAGTTTTTCCCGGCCGGGCAAGACCGGCCGGGCCACACGCTCGCGGCTCGCGGCTAAAGATATCGGTCCTTGTGGCGGGCCTTGAGGTCGGCGACGATCTTCCGCACGTCCTCCACGCGGTCGCGGGTGGTGACGAGGGTGGCGTCGGGCGTGGCGACGATGACGAGGTCGCGGACGCCGAGGGCGGCGACGAGTTGGTCGCGGCCGGCGAAGATGATGTTCCCCTCGACGTCGACGCGGGCGGACTCGCCCTGGGCCACGTTGCCATGTTCGTCGGAGGTCAGGTGGGCCTGGAGGATCCGCCACGTGCCTACGTCATCCCACGCGAAGTGCCCCTCGATGACGCGGACCTGGTCGGCTTTCTCCATCACGCCGTCGGAGACGTTGATTCGCTGGAACCGCGGGTAGATTTTCGCCAGGGCGGCCGCCTGTCCGTCGGTGTCGAGGGCCGGCGCCAGTTGCCGGAGCCCCTCGGCGAGTTCCGGCTGGTGCCGGCGGATCTCCTCGCGCAGCGTGTCCGTCCGCCCGAAGCAGATGCCGCTGTTCCAGAAGTAGTCGCCGGCGTCGAGGTACGCCTCGGCCAGGGCGATGGACGGTTTCTCGTGGAAACTGATGACGTCGAAGACGGGTTCGCCGTCGACCTCGCCCAGCGCCCGGCCCCGAAGCAGATACCCGTAGCCGGTGGCGGGATACATCGGCCGAATGCCGATGGCGTAGAGGGCGCCCGGCTCGGCCCGGACGCAGGCCTCGGCGCGGCGGAGGCACTCGCGCAGGGCCTCGGGCGGGTCGATGAGGTGGTCCGACGGCAGGCAGACGACCGTCTCCTCGCCGGCGCGTTTGCGGATGATCTCGCACGCCAGGCCGATGCAGGGCCCCGTGTCGCGGATGCGGGGCTCGACGATGAGGTTCTCGGGGGGCAGGTCCGGCAACAGCCGCCGGGCCGCCTCCTGGTGCTTGTGGTTGATGAGGACGAGGATGTTCTCGAGCGGCAAGAGGCCTTCGAGCCGGTCGAGGGTCTGGACGACGAGCGGCTCGCCGCCCAGGACGTTGATGAACTGCTTGGGGCAGGTGTCGCGGCTGGCCGGCCAGAGCCGGGTCCCTTCGCCGCCCGCCATAATGGCTGCATACATGGGTCGCGCCTCGCAATCGCCGTGGCTCTTCAAACCACTTTGGTATAGGCCCGCGCGGGCACGGGGTCAACTGTTTTCGGCGGACGGGCCGGCTTGGCCGCGCCGCCCCCGCCGCATTCCGCGCGGTGGGCCTCCCGCCCCACCGCACAATGTGCGGATTGCTCAATGGGATGTGCCACGGCGGGGCAAGACCCGCCGCGCTTGCAAGCCGCAGTGCCGGCTGGTACACTGCCGTTTCGAAGGTTCCAGCCTGGAAGACCCATGGCCCAGCCGTCCGTCCTGATTATCGAAGACGAGGAAGGCGTGCGGACCGCCCTGGCGCGCCGCCTGGAGATGAACGGGTGCCAGGTGGCGGCCACGACGACCAGCCGGGAGGGGATCGCCCGCCTCGAGTCCAGCCCCGTCGACCTGGTGCTGCTCGACTACCGCCTGCCGGACGCCGACGGCCTGGAGATCCTCGAGACGATCGGCCAGAAGTGGCCGGACACGCTCACCGTGATGATGACGGCGTACACGAACGTGGACCTGGCGATCCAGGCCATCCGCCTGGGCGCCTACGACTACGTGTCCAAACCGTTCAGCCTGGACGAGATGATGGTGGTGGTCGAGAAGGCGCTGGAGGCGAAGCGGCTGCGGACGGAGGTCGAGTGGTTCCGCACCACGCA
>CAZNYC010000094.1:13769-16234 GCA_964577175.1 uncultured Anaerolineales bacterium
AGGCGCTGGAGGCGAAGCGGCTGCGGACGGAGGTCGAGTGGTTCCGCACCACGCATCAGGAGGAGTTCGGGTTCAACCGCATCGTGGTCCGCGACCCGCGAATGCTGGACGTGCTGAACCTCCTGAAGAACGTGGCCGCCAGCGAGGCCCGGACCATCCTGCTCCAGGGCGAGAGCGGCACCGGCAAGGACCTGGTGGCCAAGGTCTTGCATTACAACAGCCCGCGGGCCGACCACCCGTTCATGAACATCACCTGCACCGCCCTGGCCGAGACGCTGCTCGAGAGCGAACTCTTCGGCCACGAGAAGGGCGCGTTCACCGACGCGCGGGAAAAGAAGAAAGGCCTCTTCGAACTGGCCGACGGCGGGACGATCTTCCTGGACGAAATCGGCGACATGCCGCCGCCCCTCCAGGCCAAACTCCTGCGGTTCCTGGAGGAGAAGGCGTTCCGGCGGGTGGGCGGCACGGAGGACCTGGTCGTCGACGTCCGCATCGTCGCCGCCACCAACAAGAACCTGCGGGACCTGGTGGCCAATCGGTACTTCCGCGAAGACCTCTTCTACCGTCTCAACATCTTTCCGATCACCCTGCCGCCGCTGCGCGAGCGGCCGCAGGATATCCCCGTCCTGGCGGACTACTTCGTCGAACGGTTCAACGCAGAGTTTCACAAGGAGATCACCGGCATCGACCCGGCCGCCATGGCCGTCATGCAGGCCTACGACTGGCCCGGCAACGTGCGGGAGATGCGGAACCTGATCGAGCGGGCGATGCTCCTCTCGGGGAGCGGGCGGCTGACGGTCGACGGCCTGCCGACCGAACTGCTGACCCCCGCCATCGTGGCCGGCAGCGATGCCGAGACGAACCCGGAGCCGCTCGTCGTCCTCGGCCCGAAGGGCGTCGACATCGCCCGCGTGGAACGCCTCCTGGTCGAGAAGGCGATGGAGCAGGCGGACGGCAATCAGACACGGGCGGCCAAGTTGCTGGGCCTCAGCCGCGACCAGTTGCGGTATCGCCTCCAGAAATTCGGCCTGCTGAAGGCCGGGGCCGAAGAGGCATCGTAAGCGGCTGGGCGGAGAGACGGCGTCTGGCGCGGTGGGTCTCCGTACCCACCGCCCGAGCGATGGATCGTGCACGGGGCGCGGCGGGTACGGAGAACCGCCGCGCTACCATGCGATCTTGAAATGCTCTCGCCGGGCAATCGTGTCCGCCGGCCTTTCGCTGCGTTCAAGACCGGGCGTCAAAACACTCAAGGCTTGCCCACCAGCCCCAGGAGCCGCAGGTGAACCTGTTCGAGTCGATCAAGTCGCGGGTCCGCGAGCCCCCCCGCCGCATCCTCCTGCCCGAGACGCACGACGTGCGCGTCGTCCAGGCGGCCGCCCAGTGCCAGGAGGAAGGGTTCTGCCGGCCCGTCCTGCTGGCGGAAACAAACGGCCTGGGCGATGCCCTCCGCCGTGCGGGCGGCGGCCCCGACGCCGCCGACTTCCTCGACCCGTCCGAGCCCGACCGCCTGGACCGCCTGGCCGAGGCGTACTACGAGCGCCGCCGCAGGAAAGGATGCACCCCCGAGGAGGCCCGCGAGGCCGTCGGCGACCCCGTCCTTTACGCCGCGATGTGCGTGGCCGAGGGACTCGTCGACGGCATGGTGGCCGGCAGCGCCTCGCCCACCGCGCGCATCATCCGGGCGGCGCTGCGGGCGGTCGGCACGCGCGAGGGCCTGAAGACCCTCTCCTCCTGTTTCATCCTCTTGATGCCCGACACCCGTTTCGGCCAAGAGGGCGTGCTGCTGCTCGCCGACTGCGGCGTCGTGCCGGAGCCCACCGAGGATCAACTCCTCGACATCCTCACCAGCGCCGCCTCCTCGTGGCGGCAGTTCACCGGCACGGAGCCCGTGGTGGCGTGCCTGTCGTTTTCGACGAAGGGGTCGGCCAAGCACGACGCGGCGGCCCGCATGGCCCGCGTGGCGAAGCGGGCGGCCGAACGGCAGCCCGGCCTCGCGGTGGACGGCGAACTCCAGGTCGACGCCGCCCTCGTGCCGGAGGTCGCCCGCACCAAGGCGCCCGCCAGCCCCGTGGCGGGGCAGGCCAACGTCCTCATCTTCCCGGACCTGGCCTCCGGCAACATCGGGTACAAACTGGCGGAGCGGCTGGGCGGGGGACAGGCCGTCGGGCCCGTCCTCCAGGGCCTTGCCCGGCCCGTCAACGACCTGTCGCGCGGATGCCACGTTCAGGACATCGTGGACGCGATGGCCATCACGAGCGCCCAGACGCTGGACGGCTAATCCTGCCACGCGAACTCGTGGGCGGCGGGTCTCCGCACCCGCCGCCCACCACGCTGTCATTCTGAGCGAGCGGCGCGAGCGAAGAATCTCGCCGTGGGCCTGGCCTGCCGTACTCCCGGCCGGACAAGACCGGCCGGGCCACACAGCCGGCGCCTATCCCGGCCGGACAAGACCGGCCGGGCCACAC
>CAZNYC010000095.1:0-16030 GCA_964577175.1 uncultured Anaerolineales bacterium
CGGCGTGCCGCGGCCTACGCCCTTCGTCACTGCCGCGGCGTGCCGCGGCCTACGCACTTCGTTACTTGCCGCGGCACGCCGCGGCCGACGTTTCCGTTCTTTTGTTACCGGGCAGGAGGTCACGGGTGGCCGGTGGCGAACGCCCCGGTGGCCTCGGTGGTTTCGTTCCCGTCCGTCCGGGCCTCGATGACGAGTTTGCCGACCGACCTCGGCCCGTGGCGGCGGGTGGCGTCGGTGATGGTGACGTCGCTCCACGGGCCCCCTTTGCCGCGGTGCGGGTGCTGTTCGGTCAGCCGCTTCCCGCCGTACTCCACGTCGAACTGGAAGAGTTCGAGTTCCAGGCGGTCCGGCCACACGCTGCCGCGCAGATAGTTGAGGTCCGTCTGGGTGCCCCACAGGGCCCCGTGGACGATCTGCCAGATGCCGTCGCGTTTGGTGCAGGTGATGCGGTGGTGCTCGCCGCAGAAGTAGGCGTCCACGCCGTGGGCGACCATGGTCTTCCAGAACGCGCTGCCGGTGCCGCCCTCCAGCATGTTGGCGCTGGAGTTCTTGCTCCGCACGGGTCCGACGACCGGCACGTGCCCATGGACGATGATGAACTGTTTGTCCTGGTGCTTCTTCAGTTCGTTCTCCAGCCAGGCCAGTTGCTTGCCGGACACGGTCATGCTCATCCGGTTGCCGGCGTCCTCGAACGTATCGACGGTGATGACCGCGAGGTTCTCTTTCACGACGGTGTAGGCGCGTCCCTTCTTGTGCGCCGGGCCGCTCTGGGGCATGCCGAGGATTCTGGTGAACTGTTCCGCGAAGACGGGGGCGAGGTTCATCTTGCGGAGTCCCTGGTCGTCGCCGTACTCGTGGTCGCCGGGAGCGATATAGAGGGTGATGCCCTTGTCGTCGAATCGCTTTTTGTACCCGCCCCAGTATTCTCGCGTTTCGCGGCGAACCTCTTCCGGGCTGGACCACCAGCGGGCGTCCATGATGTCGCCGGCGTTGAGCGAAAAGGCGGGCCCCTCCTCCTTCATCCCGTCGAGGAACCAGCCGACGGCGTCCTCCCACCCGGGCTGCGGGTACTTGACGTTCCAGTTGAACAGGTCGGGGAAACTCGTGAAGCGGAACCGGGCGTCGTTCTCGGAGGTGGGAAACGCGAACGCCCCGGCGGATGCCTTCCCGTCACCCTCCTGGCCGGACAGGGCCGGCTTGGGGGCCAGGACGACGGCTGCGGCAACGAGCGCGGTCACGAGCAGGGACGTGCGGATCGGCCGACGCATGGCACGGCTCCTTCTTTCGGGTTCAGACGCGTGGGGTTACCGGATCCAACGGTCACCTTACCGGCGGATCGGGCGGCACGCAACCTCTTGGCGGGCATACCCCGGGGAGCCCCGCTGCGTACAAAGGACGCGGCGGGTACGGAGCCCCGCCGCGGCGTGCCGCGGCCTACGCCCTTCGTCACTGCCGCGGCGTGCCGCGGCCTACGCGCCTTTCGCTGCCGCGAACCGTTTGTTCACGGATTCCCAGTCGATGATGCCCATCCACGCGTCGACGTAATCGCCGCGCTTGTTCTGGTAGTTCAGGTAGTAGGCGTGTTCCCACACGTCGCAGACCATGAGGGGCACGCAGCCCCAGACCGTGAGGTCCTGGTGCCGTTCGGCCTGGAGGACGATCAGGCGTCGGCCCACGGGTTCCCACGCCAGGATGCCCCACCCGCTGGCCTCCACGCCCTTGGTGGCGGCGGCGAACTGGGCCGCCATCTTGTCGTGGTCGCCGAAGGAGGCCTTGACGGCGGCGGCGAGGGCGTCGGACGGCTGGCCGCGGCCCTTCGGCCACATGCTCGTCCAGTAGAGCGTGTGGAGGGCGTGGCCGGACCCGTGGAACGCCAGCGCCCGCTCCCAGTGCTTGATGAGTTTGTAGTCGCCGGCCGCCCGGGCCTGTTCGAGGGCCTCGACGGCGGCGTTGGCGCCCTTGACGTACCCCGCGTGGTGCTTGTCGTGATGCAGCGCCAGGGTCTGGTCGTCGATGACCGGGGCGAGCGAGTCGTACGGCAGGTCCGGCAGGGTGTACGTGACGGGTCCGGCGGCGGTGGCAGTGCCTTCAGGTTCCATCTCCTCGTCTCCTTCTTTCTCGGGTTCCTCTTGGGTGCCACAGCCGGTGGCGGCCATGGCGAGGCTGAGTCCGCCCAGTCCGATGCTCCGCAGGGCGTCGCGGCGCGACACGTGAACCATCGAATGCTCCTTTCGGGATTGCCCTTGCCCGATGACTGGGTCCGCTTTAGCCTATCGTACGGTCGGCCGTACACCCGACGCAACGGGGCGACGAGATTCTTCGGCCGCGTGCCGGCGCCGGACCAACCGGCGGCCGCAACCACGCGGCGCCTGCAGAGGAGACTCCCGTGGACGAACGCATGATCTTTTCCGGATTCGGGGGGCAGGGCCTCATGACCCTCGGCAAGTTCACCGCCGAACTGCTGATGGACCGCCACGAGGTGACGTTCTTTCCGTCCTACGGCACGGAGGTGCGAGGCGGGACGGCGTACTGCCACGTGTGTGTGAGCGACCGGCCCATCGCCAGCCCGGTCGTCGAGCACGCCACCTGCCTGGTCGTCATGAACCAGATGTCGTACGACCGGTTCGCCGAGATCGTCCAGTCGGACGGGCTCGTGCTTTCGAACCAGAGCATGATCGAGCCGACCGGCGCGCACGGCGAGGCGCGGCTGGTGGAGGTCGATGCCTCGGGCCTGGCGAACGAGATGGGCAACGTCCGCGTGGCGAACATGGTCCTGCTTGGGGCGCTGAACCGCCTGAAAAACCTGGCGGACGAGCAGGAGATCGTCGCCCTCCTGGAGAAGAAACTCGGCACGGATCCCGGCAAGCGCGACGTCCTGAACCTGAACAAGCAGGCCCTGAAAGTCGGCGCCGAGCAGGCCGACCGGGCTGCCGGCTGAGGCGTTCTTTTCAGGCGCGGCACGCGTTGGCCTTTTTATTGAGTCCGGTAAAGTGAAGATGTCATTCTGATGCCTCGCTTGCGAGGCCGAAGAATCTCGCCGTGCGAAAGGTGGCAAGGCGAGATTCTTCGTCGCGGCTTTGCCGCTCCTCAGAATGACAACCTTGAAGGTTTCTTTTGCCGGATTCAATCGCCGCGACCCGAAGGGGAGCGCGCCCCGCCCGTCGGCGCGCCCCGCTTCACGTGCCGCGCCCCCCGCGCCAGGAATCTCCGCCCTCGCTCCGTCCCTTCGCGTATAATCAGACGTGGGCATCGCGTAAGGAGCCTGCCATGCGTCGTCTCTCCCTCCCGTGCGTGCTGCTGGCGGTTGTCGCCGGAGTCGCCGTTGTGGCCGGCGCGGCCGACGGGTCCGCGAAAGCGGCCTCCTCGGGCAAGGTTGGTGCTGCCGCCGACGAGGCCGTGTACAAGGAGTGGCTCAAGCGGATTCGGCTCATCGAGATCCGGCATCTCCGCTCGGGCCTGTCGTCCGACTTCGCCGAGGGGCGCCGGAAGATCCTCGCCATCGGCGACGAGGACGCCGTCGGGCCCATGGTCGACGTGCTCTACGGTCCCAAGGCGCGGTACCGCGGGCTGCTCATCGAGGCGCTGACGGCGATGGCGACCGACGGTTCGAAGCTGGCGCAGGCGTACCTGCAGGAGATCGCGGTCGGCGACGGCAGCGCCGCCCATCGCCGGCGGGCGGTCGACGGGCTCCGCCAGCACACGGGTGGGCCCCCGACCGACCGTCTCCTGGCGCACCTCGCGCTGGACGACGTGCCGGTCATCCGCGACCGGGCCGCCGTCGCCTTGGCCGAACTCGGCGACAAGCGGGCCGTCTGGCTTCTCGTCGAGCGCCTCGTGACCGAGGACGTCCGCCTCGTGGGCGGCGAACAGTGGAGCGCCGGCATGCAACTGGACGTGCGAGGCCAGATGCTGGGCGTGCCCACGTTCCGGCAGGTGGCGGTGCAGGCGGCCGTGCCGGGCGGCGTGGCCACCACCTTCATCGAACTGCCCGAGGTCGAGGTCGTCGACTTCGCCACCACCATCGCCATGACCGATCATCACAAGCCCGTGCCGCACTACCAGCGCGTCAAGACGAGGCACCCGCAGGTGCTGGTGGCTCTCAAACGCCTGACGGGGAAGGACTTCGGCTACAACCAGGCGGCGTGGCAGAAGTGGCTCGAGTCGCGGGAGGCCGACGGCGTCGTGCCGGCGTGGCAGCCCGTGCGGATCGGGAAGTGACGGCGGCGCCGCGAGTCTTGAATCATAAATCTCAAATCTCGAATGCCGGGTCGGGATTCGAAATTTGAGATTTCAGATTTGAGATCCGCACACGCCGTTACACCACCTTCACGGCCACCAGCGTCAGGTCGTCCGCCTGGGGCGCCAGGCCGGTGAACCGCCGGATGTCCCACCGGATTTCCTCGACGGCCCGCTCCGCGCCATGATGGGCGTTGCGGCGGATGGCACCGAGCAGCCGCTCGCGCCCGAACCGCTCGCCGTCGTAGTTCGTGGCGTCGCACGCCCCGTCGGAGAAGGCGACGAGCATGTCGCCCGGCAGCAGGTCGACGACCTCCTGCTCGTATTCGACCTGGTCGCTGACGCCGAGGAGCGGTCCGCCGGCCTCCAGCGTCCGCACCTCGCCGTTGCGGATGAGCAATGCCGGCTCGTGCCCGGCGCTGGAGTAGGTGAACCGTCTCGCCTCCGAATCCAGCACGCCGTAGAGCAGGGTGGCGAACTCGGAGGGTTCCGTGTCGTGGGTCAGCCCCCGGTTGACGCGGTCCATGACGTGGGGCAGGGCGTAGACGTGTTCGGCCTGGGCGCGGAGGGCAGCCCGGACGCTGGCCATCAGAATGGCCGCCGGCACGCCCTTGCCGGCCACGTCGCCGAGGGCGACGCCCCAGTTGCCGCCCGGCAGTTCGATCCAGTCGTGGAAGTCGCCGCCCACCGCCTGCGACGGAAGGGTCACGCCCCAGCAGTCGTAACCGGGGATGCTCGGCGCATGGCCGGGCAGAAGCCGGTTCTGAACGCGGGCCGCCAGGTGCAGTTCCCGCTGCTGAAGCCGCGACTGCGCCACCTGGTCCACGAGTTGGGCGTTGTGGACCGTCAGGGCCGCCTGGTTCGCCACGCTCCGGAACAGGCGGACCTCCTCGTCGGTGAAGGTGTGGGGCTCGGCGGTGTAGACGTGCAGGGTGCCGAGCGGCTCGCCCTTGGCCACGAGGCCCATCGAGAGGCTCGAGACGAGTCCCTCGCGCCGGGCGTGGTCGCTGTACCGGACGTTGGGGTCCTCGCGCATGTCGCGGACCATGACGACTTCGCCCGCCAGCGCCGCCCGGTCGTTCGGGTTTTCGTCCACCAGGACGGGGCCCTTCTCGAGGTACGAGGGCGACAGGCCGTGCGTCGCCTTCAGCACCAGTTCGTCGCCGTCCGGGTTCAGCAGCCGCAGGCTGCACGCCTTGACGTTCATGATCTCGGCCATGGTGCGGACGATGTTGTCGAGGACGGCGTCGGGTTCGAGCGTGGAGGAGAGGAGTCGGCTGGTCTCCGAGAGCAGGGTCAGTTCCTCGACCCGCTCGCGCAGGACGGCCTGCTGCCAGCACAGGTGCGTCAGGGTGCCGGCGAGGAGTTGGAGGAACCGGACGGCGGCCTGCATCCGCTCCTCCGGCAGGGGTTCCAGGTCGGCTGCCGCCTCCGCCAGTTCCTCTTCGTCCAGATGATAGCGGACGGCGAGATCATGGACCTGGTCGCGGGGGATCGGCTTCTCCGGCACGTCGCCCAGGACCACCGTGCCGAGGACGCGGCCCTGGAGTCGCACCGCCGCCGCGTACTGCGTCAGGTCGGCATGGCAGACGTACCGGACGGGGTCGGACCGCCCCTCGGCGGCGGCGGCCGAGGCGGCCGCGTAGTTCGACAGCCGGCACGCCTCGTTGTCGTGCAGGGCGCCGCCGATGAGTTCGCAGAAGCGGCTCGACCCGCTCGGACGGGTGACGAGGCGGCCCTGGTCGTCGCGGATGCTCGCGGCCATGCCGGTCAGGTCCGCGAAGGCGTCCTGGAGTTCCTGCAGCGCCGCCACGTCGATCAGGTCCACGAGCCGCGGTTTCCAGTCCTGCGACCGGACGCCGGTGTGTTCCCTTGGCGCGGACCCGGCCCCAACGGGGGCGGTTTCGGCGTTGGATGGGTTCGGCTCGGTCATGTGGCCCGCCTACAGGGGGCAGGGCGGCGGGCCTCCGCACCCGCCGCGCAGCACTCCCACGTGCTTGCCGCGCCGTGGGTACGGAGACCCACCGCGCCGGCTCTCCGGCTCGTTTCCTACGACACCTCCAGCATCCGTTCGATGGCCCGGCGGGCGTCGGCGGCCACGTCGTCCGGCACGTGGACCTCGTTGGCCATGTCCTCCAGCGCCCACACGATTTTCTCCAGCGTGTTCAGTTTCATGTTCGGGCAGTCCGCCAGGCTCGACACCTGGATGATCTCCTTCTCCGGGTTCGCCTTCCGGATGGTGTGGCACACGCCGAACTCCGTCCCGATGATGAACGTCCGCTTCGGCGACTCCGTCACGTGGCGGATGATCTGGCTCGTCGAGCCGATGAAGTCCGCCGCCTCCCGTACGTCGCGCGTGCACTCCGGATGGACGAGGACCTCGGCGTCCGGGTACTGCTGCCGGCGGGCCTCCACGTGCTCGGCCAGGATGCGGTGGTGCGTGGGGCAGAATCCCGGCCACAGGATGATGTTCTCCCGGCCCGTCTGCTCGGCCACGTAGTCGGCCAGGCTCTGGTCCGGCACGAACAGGATCGGCCGCTCCGGCGCGATCGACTCGACCACCCGCACGGCGTTGGCGCTGGTGCAGCAGATGTCGGCCATCGCCTTGACGCGGGCCGAGGAGTTCACGTACGCCACCACGGCCGCGTTCGGATGCTGCCGCCGCGCTTCCTCCAGTTCCCGGGGGGCGGTCATGTCGGCCATCGGGCACCCGGCATTCGGGTCCGGCATGAGGACCGGCCGGTCGGGGTTCAGGAGTTTCGCGGTCTCGGCCATGAAGTGGACGCCGCAGAGGACGATTGTGTCGGCGTCGGTGGCGGCGGCTTCACGGGCCATGGCCAGCGAGTCGCCGACGATGTCCGCCACGTCCTGGACCTCCGGCCGCTGGTAGTTGTGCGCCAGGATGACCGCGCGCCGCTCGCGCCGCAGCGCGTCGATGCGTTCCGCCAGCGCCGGCGATGCCTGTTGTTCCGGTGCGACCATTGCGTGCTCCTGCCGTCATCCTGCCGCCCGGCGGTTAGGCTTCCGTGGTCCGCCCGACTAAGAATCGGTAATTATACGTGCCCCGCTCGGCGGCCTCAACGTGAAAGCGGGGTGGGACCCCGAGCCGACGCACGTGTGCAAGGTGCCACGGATTGCTTGTCAATCCGTGCGCAGCGGGGCCGGAACACGGTTTGACGGGCAAACCGCGGCACCTGCGCGACCGGCAGTCGTGCCCGCCGCCCGCCAAACGTGGGGCTGCAGGAAGCGCGGTGGTTACGGAGAACCACCGCGCTGCTACCCAAGGTCGACTCCATTTACACAAGGTCCATCTGCCGGCACACCTCCACGACGAAACGCACCGGCCCCAAGAGGCCGGATGGCACGAGGTCTTTCGGCAAGGCGCCGTCGGGCAGGCAGGTGCGTGTGAACCGCCGCTCGCGCGGCCGGCCGCGGTCGCCGACGAGCCGGTTCGCCCACACGTTCGCCACGGCTACGCGGAGGCGGTTCGGGCCCGGACGGGCGGCGGCCGTCGCGTCCAACCGATACGGCGGTTTCCAGACGATGCCCAACCGCTCGCCGTTCAGGTGGACCTCGGCCGTCACGCCGACGCCGCCGAGGTCGAGCAGGAGCCGGCGGTCGTCGGCGAAGAGGTCGGCGGGCAGGTCCACCGTCGTCTCGTACGTGGCGACGCCCGAAAAGTGCCGCACACCCGCGTCCGGATGGTCCGTCCAGGCCACGAGTCTTTCGAGGTCGACGGCGGGGGGCGCCCCGCGGCCGTCCGGGAACGTGACGTGCCACGGGCCGCTGGCTTCGTGGACGGGCGGGTCGGCCGGCAGGACGAAGCGGGCCTGGTGTCTCGCGGCGGTCCGGACGGTGACCGTCCCCGCCCGCCGCAGCCGCACCTCCATCACGGCGGCCTCGCCGGCGCGGAGTTCGACGGGCGGTTCCGCGGCCGCCGTTGTCTTGCCGTCCGCCTCGCCGTCGGCCGGTTTCAGGGAGGCCTCCTGCGGGAGCGGAAACAGCGGCCGGCCGTTGTGGGCGAGGGAGACGACGTGGTCCGCCGCAGGCCCCGGCCGGAAGACGACGAACGCCGACCCCCACGGCGCCAGGTGCAGGTGCACGCGCGTCCCGTCCGGCGCCGCGTCGAACACGGCGGCGGGGCGGCGTTCGCCCGTGGCGGGGTTCCACACTTCGGGCCGCTTGCCCGTTGCGCGGAAGACGGCGTCGACCGTCTCGGGCCGGTTCCGCAGGTTGGCCACGAAGTAGAGGTCCGCGTTGCCGTCGCGGCGATGGATCCAGTCGAACGCCGCACCGTCTTGCTGCGCGGTAAACGCCACGTCCGGCCCGAGACCGCGGTCGCGGAGGATGGCGGCCAGCGGCCGGCCCTGGATCACCTTGCCCCGGCCGTACGTCCGCTCCGTCACCTTCTGCCCGTCCACCTTGCCCCAAAGGCGGCGGGCCAGGCGCCGGACGGCGGTGTCGCGCTCGTGGTACGCGGCCAGGTCGGCCGAGCCCAGTCCCGGCGACCGCGTCGGCCGCCGGCCGACGATCGTCGCCCCCTCGCGGACCAGTTGCTCCAGGCGCTCCAGGACCTTCAGCGGCATGTCGTCGCGGTCGGGCAGGACGAGCAGGGCGTAGTCCGGCCCGTCGGCGACGGCGATGCGCCCCCCGCGCACCGTCATGCGACGGAGCAGCACGTCGGTGTTGCCGTAGTCGTAATCGTAGCCGGGGCCGAGCGATTCGGTCCGCGGGTCGAACCCCTTGTTGGCGATGAGCCGCGGGGCGTCGTGCCCGTAGTAGAAGCACACGTCGCCGACGAACCGCCCCGCCTGGAGCATCGCCGAGCACCGGCCAAGGTAGGCGAGGAACGGTTCGGCCATCGGCCACCAGGCCCGCGTCATGCCCATGTGCGTGCCGGCGTGATACGTCCAGCCGGGCCGGCCGGCCTCGGGCGGCTGGTGCGGCGAGGTGTGGAAGACGAACCGGTTCGTCCCGGCGCCCATGGCCCGGTCGGCATACGGCTTCAGGTCGAACGGCCCGCGCTCCCAGTGGTCGAAGCCGGTGAAGGACTCCATTTCGACGATCCGCCGGTTGTAGATTTGCGCCGCGCAGGCGATCTCCTTGATGACGTTGGCCGGGTCGTTTTCCTCGGGCGGGCGCCGGACCCAGAACTCGCCTCGCGGCACGTCGAGCGCGCCGAGGGCCCGGAGCGACTCCGCCGGGAAGTCGTGGGCCGGCAGGAACGGTTTGCCCGGCCCGCCCGCCTCGGCGTGGAGTTCGAGGCCCGCGGCGCGGCAGACCTCGGCGGCGGTGGCGTAATGGTTCTCGATGAGCAGGTCGCTCACCGTCAGCCGACGGTCGTGGTCGAACCGCTCGGAGACCGCCTCGTCGGCCAGCGTCCACCCGAACAGGACGGGCAGGAACGGGATGGGGTCGTAGCCCCGGCGCCGGCGAAACTCCTCGGCGAACGTGGGCGTCCATTCCGTCAGGCCGCGAATCTCGTAACTCGGCAGATACAGGTACGAAAGGGCCGACCGCTCCAGGTCGTCCACCTCGGCGCGCAGCCGCCCGAGGATGTGCCGGAAATGGGCCTCGGTGGCCCGGGCGTCGAGGTGATCGATCATGTACCCGTCGGAGTTCGGGCTCGGCAGCCGCAGCCGCTCGCGGTTGTTCGTGCAGACGATGCGCAGCACCGTCCACTCCCCCGGGGGCGCCTGCCACCTGAGCCGGCCGCCGGCGTCCGTGCGGCCGGAGAGGTTCACCACGGCCGAGAGGTCGCGGATGACCTTGTCCTTGGCCGTCGGCACGGCCAGGACGGCGATTTCCTGCGACCACGTTTCGCCCGCGGGCCACGGGTCCAGACCGCCCCTGCGGCCGGCGAATTTCGGCTGGGGCACCTTCGGGTCGGGCAGGCGTGCGTCGAACGCCGCCGGCCCGCGGACCTCGGTCGTGGAGGCGTAGAGCGACTTGCTCGCCATCTCGGGCGTCACCCACGGGCCACCCGCGTTCCAACTGCTGGAGGTGATCAGGCCCATCGCCAGGCCCAGCCGCCCGGCCTCGCGGACGGCGTGTCCGACGGCGGCGGCCGACTTCGGCCCCATGAACGTCGGCCCGGCGGGGACCTCGGGCCCCCGGCCGGTGGTGCCGACGTCGAAGACCTCGAACCCGCTGAGGCCCTTGGCCCGTGCGTCTTCCAGTTCGCGGGTCATCTGCTCGCGGTCGAACTGCCCGTTGACCCAGACCCAGTACGCGCCCGGCCGGGCGGAGAGGGGCGGGGCGTCGAACGCGGCGGCGAGGTCCGGCGGCGTCGCCGCGGCGGCCCGGCCGGCGCGGGCACAGCCGGGTCCGACCAGGAGCAGTCCCCCGGCTGCCAGGCCGGTCCCCACGAGGAACCGTCGGCGGGAGATCGTACCGCCGGTGCGTGCGTGCATGGTCGGTCCTCCTCCGCGGGCGTCCGGACGGGAATGGGCGGTCCAGCCGAGTATACGGAGGCGAACGCGGGGCCTCAACGTCTAAAGCCCCCACACCGGCCGTAAGACCTCCCTGGACGCTGCCGCGCCCGCGTCGTATAAAAGGTCGCGGGGGGATGGAAAACGGCACGTTTGCGAGGCCGATGATGACGCGACGTATCCTCAGACGAATCCTTCCGGCGATACTGGCCGCGGCGATGCTGGCGGCGCCGGCCGCGGCGGCCACGCTCGGCCCCGGTCCGCTCCGGCCCCAGCAGCGGCGGGAGATCTCGAATCTTGCCAAGCAGGCCCTGGCGGACGACCCCGCGGCCTCGTGGGAAGCCATCCGGGCGCTGCGGGATATGGGCGAGCCGGCGAGCGGCCGCCTGGCGGGCGTCCTTCGCCAACTCCTCGACCGCGGCCGCAAGATCATCCACCGGGCGTCCCGGATGGTCAGCGACCCGGCCCGCGCCCTTGAACTCCAGAAGCAGATCAACGCCACCCGCGCCAAGGCCCTCGCCAACATCAAGGTCCTGGCGAAGGGCCAGCCCCTGCAACTTGCCCATGGGTACTACGACGAACTCGACGAGAAGGTGGGCCTGCTCGCCAAGGTGTTCGAGGTGCGGCAGGCGGTGCGGCGGGTGATGATCGAGCGCGGCCGCCTCCTCCCCATCTGGCGGAGCCTCGAGGTCGAGGACCTCCGCTTCAACGAGCAGAACGAGGTCGACCTCGCCGAGACGGCCGAGGCCATCCTCGGCATGCCGGTGGGGAAGGTGACGGCCATCCCGGAGTTTGGCGAGGGGGCGGCGCCGGAGGCGGGCTCCACGGCCTGGCACTACTGGCACCACGCCGCCTGTCGCGCCATCGAGGCGTACAACGCCGGCCTCAAGTCGCTGATGAGTGCGGCCGAGTACGACAACGCCCGGGCGGTCAACCACTATCGCGAACTCCTGGGCATCCTGCCGCTGGAGGTCGACGCGCGCCTGCTCCAGAGCGCACGCCGGCACTCGAAGGAGATGGCGGATCTCGGCTACTTCTCCCACGAGTCGCCGAAGGCCGAGCACAAGACGTTCGGGAAGCGGGCGAAACTGGCCGGCTACCACGCCGCCCGCTCGGAGAACATTGCCAACGGCTACCCCGGAGGCGAGAAGGCGTTCTGGGGATGGTTCGAGAGTCCCGGCCATCACAAGAACATGGCAGCCGGGGGGAGCACGGCGCTGGGCGTCGGCAAGTGGGGCCGGCTGTGGACGCAGAACTTCGGGCGGGGCAAGCGGCTCATGTTGCTGGAGGAGGATGCCCGCCGCCAAGTGGCCGTCAAGGGCGACTCCCTCCCGCCGCGCGGCTGAGCCGCGCCTGCGCGGTGGTACGGATGCGCGGCACGTGCCCCGCGCCCGCCGAAACCCCCGCTGTGGGGATGGCAAAGAACCCTGTTCTACTTCGGGTCCCGACTTCGCCTGGCACCGATGCGGATGACGGTGTTGTCCTTCCCCTGATCCAGCACCGGCCCGCGCGATCGGATCACGTTGTTGCGCGTGCGGCCGGTCAGGATGACCTTGGCCGCGGTGTGGTTGACGACGGTAGAGTTCTTCAACCCCTTCTTGCCGCCGCACGTCAGGACGTTGACCTCCTCGGGCAGCGGCCGGCTCGTGCCGTCGTGAAAGATGAACGTGCAGCGATCGCCGGCGATCCTGCCCAGGCTCGTCCGGTCGGTCGGCTTCACGCCCTCGGCGGGGCTGAGGATCGTCACCTCGTAAAACGCGTCCTCAGGCACCGGGCCGCGCGTCAGGTTGAAGACGGGGTTGTAGGCGATGTCGGCCCGGCAGTTGCGCATGACGACCTTGCCCCGGTCGCCCGCGCTCAGGTCGTAGCCGAAGTCACCCGCCTCGCGGACCGTCACGTTCTCGAGCGTCACGTCGCCGGTGCACAGCAACTGGAAACAGCCGCGCAGCCGCTCGACCGTGGTGTCCTTGACGGTGATGTTCTTCACGTCGTTGTACGAGCGGACGCCGTCCTCGGTCAGGGGGATCATCCGGTCGCGCGGTATCGGCCGCTTGCCGCGATACATGATGTGGAAGTCGTACTCGGTGGCCCGGCCGACCGATTCCCGGAAGATATCGTTCGTCGGCCGGAGCGTGCCGCTGAAGAAGCACCGCTCGATCCGCGCCCCCTCGACCTTGTGAAAATGGACGCAGTGCCCGAACGACTGCATGTACACCCGGCAGCCGACGAGCCGCGTGCCGTTGGCGTGCGAGATGGACATGAACGAATGCTTATTGAGCCGCCCGAAGTTCGGCCCGCCCTTGCCGTAGAAGTCCGAGTACCCGTACGGCACGGACCCGCGGATGACGAACGTGCAATCGCGGAACGTGTTTCCGTCGCCGCAGACCTCGAACTCGTTCTCGGCCACGCGGTACTTCGGATACGGCCGGTCGGTGACGTTCCGGAAGGTCCCGCCCTCGAAGACGTTGCCGGACCCGTTGATGTGCCAGCAGTCGGCCACGTGCGCCTTGCCGGAGAGGCGGCTCTGCACGGAGACCGGCGTCTCGAACACGGCCCCGCGCAGGTCGAAATAATTGTCCGAGCCGTTGACGGCGAAGATGTGTTCCTGGCGGTTCGTCGGCACGCTGCCGTCCGCGTTCGGCTCCGCGTGCCGCAGGGGCACCGTCATGGGCGGGTCGACCGTCTCGGCGCGGTAGACGCCGGGTTTCATCCGGATCTTCTGCCCGTCCTTCTTGCTCGCCGCCCGGAATTCCTTCAGCGTGGTGATTACCCGGAACCCGTCGCGCACCTCGAAATCGCCTGTCACGGCGGGGGGCGCCGGCGGTGTCCGGGTGACGACCTGCATCGGCGGGTTCTCGGCGAGTTGCAGGCCGGTATCCTTACGGCCGGGGGCGCGCCCCGGGCCTTGCGCAAGGCATGGCGCGCCCAGCAGCACGAGCGTCAGGCAGATAGTGCGGCGAGAGGAGAGGCAAGCCCTCATGGCCCGGCCTTTCTGTGGAATCGCTGGGGATTTCCGCCCATCGTCGTGTCACCGGTGCTCGACGTCCAGGACAAATTCCCTCCCGCCGGCCTCGTGCCAGTACTCTCCAGGGGCGGTCGGCAGGTTGTGCGGCCCCGGGGCGTGCGCACGAGGTCGTGCCGCCGTAGTAGCACTACAACGCTAACTCGTGCGCGGCGGGTCTCCGCAGGTGCCGCGCAGCCATGGAAACGCCGTTTCGAGCGCGGTGGGTGCACAGACCCACCTCGCAAATGGCCGACTTAGCGTTGTAGTGTTAGAGCCTGTCCGGATAATCCCTCGCCGGCCCGAGGCCGAGGGCGGCGGCCGCGGCCAAGGAGGGCGAAACAGGTAATCCGCCTCTGCGCGGGCGATGTAGCCCGACCCGTACGGCGCCACCGGCGTGCACAGGCTCTCGGCCGCCTTTGCCGTCCGCCCGCAGTTCTGGCACCGGAAAGCCCGGTGAACGGGGTTGACCGAAGCCGGTGGGTCGAGTATAAACTCTTGGAGACCGGGGCGGGTGCCGTCATGGTTACCGGCCCGTTCGGGCCCCTGGGCCCGCCAGCAAGCGTGATCAAAGCATTTGCGCCCGTAGCTCAAATGGATAGAGCATCGGTCTACGGAACCGAGGGTTGGGGGTTCGAATCCCTCCGGGCGTACCATTGTCAGGTAGCGACAACTCTTGCTAACTGGCGACAACGGCGCCACTTACGGCCCTTTTCGCTCCCGCCTTACGTGACACCCGGTCTTGACGTGTGATGACAGATAATGACGTGCCGGGGCGACGGCGCGCTGCAATAGCGCTGAAAGAACCGAGCCCATTCCGGTAAGTTTGGCAGCGCGAGCAGGCGCTTATCCGGCGACGGTGTCGGTGGCCTGTGCTGGGTGACGTGCGGAGTCGCCTGACTCGATGGCAGGCAGCGCGTCCAGCGCCCGCGTCTGGTCGACCAGTTGGACGTGGGCATAGCGGCCAAGGGTGAGCGTCGGCGTGGAATGGCGGGCGAGTTCCTGGGCGACCTTGACGTTCACGCCGCTGCGCACCAGCCGGCTGATGTAGGTGTGCCGCAGGGCGTGGAAGTCGGCCACGCGTCCGGCCGCATCGCGGTACTTGAGGAAGGACGTCTTCTCGCGTTCCTTGCGGACCTTCTCCGACGGCGCCTCCTCCAGCCAAGCCTCGCGGGCGGCGGTCAGGTCGGCCTTGATGAGTTTCACCGGCTTGTCCGGCATCTTCAAGACGGGTTTGCCGCGATATGTGCCCTCGATCCACGGGCGCAGCAGGTCGGCGAGGTCACGGCGGATGGGCTGGACATCCTCGCGGCGGTGCTTTGAGTACCCCGCCTCAACCGTGACGGTGGGCGGCTCGGCGTCGAGGTCAAACGACTCGGGCGTGAGGCTGCGGAGTTCGCCTGCACGGAACCCCGTCCCGACGGCGAGCCGGTACAGCATTGCCCGCTCCGGTCCCGGCATGCCGAGGACCTTGCGACCGGCTTCGGCCGCGTCGATGAGCCGGACGAGTTCCTCGTCGGTCAGGGCTCGCCGGTCGTGCCGCCGGTCGAGTTGAACGTTGTAGCCCTTGAGGTGGACGAGAACGTCCTCACGGATTCTGCCGTCCCGCCACAGCCAGCGTGAGAACTGCTTGATGGCCCGCAAGTAGTGGTTGCACGACTGGAGGGACAGGTGACGGTCGTCGCGAAGCGATGCGATGGCCTCCTGGATGGCCGACGGCGTGATGTCGCTCAGGTGCTTCGCCTTGCTGAGCGTGAGGACCTCCGCGGCGCGCTGACGAACCATGTGCGCGTGCTTCGCGGTGGTGCCTTTGGCGAGCAGCGAATCGTAGAACTCCCCCACGTGGCCGCCGACGACCTTTCCCTCTTCGTCCTCGACCATGAGCGGCTTGGTCTCGGCCTTGGCGTCGATGATGCCGTTGGCCCGGAGCATGGCGTCGGATTCGAGTTTGCGGGCCAGGGCCTCGGTGGCCGCCCGGTCCTTCGACCCCTTCACCGTCCGCCGCTGGCCGGGGCGTACGTGGTACGTGATGTAGTAATAGCCACCCTTCTTCCGCCGGTAGATGCTGGCCATGGCCTACGTCCTCACTGTCTCTGAATCCTCACGACCCCTTACCTCCGGTTCGGCCCCCGGGCAAGTCACTTATTGCAAGTATTTGATGGGACTTGGCCTATTCGCCGGCCAGCGCCGCGACGTAGGCCTCCAGATCCGACAGCCGCCACCGGACGGTCTGGGGGCCGATGCGGAGCGGTTTGGGGAAGTCCCCGTGCCCCTCCTCCGCCAGGCGGGCGAGTCGCCAGCAGGTCCGCTCGTTGACGTTCAGGATCTGGGCCAGGTCCTTGACGGTGAGGAGTTTGGGGTG
>CAZNYC010000096.1:0-15940 GCA_964577175.1 uncultured Anaerolineales bacterium
GGCGCCCAAGCCGCCGGCTCACTCTGGCGCGGCGGGTCTCCGTACCCGCCGCGCGGTGGGTACGGAGACCCACCGCGCTCCGTTGCAGGGCGCGCTTACTTGCCAGCCTCGCCCACGATGCACATGGCATCTTCGACCCGCACGCCGCAGGGGAAGCCGAGGCGCCGGCCGCGGTCGACGGTGATGCGCAGGTCGCCCGCCGGCGGGATGTCGCGGCGGACGGTGACGGCCTCGTCGCCCGGACGGAACGCGCGCTCCAGCAGGACCGTCTCGCCGACGGCCAGGCGGACGCGGGCGTCGCCGCGCGCGCCCGGCAGCGGCGTGAGGCGGGCCACGAACGTGGCCGGCCGGCCCGGCTCCCGCGGAAGGCCGACCTCCACCATGCTCGACGGGCGCCACACACCGGAGCACGCCAGCCGGCGAACCCGCGGGTCGTGCCGCGCCAGGCGACGGACGAGGGCGGCGTCGACCTCGACTTCGCCGAAGACAGCGTGTTTGAGGCGCACCACGCCGTCGCCCACGGATACCTTTCCGACGAGCACCGTGCCGTCCACGAGGCTGACCGTGTCGCGACCCGCCTGGTTCAACACGTTCAAGCCCTCACGATTGAACGCAAACGCGAGGCAGCCGTCGCGGTCGAGGGTGACGGCGCCGAGGGGCGAGTCGATGGCCAGCCGCCGGCGGTCGATCCAGAGGAGCGTGCCGGGCAGCGGTTCGGCGCCCTCCCGGTACAGTGTCCCTGGGGCCTTCATCAGGTTCTCGTGGACGATGGGTCCGAGGCTCGGTGCACCCCGTGCGAACTCGATGGCCGTCACGGACTTCTGCAAGACCTCGCGTTCGCCGAAAAGCGCGAACCGGGCCGTCAGCCGGCCCGCCGACAGGCGCAGCACCTCGCCGCGCCAGACCTCGCCGCCCACCGTCCGGACGGCCTCCGCGGGGGGAATCGTGCGGATCGGCGACTCGTGGACCACGCCGATGACCTGTGCCCACGGCACCGACCGGCCGGCGACCGTCACCGCCCCGCGTGCGAAGGCGACGTCGCCTTCGAGGCGCTCGCCGAGCGTCTGTACGACGCCCCCGGCCGCGGGGGCGGCGGCGAGGGCCAGGGTCAGGATGGCGGTAAGCGTGGATCGCATGAGTCGTTGTGTTTCGTTGCGCGGCGGGTGCGGAGACCCGCCGCGCATTTGCCTCGAAGAAACAAACGGCAACGACCACGGCGAGATTCTTCGTCGCGGCTGCGCCGCTCCTCAGAATGACAATTATGGACGTTCTGCCAACGTGTATCACCAACTACGTATCAATGCATCTGCGTCCCTGCGGCGCTGTGGACGCGGCCGATGAGGTACTTCGACAGGACCACGTCCACCGGCCGGGACGTATCGACGAGGACGTAGTCCACGTGACTGCGCTCACAGGCCGTCCGGATACGCGTCAGGAACTTTTCGAGTTCGGCCATGTAGGCCTCGCGGATGCGGCGGGGCTGGGTCACGATCTCGGGCTCCATCTCGAGCCCCTCGAACCGCCACGTGCCGCCGCCGAACGGAAACCGCAGTTCGTACGGGTCCAGCATGTGGAAGACGACGACGTTGTGCCCGCGGAACCGCAGGTGGTCGAGGCCCTTGATGAACTCCTCGACGTGGTCGAAGAGGTCGGAGAAGAGGATGACGAACCCGCGTCGGGGAATGCGGCGTGCGAACGCGTGGAGGATGGCGGCCACGTCGGTGCGGGGTTCGCCCTCGGCCTCGGCGAGTTCGCGGTCGATGTCCTGGAGAACGCCCATCGTGCTCGAGGGCTGGATGTAGCGGCGGAGTTCGCCGTCGAAGACGCCCAGACCCACCGAGTCGCGCTGCTGCAGGACCAGGTAGGCCAGGCTCGCCGCCATGAATCGGGCGTACTCGAGTTTGGAGACGGCCCCGGAGGCGTACCGCATGGAGGCGCTGGCGTCGAGCAGCAGGTGGGCGTCGTAATTCGTCTCCGCCTCGTAGAGTTTGATGTAGTACCGCTCGGTCCGGGCGTAGACGCGCCAGTCGATGTGGCGGGTGGAGTCGCCGGGCACGTACGGCCGGTGGTGGGCGAACTCCGTGCTGAAACCGCGCAGGGGGCTCTTGTGCATGCCGACCCGGAGGCCCTCGACGACCTGGCGGGCCACGAGTTCCAGCGACTCCAGGCGCTGGAGCGCCTCGGGGTCGAGGTACCGGAGTTTAGGCGCTGGCGACTGTGCCATCGTAGAGCCGTTCGTCGGCAGGAATCGCTTCCAGGAGGCGGTCGATGATGTCGTCGGTCGTCAGGCCCTCGCTCTGGGCCGCAAAGTTCGGAATGATCCGGTGCCGCAGCACGGGCCGGGCGACGGCCTGGATATCCTCGACGGCCACGTGGTACCGTCCGCGGAGGATGGCCCGCGCCTTGCCGCCCAGGATCATGAAGAGGCTGGCCCGCGGCCCGGCGCCCCAGGCGAGCCCGTTGCGGATGAAGTCCGGCGCCTCTTCCTCCTCCGGGCGGGTGGCCCTGGCCAGGCGGGCCGCGTAGGTGAAGATGTGGTCCGCCACGGGGATGCGGCGCACGAGGTCCTGGAGCGAGAGGATCCGCTCGCGCTCCAGCACGCGGTCGAGTTCAACCTCCGGGCCGCTGGTGACGCGTTTCATGATCTCGATTTCTTCATCCCACGTGGGATAGGTGACGAGGATGTTGAAGAAGAAGCGGTCCAACTGGGCCTCGGGCAGCGGATACGTGCCCTCCTGCTCGATGGGGTTCTGGGTGGCCAGCACGAAGAAGGGTTCCTGGAGGGCGTAGTCCTCGCCGCCCGCCGAGACCTTCTTCTCCTGCATCGACTCCAGCAGCGCGGCCTGGGTCTTGGGCGGGGTGCGGTTGATCTCGTCGGCCAGGATGAGGTTGGCGAAGACGGGCCCCCGCAGGAACTTGAACCGCCGCTCGCCGCTGGTCGCATCGTCCTGGAGCACCTCCGTGCCGGTGATGTCCGAGGGCATCAGGTCCGGCGTGAACTGGATGCGCTTGAACGAGAGGCCGAGCGTCTGGCCCAGGCTCGAGACGAGCAGCGTCTTCGCCAGGCCCGGCACGCCGACGAGCAGGCAGTGGCCTCGGGCGAAGATGGCGATCATCATCTCGTCGATGACCTGGTCCATGCCGACGATTGTTTTGCGGATTTCGCCGAAGATGCGGTCGCGTGCCTCGCCGAGTTCGGCGACGGCGGCCTCGTCGTCGGTGCGCGGCGGCTCGGGTGGCCGGTCGTCGGTCGTCATGTGGGCCTCCTTTGATGCGCCGGTTCGGCGTCGGGAGCGCCGCGGGCCGCCGCGCGCATGCGCCGCTCCCCGTCCGTGCGTGCGGCGGCCGGGGCGATGCCGGCGCGGCCGGCGACGCAGCCGCAGCCGGCGGCAGGTTCCTCGTACACGTTAAACCCAATACTACAGTCGTAGTATCGGTTGTCAACGCAATTCCGCACGCCCCCGGGGAAAACGACAACACCGTTTCCTTTGCCGCAGGGGCGTGTTAAAACGGGCGTGCCTGACGGGCCGGGCGGCCTCGCACGTCCACCCCGTGAACGAGGGAGCCACCATGACCAGCGCTTGCCTGCATCGCCGCCTGCCGGCGGTCCTGATCCTTGCCGCCATGGTTGCCGCACCCGCCCCAACGGGTGCCGCGGGCGAGCAGGCATCCGACGGCTGGATCGACCTCTTCGACGGCCGGTCGCCGGCCGGCTGGCAGGCCGCCGAGAACCCCGGCACCTGGCGCGTGGCGGACGGGGGCCTCGCTGCCCAGGGGCCGCGCAGCCACCTCTTCTACACGGGCCCCGTCGCCGACCACGACTTCCGCAACTTCGACCTCGTGGCCGAGGTCCGCACCGGCAGGGGCGCGAACTCGGGCATCTTCTTTCACACCGCGTGGCAGGAAAAGGGATGGCTGGCCAAGGGGTACGAGGTCCAGATCAACCACACCCATTCCGGCTCGGACGACTACCGCGAGTTGAAACTCACGGGCAGCCTGTACGCCGTCCGGAACATCTACGCGGCGTGCGCGGTCGACGGCGAGTGGTTCCGCCTGCGGGTGCGGGTCGTCGGCAAACGGATTCGCGTATGGGTGAACGATTATCCGACCGTGGACTACGTGGAACCGGCGGACCCGCGGCGGCCGAAGCGGCCGGGGCGCGTCCTCTCGCGCGGGACGCTCGCCCTCCAGGGGCACGACCCCGGCAGCCGCGTGGCCTTCCGGTCCGTCCGGGTCCGTCCCCTGCCCGACGACGCCGACCCGGCGGCCGAGCCGCGAGCCTCCGACGCCGGCTACGGCGTGACGCCGGAGGCGATCGACCGTTACGGCCTGACGAAGCAGGACATGTACGTCCCCGCGCCGAAGCCGTGAGGCCCGTTACCGACGGGGGTCGCCCCGTCGCCTTGCATCCTGGGGATTGCTCATGCGAGGAAAAGCGCGGTGGGTCGGAACCGGTCCCGAGTGAAGCCGAGGGGCGTCCGCCGCGCACGAAACGCCGCTTGTAGGGAATTCCCCGGTCCGAAAACGCGGCTCTCTCCGACCTCGCGCAACGCAACCTCGCCCATGGCGTGCCGGGCCGCCGGGATGGATAATCGGTAAACATCGCGGCGCCGACCGCGTGTTGCGACCGCACGAACCCACCGGGAGGAGACGAGCCTATGCGAGCCTACGTCGACGACAGTTGCACGGCCTGCGGCCTGTGCGAGGACACGTGCCCCGAGGTCTTCCAGTTGGGCGAGCGCGACATCGCCGAGGTCGTCGCGGACCCCGTCCCGCCGGAACACGAGGCCGCCGCCCAGGAAGCCGCCGACGCCTGCCCGGTGGAGGCCATCCGTATCGAGAAGTAACCCGGCCGGGTTCCGGCCGGGACCCCGTACCGCCCCGCAGGGACCGCCCCGCTCCGTTTTGCATCCCGTGCGGTGGGTTTTGCGGCCCGCCGCAGCCGAACACCCCCCGCGCATCAAAGGAGGTCCATCCATGCAGGCACTCATTCTCGCCGCCGACGGCGTCGAGGACTGCGAACTCCTCTACCCGTACTACCGGCTCCAGGAAGAGGGCATTGAGGTCCACGTGGCCACGCCCGGCGCAAAGGGCGTGACGGGCAAGCACGGCTACGCCGTCAGCGCCGACCTCGCCCTGAGCGATGTCGACCCGGACGCATACGACGTGCTCATCCTGCCGGGCGGGAAGGCGCCCGAGACCGTCCGCCTCGACGACACCGCCGTCGCCGCCGTGCGAAAGATGATGGAGGCTGGGAAGCCGGTCGCCTGCATCTGCCACGGGGCCCAGATCCTGGTCTCGGCCGGTGTCCTCCACGGCCGCCGCGCCACCTGCTACAAGGCCGTCCGCGACGACGTCAAGGCCGCCGGCGCCGAGTACACCGACGAGGAAGTCGTCGTCGACGACAACCTGATTACGAGCCGCTTCCCCGACGACCTGCCGGCCTTCATGCGCGAACTCCTGAAACAGGTCGCCGCCGCCGGGTAACGTTTCACGACCCCGTGTGGCCCGGCCGATCTTGTCCGCCCGGGCGTGCTGCTGCTCGACTGTTAGCACTACAACGCTATTGAGGCCGGCAAAACCAATGTCACAGTTTCCGAATTCGAAGGTGCCACGGATTGCTCGCAATCCGTGTTTTCCGGTCCGACACACGGTTTGACAAGCAAACCGTGGCACCCGCCTTGTTACATTGGTTCTGCCGGCCTCAATAACTCGTGCGCGGCGGGTCTCCGCACCCGCCGCGCGGGCCTGGAAAGGGCCTTTCGAGCGCGGTGGGTACTCCAGACCCACCGCGCAAAGCACCGACTTAGCGTTGTCGTGTCAGGACGACCCGTGGAGGACTCGAACGATGAAGCGTCTTGCCCTGATGACCGCCCTGCTGATTCCGTGCCTGCTCACCCTTGAGGGCCGCGCCGCGCAGCCGGACCCCGCGCTCGCGAACCCCAAGCCCGTCCCCCGGATGCAGGCCGTGCCGCAGCCGTACGACCAGGTCTCGTTCCATCGCGGCGGGACGGACATCGCGCGGTACCACTTCGGCCGCGGTCTGCGGCGGCCGTTCGTGTTTCCGGTCATCGGGCCGGCCGGCCGGTCGCTGACGCGGATGGGCCACCCGCACGACCCCGTCACGCACTCGCACCACAACTCGGTGTGGGTGTCGCACCACGACGTGGACGGCGTGAACTTCTGGGCGGACCACGGCCGGAACCTCGGCACCATCGTCCATCAGCGCGTCGAGCGGCTGGAGGACGGCGACGACGAGGCCGCGGTGAAGACCCTGAACCACTGGGTCGGCCCGGAGGGGAAGGTCCTGCTCGTGGAGCGGCGGCGCGTCGCGGTCCGGCCGCTGGCGGGGCGCCAGTGGCTGATGCTCGTGGACCTGGAGTTCGCCGCCCCCGCCCCGGACCGGCCCGCCACGTTCAACGTCAACCCGTTCGGGGTTATCGGCGTGCGGATGGCCAAGACGATCGGCATCCACGACGGCGGCGGGACGATCCGCAACTCCGAGGGGCACCGCGACGAGAAGGGCCCGGACGGCTGCTTCCGCAAGCCCGCCCGGTGGTGCGACTACTCCGGCCCCATCGCCCCCGGCAAGGTCGAGGGCGTCACCCTGATGGACCACCCGTCGAACCTGAACCACCCGACGCCCTTCCACGTGCGCGGCGACGGGTGGATGGGCGCGTGCCTGACGCTCGAAGAACCCGTCGAGGTCACGGCTGCGCGTCCGCTGCGGCTCCGGTACGGCCTGTGGATTCACGCCGGCCTGCCGACCGCCGAGGCCGTCGAGGCGCAGTGGAAAAGGTTCGCGGCGACGAAGGTCGCCCCGCTGAAGGCGACGCGTTGAGCGGACCCGACGATGTCGCCCGCCGGCGAAGGCACGGGCGGATGGCGTCGTTGACTTGCCGCGCCGGGGGTGGTATCAGAGTGGCACCCGCGGCATCGACGGAGTCCGGCGAAAGGAGAGGCGTATGCGGACGGTCACATGGCGGCGTTCCCATCTGGAAATCGTGCTGGCGCTGGCCGTGGTCCTGGCCGGTGCGGCGAGGGCCGGAGGGCGGGAGTACCACGTCTCATCCAACGGCGACGATACGAACGACGGCTCGGCCTCGAACACGCTGAAGACGATCTCCGCCGCGGCGCAGAAGGCCCGGCCCGGCGACACGGTCACGGTGCACGAGGGCGTGTATCGCGAACGGATCAACCCGCCCCGCGGCGGGACGTCCGATGAGACGCGCATCGTCTACCGCGCCGCACCGGGCGAGAAGGTCGTGGTCAAGGGCTCCGAGCGCGTCACGGGATGGAAGAAGGTGCAGGACGATACGTGGACCGTCACCCTGCCGAACGCGTTCTTCGGCGACTTCAACCCGTTCGCCGACGTGATTCGCGGCGACTGGTTCAACCCCAAGGGGCGGAAGCATCACACCGCGGCCGTCTACCTGAACGGCCACTGGCTGACCGAGGCCGCCAAGCGCGAGGAGGTGCTGAAGCCCGCCGGCGACGCGCCCCTCTGGTTCGCCACCGTCGGCGACGAGGCGACCACGATCTGGGCCCAGTTCAAGGGCGCCGACCCGAACGAGGCCGAGGTGGAGGTCAACGTCCGCCGCACCGTCTTCTACCCGGACAAGCCCGGCCGCAACTACATCACGGTGCGCGGCTTCACGCTCATGCACGCGGCCACGCCGTGGGCGCCGCCGACGGCCGAGCAGATCGGCCTCGTCGGCACGCACTGGAGCAAGGGGTGGGTCATCGAGGATAACGATATCCGGTACTCCCGCTGCACGGGCGTGACCCTGGGCAAGTACGGAGACGAGTGGGATAACAAGTCGCAATCCGCCGATGCGTACAATCGCACCATCCGCCGGGCCCTCGAGAACGGTTGGTCCAAAGAGAACATCGGCGGCCACGTGGTCCGGAACAACCGCATCGCCCACTGCGAGCAGGCCGGCCTCGTCGGCAGCATGGGCGCGGCGTTCAGCACGATCGGCGGCAACGTGATCCACGACATCCACGTGAGCCGGCTGTTCACGGGCGCCGAGATGGCCGGCATCAAGATTCACGCCGCCATCGACACCACCATCCGCCGGAACCACATCCACCACACGTCGCGCGGCATCTGGCTCGACTGGATGGCCCAGGGCACGCGCGTGACGCGGAACCTGCTCCACGACAACGGGCCGCGCGAGGACCTGTTCGTCGAGGTCAACCACGGGCCGTTCCTGGTAGATAACAACATCTTCCTGTCGCCGACGTCGCTGTTCGACTGGTCCGAGGGCGGCGCCTACGTGCACAACCTGTTCGCGGGGCGCATCGGGCAGCGGCCGGAACTCAGGCGGGAGACGCCGTTCCATCCGCCCCACTCGACGAAGATCGCGGGACTGCGGAACATCCAGGGCGGCGACGACCGCTTCTATAACAATATCTTCGTGGGGCTCGCGGGCCTCGCCGCGTACGACGACGCCGCGCTGCCCGTCCACATGCACGGGAACGTGTTCCTGAAGGGCGCGACGCCCTCCAGGCACGAGGCCGACCCGATCGTGAGGCAGAAAGTCGATCCGGGCATCCGCCTCGTGCAGTCGTCGGACGGCGTGGCCCTGGAGATCACCCTGGAGAAGGCGTGGGCCGACGCGGCGTCGTGCCCGCTCGTGACCACGGCCCGCCTCGGGCGGACGGTCGTCCCGGACCTGCCGTACGTGCAGCCGGACGGCTCGCCATACCGCATCGACACGGATTACTTCGGTAAGGCGCGGAATGCGGAGCAGCCGTACCCCGGCCCGTTCACGTTTCCGGGCGGCGGCAAACAGACGGTTCCGGTCTGGCCCTGAACGCCGCCCGCCCTCGCGATCCTGAGACAGGCAAGACTCATGGCCTGGTTTGTCATTCTGAGGAGCGGCGGAGCCGCGACGAAGAATCTCGCCTTGTCGCCTTTCGCACCCTGGCACGGGTACGGCTCGTGCCGTGGCCGGCGGCGAGATTCTTCGGTCCCGCAAGCGGGACCTCAGAATGACAGCCTCGCGCAACGAGAGCATGGTTCCTTACTGAGATCAATCGGCCGTGGGGACGCCACCGCTCGGCCTTCGGGAGGCATGTGAAAGGCTGACATCATGGGGACAAGCCTGCGCACGAACCTCGCGGCCGCCGCGGCGATGTGGGGGATGCTGCTCGCCTGCGCGGCGGCTGGGGCGTCCGCCGGCGCAGCGGTGCCGGAGGTCCCCCCGGCCCCGTCCTGGTGCCCGCAGGCCCCGCCCCTGCCGGAGCCGACGGGGCCCGTCATCCGCGTCGAGACCGTCGACGACCTCTTCCGGGCGGCACGCGAGGTCGAACCGGGGGGGACGATCCTCGTCGCGGACGGCCATTACCGGATGCCGCGGTTCCTCGACATCCGGACCGACGACGTGACGCTGCGCAGCGCCTCCGGCCGGCGCGAGCGGGTCGTCCTCGACGGCGCCCACAGCCGCCACGGCGAACTGCTCGGCATCACCGGATGTTCGGGCGTGACCGTGGCGGACCTCACCGTGCAGAACGTCCGCTGGAACGGCATCAAGATCAACGCCGACCGGTTCACGACGCGCGTCACGATCCGCAACTGCGTGATCCACAACGTGTGGCAGCGGGGCGTGAAGGGCCCGGCCGTCCGGCCCGAGGACCGCGGCCGCTTCCGCCCGGCCGACTGCCGCATCCAATGGTGCCTCTTCACCAACGACCGGCCGAAACGGTTCGCCGACGACCCCGCCGACCGGCCCGACAACTTCGACGGCAACTACGTGGGCGGCATCGACGTCATGTACCCGCGTCGATGGACCATCCGCGACAACGTCTTCATCGGTATCCGCGGACGGACCGGCGAGGCCCGCGGCGCCGTCTTCCTCTGGCACGAGGCCGAGGACTGCGTCGTCGAGCGGAACGTCATCATCGACTGCGACTCCGGCATCTGCCTGGGTAACTCGCACCGGCCGGACGACGTGCCCGTCCACGCCGTGCGGTGCATCGTCCGGAACAACTTCCTCGCGCGGTGCCCGGAGCAGGGCATCCTGGCCGACTACACCCGCCAGTGCCGCATCCTGCACAACACGATTCACGATCCCGAGTCGCGGCTGCGGCGGCTCATCCGCCTCGTCCACGACAACGACGGGCTGGTGGCGGCGGGGAACCTGCTGAGCGGCCTGCCGATGCGGGTCCAGACCGAGAGCCCCATGACCCTCGAGCACAACCTCACGAAGAACGCGGCCGGCTGGTTCGTCGACGCGGCGGGGGGCAACCTGCACTTGAAACCGAATGCACTGCCGGAGTCCGCGCGCGTCCCCCGGCGCAAGGCGGTGCCGGCGGACATCGACGGCGAGGCCCGGCCCGCCGAGACGGCCGTCGGCGCCGACGAGCCGGCCCCGGCGCCCTGAGGCCGCTGCCCCGCCGCCGCCTGCGGCCGCGAAGGAAGGAGCCATTGCCATGCGCATCGCCGGCGTCGTCCTCGCGGTCCTTCTGCTGGCGGCCGGGGCGGCTCAGGCCCGCGAGTACGCGCCGCGGGTCGTCTCGCCGCACCGGGCCGACGCCTACAGCATGCGGACGTTCCGCGCCTTCCCCCGCTGGCGCGACCTCGAAGGCGACGCCCTGGCGTGGGAGGTGTACAAATACCTGGTCGACACTCGGAGCGGCGTCTTCCACGTGAACGAGGTCCTGGAGGGCCACGACGCGCTCAGCGAATACCGCGTCGTCCGCGACCCCGTCAAGATCGTCAACGTGTACGGGTACGGGTTCTGCGGCCTGTTCGGCCCGGTGATGGAAGGCGTCTGGAAGGACATGGGCGCCGGCCGCGCCCGCACGCTGGCCCTGCCCGCCTGGTCGCACGTGACGAGCGAGGTGTTCTACGACGGCGGCTGGCATTACGTGGACCTGGACGTGCGGGCGGTCTTCCGCCGCCCCGACGGCACGCTGGCCTCGATGGCCGACGCCCGGCGCGACGCCTCCCTCTGGAACGGCCGCGGACCCCTCTTCTTCCCGAACGACCCGCTCGAGAAGACCCGCCGGGTCTACCTGAAGACCCCCGTGCAGCATTACTACGGCTTCAACCAGAGCGGGCACACCATGGATTACGTCCTGCGGCAAGGCGAGACGTTCACCCGCTGGTGGACGCCGCAGGGCGGCCGGTGGCACCATCGGGCCGAGTGGAACCGCCTCGACTGGCTGCGGCGGCTCATCGAGCAGGACCCACGCGGCCCCAAACCGAATCATCGCCACTTCACCATCCATAATTACGGCAACGGGCGGTTCGTCTATCGCCCGGACCTGACGGACCGTTCGACGGACTTCCGCGACGGCGCCTGGGACGCCCGCAACGTCCGCCCCGCCGCCGGCGGCCTGACACTCGCCGAGGCCGGCGAGGGGTTCGCCGTCTTCGAGGTCCGCTCGCCGTACGTCATCGTGCCCGTCGTCGGCGACCTCGACACGACGGACGACGACCGCGAGGCGTCGGTGGTCCGCATCGACGGGCGCAGCCTCAGCCTCGCGCTCAGCCTCGACGGCGGGCGGACGTGGCGCGACCTGGCAGCCCATGCCCTCCCCGCCGCCCTCGACCTCACGCCGCACGTCGCCGGCACGTACGGGTACCTGCTGAAGGTGACGCTTCGCGGCCGGCCGGACGAGGCCGTCCTCCGGTCGCTCGGCATCACGACGTGGGTGCAGGTGGCCCCGGCCGCCCTGCCCGTCCTCCGCCGCGGGACGAACCGGATGGCGTACCGCACCGGCGACCATTACGGTCTGAAGACGCGCCTCGTGGAGGTGCGATCTGACGCGAGCCGGCCGGAGGAACTGCTCAAGTACCTCGCGGAGCCGCCCGCCGACTACGACCCGTCGCGGAAGACGGCCCGCATGCGCGGCCCGGTCGTCGTGAAGGTAGCCGCTCCGCCGGGCACGAAGATCGCCTGGTTCTGTGCCCAGGGGAGTTTCCGCACGCACCAGGGCGAGGCGGCCCGCCACACGCACAACACGATGGCCTGGGCCGCGGACGAGCCGGAGGATTTCCGCGAGATCTATCGCGCCGACATGCCGACCGACGTCCAGCACTGGCACACGAACGCCTGCCGCGAGGTCCGCCTCGACCGCCCCGCCGCGCGCATCTTCGTCCGGTACGTGGGCGACCCGGCGCTCAATAACGTGCACATCTACGCGCATTGTCTCGACGACGGCCGCCCGTCCGCCCGGCCCGTAAGGATCACCCACACGTGGCGCGAAGGCAACGACCGCAAGCGACACACCGCGACGCTGAAGGAGCCGGGGCCGTATGACATCGCCGTCCGCGGTGAGCCGGTGTGCGAGTCTCTCGAGGTCGCCGTCCCGAGCCACAGGCCGTGACGGCGAATAGAGCGGTTCGATTTCGGGTGGCAGCGCGGTGGTTCTCCGTAACGACCGCGCTTCATGCACTAACACTACAACGCTACCTCGTGCGCGGCGGGTCTCCGCAGGCGCCGCGCAGCCCTGGAAAGGCCGTTTCGAGCGCGGTGGGTGCACAGACCCACCGCGCCAATGGCCGACTTAGCGTTGTAGTGCCAACCGTCTTGCGCTCGGCGGGGCTCCGCGCCCGCCGCCCATCCGCCACGGCCGGCGTCTTTCCCGTTGATACCGCTCGCGTCTGTCGCGTACGATGAGCCCGCCGATGCCGGCCGACAGGAGGTATGCCGCGATGAACGTTGCCACCCCTCGTCCTCAACGCCTCGTCGGGTTCGCCCTGGCGGTGCTTGCGACCGCCGGCATGATTGCCCCGGCGGCGGCGATGGAACCGGCCAACCCCCGGCTCAGTGCCACGGCGCGCAAGACCCTGGATTACCTCGAATCCGTCTATGGGAAAAAGATGCTCGCGGGCTACAACGTGTACGTCCACACGCCGGACGACTACGAGCAGACCGGCAAGCACGCCGCCGTCTGGGGCCGCGACATCCGCTGGCTGGGCGACGCCGAAGAGGTCGTCGCGCACGCCGTCACCCACGGCTACATCCTGACGCTGCACTGGCACTGGCACTTTAACGACGATTCGGCCTGGCAGCGCCGGCGGAAGCAACCGGTCGACGTCGGCCGCCTCGTCACCCCCGGCACGCCGGAGCACAAACAGTGCATGGAGGAACTCGCCAGGGCGGCGGATACGCTCCAGGCCTTCGAAGACGCCGACGTGCCCGTCCTCTGGCGGCCGCTGCACGAAATCGACGGCGGCTGGTTCTGGTGGACCGACAAGGAGCAGCCGTCCAACACGGCCAAACTCTGGCGGATGATGTTCGACACCTTCACCCACGAGCGCAAACTGGACAACCTCATCTGGGTCTACAGCGCGGGCGTCGGCAAGAAGAAGACCGCCGAGGACCGCAAGGCCTTCTATCCCGGGGCCAAATACGTCGATATTTCGGGGATCGACATCTACGGCGTCGATTTCCGCACGGACGTGGAGCCCTACCGGGCCTACTACGACGTGATGGCGAAGGTCTCGCCCGGCAAGATGCTCGCCATGGGCGAGGGCGACGCCATCCCCGACCCGGACAAGACCGCCGCCGGTACGCTCCCCGCCTGGCTCTACGCCCTCCCCTGGTGGGGCGCGCCGAGCCATCGCCGCCCGGCGGACTGGGCCACGTTCACCATGCGGCAAGACGTCATCCTGACGTTGGACGAGTTGCCGCCCCTCGGCCCGGGCCCCATCGCCCCGCACGTCGGCATCCTGGAGCCGCGAGACGACGGCTCCGCCTGGTTCCCGGACGCGCCGCCCTCCATCCGGGCCTACGCCGTCGACCGCGACGGCAAGGTGCGGCGCGTCACGTTCCTCGCCGACGGCAAACCCATCGGCACCGCCGAGACGGCCCCGTACACGTTCACCTGGACAAAAGCGCCCGCCGGGTGCTACGACCTGACGGCTCGGGCCGAGGATAACAGTCGCCTCGCGACCGTCTCGAATACGGTGCGCGTCGCCGTCGGCATGGTGGACGCGGCGCGGGGCAAGCCGGTCGTCGCCTCCTCCGGCGAGGCGCCCGAAGCCGCCGTCGACGGCGACTATTTCACCGCCTGGTCCGCCGCTAAAACCGACAAGGCATGGCTCTACGTGGACCTGGGCGCCGTGCGGCCGATCGACCGCGTGAACCTGCTGTGGGGGTGGAAGATCCATCCGTCGGCGTTCACCGTGGACGTGGCCCGCGCCGATCCCGACAAGCCTGCAAGTTGGACCACGGTGCACGAGGCCACCGACCGCCCGTACGTCACGTGGGAGGCCACCGACCGCCTCCGTTTCGACCCCGCCCAGGCGCGGTACGTGCGCGTCCACGCGACCAAACGCGCCGGCAACCAGACGTGGGCCGGCTACAACCTCCTGGCGCTGGAAGTGCCGGTCAAGGCTCCCTGGGGGAAGAAGACGGTGAAGTGACCTCCCGCGCGCCCGGTCGCCTGACCCGCCGGGCCGCCACCCGCCGCCGTGACGATGGAAGGAGCCAACCCGTGACGGCAGCGGCCCCCAACGCCTGTTACGAAAGGAGTCTTCTGCATGCGTCAGTCGCACATACCCCATCGGCTCGCCCCGGCGGCCACGGCCGCGGCCGTCGTGTTTCTCGCCGTGACGGCGGGGGCATCGGCCGACGTGCCGTCCCGGATCGGCGGCGGCAACGTGATGGTGCGGCGTGACCTCTCCCGCGCCGAGGAGCAACTCAAGATCCTGCGGGACCTCGGCTGCGGCATGTGTCGCATTCCCCTCGCCGAGTCCATCTACTTCTCTCCCCGCGACAAGCGGCCGCACCCGGAGCAGTGCGACGCCCTGATCCTGCTCTGCCATCGCTACGGTATCGAGCCGGTGTTCCTGTGCGAGTACTATACCCGCTGGGCCGGCCCGCTGGGCGGGTACGAGAAGTGGAAGACCGTCGGCCGGGCCCTGGCCGAACGGTTCGCCCCGGACAGCCAATGGCTGCGATCCAAGGGCGTGGAAGGCTGGGGCGTGCGATTCTACACCGCCATCAACGAGCCGACGTGGAAGGCGAACAACCCGGAGCCGATCCCCCCCGACGTCTACGCCCGGGCCCTGGAGGGCCTGGCCGACGGCGTTCACGGCGTGGACGAGCACCTGCGTGTCGGCCCCGGCGGGTACATCGAGGGGTCGCTCTTCCGCAACCGGAACCCGTACGCGACGGCGGCGGCCCCGCTCTTCAACGCGGGCAAACTCAATTCCATCGACATCCATCGCTACTGGGACGTGAAGCACATCCCCTGGCGGGGCACGCGAAAGTGGTCGCTCCAGAGCCAGTTCGACCAGGTCCGGCGCGACGTCGGCATTACGGCCGACATCGGCTTTCACACGACCGAGATGAACGTGAAGCGGCGCGAAATCTCCGAAGAGGAGGCCGCCCGCATGTTCCTGACCGCCCTGTGGGACGCCCTCGGCGTCGTCGGCGACGGCGGCGAGCGGGCCTCTGAGTTCGTCATGCCCTGGAACATCTTTCACCTGGAATCGAAGGACGAAAACTACGGGCTCGCGGCGTCGCGCGACCCGTGGCGGCCGACCGCGCGCGGCAAGGTGCTGCGGCTCGTGTGCCGGCTCGCGAAGGGGATGGAGTTCACCGCCTGCCGGCCCAGGGACAAAGGCGAGTTTGTCCTGGACGGCGACGGCAGGCGCATGTGGGTCTGGCAAAACCGCAAGGCGTGGACCGACCGCCCCGGTACTGCCTACACCGTCCAGGAGATTCCGCCACGCGCCCGGACGATCGAGGTCTACCGGTGGAACTCGTGGACGGAGCCGTGGCGGACGGTACACCTCACGGCAAGCCCCTCCGTAACGGTCGACGGACTCAAGGTGGGCGAGACGTACATGTTCCTCGCCAGACCCTGACGGACGGGCCATTACGCGTCGGGCAAGCCCGGCGGTTGCACGTTCAAAGCCTTACGTCCAGCGCCGGGGCGGCGAGGGCGTCGGCGGGGTCGAGGAGGGGCTCATCCG